>JAJYWG010000291.1 GCA_021791615.1 Actinomycetes bacterium
TCGGCTCCGACGCCGGATCATCGGGTGCCGGAGGAGGGGACGTAAGACCTCTGCAATCCTGGGAGGCCGTCCCCGGTGAGGCCAGAACCGACCCTGGCAACAGGCGAGGAACCCCGAGAAGGGGTGCAGCGTGAGTGATCACTATCGCTCACTCGGCTGCAACGGTTTACGCCGCTGCTTCGATCATGAATGAGCTCGTCGATGCGCTCACGGCCCGCCTGGCCCGCGAGGTCGTTGGCGACGGGCTGGCTTCCGAGGTGACGATGGACCCGGTGCACACCGCCGCCGCCCGAGACCGGGCTGAGGGGCTGGTCGACGAAGCGATTGGGTCCGCCGCCCAGGTCCTCCGCCCGGCGACGATCCGCGAGCCCGACGCCGGTGCCGGGGGGTACATCGTCTCTCCCGCAATCGTGATCGATCCCCCACCGGACTCGGCCATCGTCGTCAGTGAGCAGTTCGCGCCGGTGCTACCGATCTTGAGCTACCAGGACACCGAGGATGCCATCCGCCAGGCGAATGCGACCTCCTTCGGCCTGTGCGCCTCGATCTGGACGAACGATCCCGACCGCGCTGCCCTGCTCGCCCAACGTTTGGGGGCAGGTACGGTCTTTCTCAACGCGCACGGGATGGCCGCGATGGACCATACGGCCCCCTTTGGTGGGTGGAAGGCGTCGGGCTTCGGCTTGGAGCTGGGAGAGGAGGGGATGACGGCCTTCACTCGGACGCGGGTGCTCCGCGGGTTGGCCGGTACGCGACCACCGTCTCCCCTCTCGAGTCTCTAAAGTAGGGGCTTCATGTCTGCCTACCGCTCCTCCTGGTCCCCCTCGCACGCCGCAGCAGGGTCTCCCGGTGGCCGTCGCAGTCTGGCCGCCGTCGTGGTACTCGTCGTCGTGATCGTCGTGGCCGCGCTCCTGGTCGTGCAATCGGTGCGCAAGCCCCCCGGTCCCACGTTGCAGCCCAAGACGGTGGCGACGCACTTCCCTGGTCACGCGCCTGCCCTCCCGTGGCCGAGCCAGGGAGTGGCCACCGTCGCCGTCCAGGGCATCGGCACCGTGGCGTCGAAGGCCGCTCCCGGCGCCACAATCAACCAGCAGTTCTCGATCGCAAGCGTCGCCAAGATCATGGCGTCGTACATCATCTTGAAGGACCACCCACTTGCCCCTGGTGCCACAGGGCCTTCGATCACCGTTACCCCCGCTGAGGTGACTCAGTACCAGCAGGACCTGGCCCAGGGTGATTCGGTGGTTGCCGTGACCGCGGGCGAGCAGATCACTGAGCTCAAAGCGCTGGAAGGCGCGCTGCTGCCTTCCGGAGACAACATCGTGTCGCTGCTGGCCCAGTGGGATGCCGGGAGTGTCGCCGCGTTCGTCACCAAGATGAACGCCGAGGCATCCAAGCTCGGCCTCACGCACACCCACTACGCCGACTCGAGCGGAGTGAACCCGGCGACCGTGTCGACCGTGAGCGACCAGGTGAAACTGGCGATGCAGGCCATGAAGAACCCGGTCTTCGCCGGCATCGTGGCCATGGCCCAGGCGACATTTCCCGGCGTCGGTGTCGTGTACAACGTGAACGCCGATGTCGGGAAGAACGGCATCGTAGGAGTGAAGACGGGGTGGATACCCCAGGGCGGAGCGTCTTTCATCTTCGCGGCAACTCACCTCGTGTCCGGTCACACAGAAATGGTCATCGGTGGAGTAATGGGGCAGACAGGGACCTCTCCTCTCACAACCGCCCTCTCCGCCGGGACAAAGCTGGCCGCCGCGGTCGGGGCAGTGCTCACGCGGGCCCAAGTGCTCGACGCCGGGACCGTCGTCGCGACGTTGAATGCTCCCTACAGCACGTCGGTGCCGGTCGTGGCCACGACGAACGCGACACTGCTCGGATGGCCAGGGGCGCCGCTGACCGAGAAACTGGTGATCACCCGCGCGATCCAAGCTCCGATGGCCAAGGGCACGATGCTGGGGCATCTCGACGTAGGGATCGGCCAGGAACAAGTACAGGTCCCCGTCGTCACGGCCGCAGCGCTGTCTGGACCGTCCTTCGGTTGGCGCCTCACCCGCTTCTGAGCATCGCCACCGGAGCGGAGCTCCTCTCCTGTGTCGCCGTGGATGTCCGTCAGACCATGCCAACTGCTCGCATGCAGGGAGGGCCGCAAGGCGCGCATCTTCGAACTGAGCAGCGGCAACTGCCCACTTCGGTGGTCACGCCCAGTTCGAGACGGGCGAGGCCGTGTAGGCACCCGCCAGTGACGATGTGTCTAGGGCTGTACCAATTGTTTTGGAGTTTGCACGGATAGCGACCTCCTGTCTCGAGCTCGATGGGGCGTGGGCACTCGTGGTCAAACCGAGAGAGCTCAAACCGAGGGATCCGGAACCGATCTCGCCGGCTTCGCGTGGGATCGGTGACCATGCCTGAGTGATCACACTCGAATGACTTCGACTCCTGGGATCGCGTCGTAGTCCCGATCTTGAGTGACGACAGGTATCTGCTCCACCGCGGCGGTGGCCGCCACAAGAGCGTCGAGTATCGGCACTCTCTCACGGCGACCCCGTAGCTCCGCGGCGATACGGGCAAATTGGCGCGCCACCTCGGCGTCGACCGGCAGAGGATCCCACGTCGACTCGACGGCAGAAAGCGTTGCCACACGGGCGGCTCTTGCGGCATCATCAGCCATCAGCACTCCGAGCGTGAGCTCCGCCAAGGTCACGACGGATACCTCGGTCTCCATCACTCCAGTCATATCGCCCAACGGTCGTCCCGACTCGGTGGCGACGAAGAAGGAGGTGTCGAGCAGTGCTCTCATGCTTCGTCCGTCGAATCGGACAGCAGCCCACGCACATCGTCGAGCAGCCGCCGATCGGAGGGATGGCGCGCAGCGATGGTGAGCGCTTCATGAGCGGGCACCCTCCTGCGCCGCCGCAAGGGCGTGATCTCGGCCACCGGCCGACGGTCCACCGTCACGGTGACACGTTCTCCGCTTTCCACCCGTCGCAACACTTCGCTGACCGTGTTGCGTAGTTCTCGAACTGAGACCGAGGAACTCACAGCGTCGAGTGTAGCACATGTAGCTACATGTGGCCTGGTGGGCCATAGGCACTCGTATTCGAATGGCATGAAGAGCGGCCTCCCCCGGTGACAACGTTGTTGTCACCTGAACCCCGTCACCAAGGGAGGCCGCACTGGAGTTGGCGCGCGTTGACGGACAGGTTGGTTGTGTTGATCATGCCGCCTGACGGTCGGCGAAGCCGATCGACGTCTCGTCGCCGGATGGGCGGCCGACTGCGCAGAGCGAGTTCTGGGGTTGTGCGAGGCCGAAGCTCAGAAGGACGACCGTCCTCGCGTTGCCATCGCCCGGGCCCGGGCGTTTTCCCGAGGGGAGCTGAAAACTGCCGACGAGGTTCGCCGTCGGTTCGTCGGTGGTGTTCCTGCCAGGGATGTAAAAGATCCCGCCGCAGCAGCCGCTGCCCGAGCTGCCAGCCGAGCCGTGGCCGTCTGCCACATGGGGGCGCACGCACTGGGCGCCGCCGCCTACGCCATCAAGGCGGTCGGACTGGCGGCTCCCGACCGGCCAGAAACCGCCGAGGACGAGATCCGATCGCAGCTTACCCACATGTCGACCGAGGTCCGGACGGCCCTGCGAGCCCTTCCGCCCGTCGGCCAGAATCGTTCAGGCCCTCTCGGACCCGGACTCCTCTCGTCTGGACAACTCGGCAAGACCATCCGCGACCTCCAGGCCGGCGCCACTCTCGCCGACCAGGACGACCAGGGTGGTCGGACATCAACATCGTAGCACTCCGTGCTACGATGTTGTCATGGCCAGAGACATCACCCAACGGCAGCTTCGGAACGACAGCGGTGAGATCATGAGGGGATTGGACCAGGGTGAGAGTTTCGTCGTCACTCGAAACGGCGTACCTGTGGGTGAGCTGACTCCACTCCGGCGGCACCGGTTCGTGAGCGCCGACAGCGCCATCGCCCTGTTCCGTGGTGCGCCAAGCGTCGACCTGGCTCAACTTCGCTCCGACCTCGACGGCGTTGCATCCCAGGACCCCAGCCCTCGTGCCTGATCCCAAGCGCGTTCCCCGGGGGATCATCGATACCTCCGTCGTCATCGACCTCGAACAACTCGAGGCGGGACAGCTCCCGATGGAACTGGCCGTCAGCGCCATCACCATGGCGGAGCTCGCGGCCGGTCCGCATGCGACCCAGGACGCCGAAGAGCGGGCCCGCCGACAGGACCGATTGCAGCGGGCAGAAGCGGCCTTCGATCCCCTTCCATTCGACGGAGAGGCTGCCCGCGCCTACGGCCGGATCTACGCCGCAGAGATCGCGAGCGGACGAAAGGCCCGCGGGACTCGAGCCTTGGATCTTCTGATCGCAGCGACCGCCTGTGCAGCGAACCTTCCGGTCTTCACGCGCAACCCGGAAGACTTCCGCGGTCTGAAAGACCTCGTGGACGTGATCGAGGTCTGAACTGCCGACGAGAGGTGGTCCGTCAACCGAATTCGGTGGGCGCTGAGGGACTCGAACCCCCGGCCTGCTGGTTGTAAGCCAGCTGCTCTGACCATCTGAGCTAAGCGCCCGGCTCTCTTTTCAATACAGAGACTTTCGGTCGTCGCCCCCACCTTCGCTCACCGGTACCGGCAACCGGTGTGCTGTTGCGGCGCCACCCATCCTCGACCTCACCACCGCCGCCGAACTGACGACGATCAGTGCTGGCGGGGGGTGAATTTGGGTGCGGGTCGCGACGCCCGCATGAGTCTTCTCCACTCGGTCAAGAACCCTCGCAGAGTCCGCAGCGGGCAGTTTGCACCGCTCGCCCCCGTAGTCGCCAGACCCTCGAGACCACTCACGATCAGGGACAGCACGTAGCCGTTCTGCCGGCAGGCTCGGTCCGCACTCTGGCCCACGTGCGGCGGGTAGGAGCCCTGAGCCTGAAGGACGCCGACGACCGCCACGATATGGGGCACGGCCCACTTCGGCAGCTCCCCTCGGGTCTCGAGGATGGAGATACCCTCGGTCACCTGGCTGGTGGAGTAGTCGATCGCCAGGTCATCGAGGGGCTGGCCGGCCGAATTGGTCATCTCCACACGGTACTCGATCTCCTGGAAGCCGGCGCCAAGAAGGGCGTCAGGATAGGTGCCACGAACATCGTCAGGCCCGGCGTCAGGCCCGGCGTCAGGCCCGGCCATCAGGAGGCACCTCTGGGGAGCGCCTGGGTCAGCCGCCGCCGCCTCTCCTGGGAACGAGGGCGTCGAGGAGCTCACCGCTCGCGGCCACGATCGGGGCTCTCGGCGTCGCGTCCCGGACGATGAGCTCCCGGCCATTCGCCTCGGCCGCCACTGCCCCAGCCTCCAACCCGACGAGCAGCCCACCGAGGTAGTCCCAGCCGAACAGGGAAGAACCGGCGCCCACGAGGAAGGCGTCCAGCACGCCTTCTGCGACCGCACACAAGTCGAGTGCAGCAGCACCTAGCGCACGGAACTGCCACCAGGCCGGTGGCGAGACGGGGGTACCGGTGAGGCCGACGACCGCCCGACCGGGATCGCGGCAGCTCGAGCAGGAGATGGGCATGCCGTCGCGCGCCGCCCCCTCACCCCGGATGGCCTCGTAGCGAACGCCAGTCGCCTGGTTGACGACAACGGCCATCGATGGCCCTGTGGCGTCCAGTACACAGCAGCTCGTCGCGTACCATGGAAGGCCGATCGAGGCATTCGTGGAGCCGTCGACGGGGTCGAGCACGACAAGGAGATCCGCACACCCCGGCCCGATCCCATCTCGCGGCTCAGTGACCCCCGACTCCTCCGAGAGGACGGCCAGACCTGATCCGTGGAGTACCTCGACCGCAGCAGCGTCGGCCACCACGTCGAGGAGGTACTGCCCCGGCCGTGAGCCCGGCTGCCGCCAATCGTCCAATTCGTCGAGAGCCGATCGCACGGCCGATGCCGCCGTGAGGAGCACGTCCAGCATCTGGTCGTTCCGCATGCCAGCGACGTTAGTTTCCGGCCAAGACGCCGATCGGCCCCGCTAGGCTGGTGGGGCTGTGGCTGCCATCGACGTTGCCGGCTACGTCGCCGAGCTCAAGGATCACTGTGTCGATCACGGGTTCCACGTGCACGACGAGCGCCACTTCGTCGAGACCTACTCGCTGCGCCAAGTGTGGGAGGTGGACCTCCACCCCGAAGACGGGTGCGGAGGGCCACTCGACCTCCATCTGGCGCTGGACGTGGACCCGCGGGTTCTCCTGTCGTTCGAGGACGTCGTGATGACCCTGACCGACGACGAGGAACCGCCCGACGAGTTCCACTTCCCTTTGACGTTTACCTGGGCCCTGCCCCCCCTGCCTGAGGGTCCCGACTTGCTGCGCTTGGCCATCGACTTGGCCGGGATCGGCGGGATCGAGCTGCCCCTGGAAGTCTCGGCGATCGACTCGTTCGCATCGGCGACCGACGGCTCCGAGCGACGCCTGAACATCGTGGCCCGCCACCCGGTCTCCCTGGCCCGGATACTCGGCGGCGAGGAGTTGCTGTGTGACGTGTTCGACCGGAGCCTGGCTGTCAGCCGCTTCCTGCTCAACGCGGCCGAAACCTGGCTCGGCTGACATGGCGGGGCGGCAACTGACCGCTCGATCGGTACTCCCCGCTGTCGCTGCATGCGTCGTGGTCGCTCTCTTGGTCGCTGCGTGCGGGAGCAGCGGACAGGCCCTCGCCCGCCAGGCCTGCACCCACGTCCATCGTGCTTACGTCCTCTTCGGCGAGGGCGCGAGAGCCACTGATGCGGCGCGTGCCCAAGCCGATCGCAGCCAATCGCTCGCCCAGCTCGAGGCGGCTCTTCCGATCGCGGCTCGAGCCACGTCCGCTGATCCGCAGTGGAACCCGCTGATGACCACCCTCGAAGAGTCCGGGTTCAACACAGAGAGCCATCTGTTCCCTGCGCTCCTCGCCCAGTGTGCTCTCGCCGATAGCCAGAACGAACAGGCCCCAGTCGTGGCGCCGAACGGAGCGACATCGGCGGCATCCTCCGGCAGAGGTTCCAGATAGCGGCTTCGAGGGGAACCGGCGCTTGGGAGCAGGCCGCACCGCGTTCACCCGGCGCCGGTGGATCTCACGTTCGCTGCTTGGACTCTGCCATCTGTTCTCGACCGACCTTCACCACCTGCGGCCAGATCTGGGGGGCGAAGAGCTCACCCCCTGTATTGGTGAAGTGGATGCCGTCGGAACGGCGGACCTGGACACCGTGGATGAACTCTTCGTACTTCCCCCCAGGGCACACCATCGAGTGAAAGTGGAGCACCGAGACAGTGCCGGGATCTTCCGCGGCCACTTCCTCCACAAGGCGGTTGTAGATCGCGACGCGGCGAGGTGTGCTTGTGGGCCACAGTTGGCCGTTGGGCTGATCGCCGACGTCGTAGCACGGAGCAGTGAGGAGCACGACTTTGGCTCCCCGGGCATCGGCAATCCCAACGGTGTAGATGAGCTGGCGCTTCACGTATGCGGCGAAGGACGGTTGGGTGATGTTGGTCCACTTCCCCTTGTATGTGCGTGTCATCACCTCCCACCGCCCTGCGAGGAGCATGACGACGTTCGGGTGGAACGTCGCGACCCAATGGCGGTACCAGACTGTCCACCGTTCCGCCCCCGGGCGTGCAGCGTGCCCCAGCGTCGGGGGTGTTGTGTAGACGAGTGGGATCGATGCCGGCGCCTTGTTGGTGTTGCACGGGGTGGCAACCGGTTCGATGGTTCCCTGGCCTGTGTACTCGCTGCCTTCGGTCACCCCGCAGCCGAGTATTGCCTGGTCGCTCTCGTCGACGTCGTAGGCCTTCTCCTCCAGGGAGAGACCGATCCCCAGGGTGAGGGCCGTCGAATCACCAATCAGCAGCACTTTCACCGGTGGTCCTTTGTAGAGGGCCGCCCCCTTGAGAGGCCGAACAGCGGGCAGTGTCGAGAGGGCCGGCGCGCTCGTCGCGACGACCACGGCCGTCGCGACTGCCGCTACTGCGACCGGGGTCGCGACCCACGCACGCCACTGTCTGAAGAACTGCCCCTGACGAATGGGACGTTCGACCAAGTAGAACGACAGCGTCGCCACCGCGATGGTGACGGCGCACCGCACACCAAACAGGGGATAGCCGGTGAGGCCGGTGCGCTGCCCGTCGAGCCACTGGAACAAAGGGAAATGCCACAGGTACATGCCGTAAGAGATCCTGCCCAGGTATCGCAACGGGGAGATCGAGAGTGCAGACGCCAGCCATGACCCCTGCACGCACACCACGCACACGAGCACGAGAGCCGTTGCCAGAGAGACGACCAAGAACCCCCCGCGCCACAGGAACGGGGCGTCGTAGGCGACTCTCCACCACATCACGGCGCTGGCCAAAAAGCCGACCGTGCCGGCTCCCACCAGGAGCAAACGAAGCCGGCGGCTCTGCACCATCCACGCAATGTCCCCCCCGACCCGAAGGCGGGCACGAGCCCGGATCGAAGGCATGGTGCCTCGGGACCGGCGCCGCTCGGCGACCATTGCGAGCACCACTGCCATCGTGGCTCCCGCGAGTAGCACTTGGGCGTGGGTATCGGTCCCGTAGTACAGCCGGGTGACGTTCATCCCAGGGTGGTACAGCAGGGCCATCTCGGTAGCCGATGCCAGCATGCCGACCACGCACACCGTCAGCAGCACACGGAGGCTCTTGGTGAAGTGCATCACCGCCAGCACCACCAGAGGCCAGATCAAGTAGAACTGTTCTTCGATCGCCAGCGACCACGTGTGGGTGAGGAGCGACACCGGACCGGTCTGGACGAAGTAGTTGCTCCCGATCAGGATGAAGTGCCAGTTGGCGACGTAGAAGAGGGTCGAGAGCGCGTCGAGCCGAAGATCGGGGTACGTGCCCTTCGGTACCACGAACTCGGCATAGAAAGCGACGAACAGCAGCACCAGGAAGAGCGCCGGCAGCAGCCGGCGGGCACGCCGGGCCCAGAATGCACCGAGGCGGATTGACATCCGGTGGCGCCACTCGCCGAGAAGCAAGGTCGTGATGAGGAAGCCCGAGAGCACGAAGAACGTGTCGACTCCCAAGAATCCTGCCGGCAAGAACGGAATTTCGCTGTGGAAAGCCATGACGCCCAACACCGCCAGGGCGCGTACCCCGTCGAGGGCTGGGAGGTAGCCAAGGCCAGGCTGCTCGCGCGGAGCGTCAGGGTCGGGAACACCGGTCTCGCCGTCAACGCCGGTCTCGCCGTCAACACCGGTCTCGCCGTCAACACCGGTCTCGCCGTCAACACCGGTCTCGCCGTCAACGCCAGTCAGGTCGGCAAGACCCGATGGCTCCCCCCATGGCGGGCCATCTGCACGCTCGCTCAAGTCCCGTCGCTCCCAACCATTCCCGACCCCACTGCCTCTCCCCTGTCGTACATCCGTTCCACTATGCGCACAGTTCTGCACAACCATGCGTTCCCGACCAGGCCGAACCTCCGCCAAATCCGAGCCGAACCCCCGCCGAGCCGTTCCCATCCGGGCAAATCCGTCCCGAACGGATCCCTGCCTCGGCAGAGATCCGTTCGCCACTTCTCATGCGTGCTCGAGCATGTTCCCAATGGGGTCGGAGGCCGGGGCGCCAGCGCCGGGACCCGATCTCCTTCATCATTTCAGAACCTGCCGCGCTATTGACGGCACCCTGGGCGTCCTCGATTTTCAGATACTCCGATCCCGTATCCGAGCACCCTCGCCTCATCGGCTCTTGACGCCAGTTTGGCCGACCGTAGGAATACGCTGGAACGCACGGCGAACAGGCGCACCTGGCGCTCGACGGAAGATCGATCGTGAGTGCGCTCACGCGAATGCACACAGGGACGATCCGTCACACGAGGTGCCCCCAGCGCCGGCCACGCCCTGACACCGCCACGCCACTATGCCATTACGCCGACGCCAGACCTCCGGAAAACCGATGCGACCTGTCGCAGCGCGGACAGCTCTCGTCAACAGTCGCGCAATGCGTCGCACCCGCTCCAGAGCGCTGCCTTCCTTGCCCGACCACTTGGAGCACCGGTTCACCGATGCCCGTCCGCTCCAAGAACCAGCGGCCGGACGCGCCCACCCGGCGCGTGCCCACCCGGCGCGTGCCCACCCGGCGCGTGCCCAACTGTCATACACCAGCCCGCGCTCTCGCCGTCGCATGCGACCCGGCCCGAAACGCCACCGGGCCCGCACCGCGCTGCTCGTCGTCGTCTCGTTGCTCCTCCTCGCCGGCGCGGCCGTCGAGATCGCCCGTCACGAGAGCGGACCGGCGCTCTCCCCGCTGCGGGCCCGGATCGTGTCGATCGCCGAGAGCCAACTGGGCTACCGGACGGATCCGCCCGACAGCTACTGCAACAAATTCAGCGCATACTGGGGATCGGGCACAGCCACAGGATGCCCGGCCGGACTGCGAAGCGAGGAGTGGTGCGCCGACTTCGCCGCCTGGGTCTGGCAGAAAGCGGGCGCGGTCGTCGTTTACCACTTCGGCACAGGCGACTTGAACTCGGCGTCGTACAGCTTTTACCAGTGGGGGGTGGCCCACGGCACGTGGCACCCTGTCGGTTCCAACTACACGCCCCAGCCTGGCGACGCCGCTGTGTACGGACTGGACGTCACAACACAGACCGCCGTGCACGTGGCGATCGTCACCAGCGACCCACCGGGAGAGAAGGGGCCTGACGTCGTGAACGGCGACGGGGACCGGACGGGGTTCAGCGTGGTGGAGACCGGCACGGACCAGTTCAAAGCCGACGTCCATTCGCCCGGAGGGCTCCTCTCCGGCTACGTCTCGCCTACGTCGCCGGCGACCCCAGCCTCCGCTCGGTCAGGGTGATCGAGCGCCCCGGCGACCCCCAGGCCCCAGACCCCAAACCCCAAACCCCAGACCCCGGGCGTCAGACCTCCGGCGTGAACCCCGCCGGCAGGGCGATGGACTTCTTCTCCAAGAAGATGTCCAGGCCCTCCGGGCCGAACTCCCGGCCGATCCCCGAGCTCTTGTACCCGCCGAACGGGGTGGCGAAGTCGATCGGCACAGGGGTGTTGAGCATGTAGGTGCCGGTGCGGACCTGTCGGGCGATCCCGAGGCCCCGGTCGTTGTCGGCGGTCCACACCGAGCCGCACAGCCCGTAGTCCGAGTCGTTGGCGATGGCCACCGCGTCGGCGTCGTCGTCGTAGGGGATCGCCACCAGGACCGGGCCGAAGATCTCCTCTTGGGCGATCTTCATGGCGTTGTCGACCCCTGAGAAGACGGTGGGCTCCACGTAGTAGCCGCGGTCCATGGCGGCAGGGCGGCCGCCGCCGACGGCGACCTTGGCCCCCTGCTCCTCCCCGCTGCGGAGGTAGCCCTCGACGCGGTCGCGCTGGCGAGCGGCCACGAGCGGCCCCACCTCGGTGGCCGGATCGAGCGGATCGCCGACGACCATGGCGCCCACACGCTCCACCAGTGCGTCGACCACCTCGTCGTAGCGGCTCCGCGGGGCGAGGATCCGGGTCTGGGCGATGCACGCCTGGCCGTTGTTCATGAGGGCGTTGGGCAGCAGGCCGGCCAGCGTGGTGTCCAAGTCGGCGTCGTCGAGGACGATGGCTGCCGACTTTCCACCCAGCTCGAGGGTGCAACGCTTCAAGCGCTCTCCGCAGAGCCCGCCGATCCGGCGTCCCGCCGCCGAAGACCCCGTGAACGACACCTTGTCCACACCCGGGTGGGTCACGAGGTGCTCGCCCACCTCTCTCCCCGCCGGGAGCACCGAGAGGACGCCCCGGGGCAGCCCGGCGTCGTTGAAGATCTCGGCCAGCCGGAAGGCGTCGAGCGGCGTCTCGGGTGCCGGCTTGAACACCACCGTGCAGCCCGCGAGCAGCGCCGGCGCGAGCTTGGCCGACGCGATGAACAACGGCACGTTCCACGGGGCGATGGCAGCGACGACCCCGACGGGTTCCTTGGTCACGAGGACTTGGGGGTTGAGCACACCGGAGCGCACCTCGTCGAACGCGAAGGTGGAGGCCAGCCCGGCGTAGTAGTTGAACACCATGGTGGGGGCCATCACTTGCCCGAGCTGTGCCCAGGACACGGGCGAGCCCATCTCCGTCGAGATCGTCGTCGCCATGTCGACCATCTCGGCCATGATCGCCTCGGCCGCTTTCGACAGGATCGCTCCGCGCTCGACCGGCGTCATCTCGCGCCATGGGCCGTGCTCGAGCGCCTTGCGGGCGCTGGCCACGGCGGCATCGACGTCGGCCTCGCACGCATCGGGCACCCGGGCGACCACTTCTTCGGTGGACGGCGAGATCACCTCGATCGTCCCGGTCCCCTGCGGGGCGACCCACTCTCCTCCGATGAACAGCCGGTCGTAGTCCTTCACTGCCATGGCCCCTCCTTGGGTACTCGAGGCGGAAATAGAACGCGATACAATTCGCCGGGTATTGATGGTAGCCACCGCCACGGTGGACCGACAGCCGGGGTGGCGTGCCTGCATCCCCTCGCCGGGCCCAATGCCCTCACCCACGATGTCCAACGACGACCTGCGCCCGAGCGCTGCCCCAGCCACGAAGGACGCGAGCGAGCTGCGGGCACCCTCCGGGGTCCGGCGGCCCTCCAGCGCCCAGGTCCAGCTCCTGTTCATCGGGGGCTACGTCGTGGCCGCCGCGGCCATCGCACCTTTCGCGTCGACCGCGCTGCATCGCACACCGGCCTTCCTTCCGGCCCAGCTCGCCGCCGTCTTCGTCGAAGCCCTCCTCACCGCGCTGCTGCTGTTCCAGCGCTTCCACCTGAGCGGCGGGCTCCGCCTGGCCGGGCTCGGATCGGCCTACCTCCTGCACGCGTCCTTCGCGGTTGCCTACGGGCTCGCGTTCGGCCGGTCGGTGAGCAACGTGGTCCTCCCCGGAAGCCTGGACTCCACCCCGGTGTGGGTATGGCTGGCATGGCACACCCTGTTCCCGGTCGCAGTAGCCGCGGGGCTCTGGCCCCGCCGCTCCAGCCGTTCCCGCCCGGCGGGCGCTCTCGACCACGCCGACACACCCGATGCCCCCGATGGACCTGTCCTGCCCATGAGCTTCGGTACGGCCACTGCGCCGAGCTCGCCCGAGCTCCCCCGATGGACGAAGATCTGGATCGGCGCCGGCGCCGCGCTGGCGACGGTCGCCGTGACGACGGCCGTGATCGTCGCCGCCGGGCCCCACCTGCCCACGTTGGTCGTGGGGACGCGCTACTCGGGCACGACCCACGCCATCGACGCCGCCGTCCTGGCCGTCAACCTCCTCGCCGCCGGTCTGGCGCTCGCGTGGAGCCGGCACCTGGGCGCCGTGGTCCGCTGGGCGGCCCTGGCCGTGACCGCATCGATATTCGATGTGCTGTTCGCGCTCTTGTCCGACCAGCGCTACTCCTTGGGCTGGTACCTGTCGCGGACCGGGGACATCGTCGTGGCGAGCGTGGTGCTGGTCGCCCTGGTCCACGAAGTCGGTCGCCTCTACCGTCGCCTCTTGGACCAGCATCGCCAGCTCGCCGAACGGGCGACCCACGACCCGCTCACCGGGGTGCTCACCCGGGCCGCGATCTTGGACCTGCTGGACGCCGCCCACCTCGAGCACACGGCGCTGGGAGGAGAGGCACGCCGCGGTGCGGACGCCGTCGCCCGCACCCCGTACTCGGTGGCCATGGCCGACCTCGACCACTTCAAGGAGGTGAACGACCGCTACGGCCATCTCGTCGGCGACCAGGTTCTCGCCGAGGCTGCGGCCCGGGCCCGGCGAGCCCTGCGCGCTGCCGACAGCATCGGACGGTACGGAGGAGAGGAGTTCCTCGTCGTCCTGCCCCATTGCCGGCTCGAGCAGGCCGTCGAAGTGGCCGAGCGGGTGAGGTCGGCCGTCTCCTCGACGCCCATCGCGACCACTGCCGGGGACATCACGATGACCTTGAGCATCGGGGTGGCCGATGCCGAGCCGGGCACCACTGCGGTGGGCACGGTCGACCGTGCCGACCAAGCTCTCTACCGGGCCAAGGAGGCCGGCCGGGACCGATGCGCGGCAGCCACCCCGTCCCTCCGTCCTCGGTAGGCTCGGCGCGTGCCCGACAACGCCGGCCGCGACCCCCACGACGTGGCCGCGACCCTGGCCCGCTGGCTCGCCACGCGCCTCCCTGCCGGCGCCGGACCGGTCGTCGACGACGTCCAGGCCCCCGTGTCGAACGGCTTCTCCAACGAGACCGTCCTGTGCCGGGCATCGTGGTCCGAGCGCGGTGAGCCAGTGCACCGGCGCCTCGTCGTACGGGTGGCCCCGACGCGCAACACGTTGTTCCCCGACGCCGACTTCTCCATCCAGTACCGCGTGATGGAGGTCCTGGCCGACGCCGGGATCGGGCTCCCGCTCCCGCCCCTCGGATGGTTCGAGGACGACCCCTCGTGGCTCGGGGTGCCGTTCTTCACCATGGACCACGTCGACGGCCTGGTGCCCGCCGACAACCTCCCCTACACGATGGAGGGCTGGGTGGTCGATGCCGCTCCCCGGGACCAAGAGCACCTGTGGTGGTCCGGTCTGGAGGCGATGGCGACCGTGCACCGGGCCGACTGGCGGCACCTGGAGCTCGGCTGGCTGGTCGAGCGCCTTCCCGGGCGGCCCGGCGTGGACCAGCAGCTCGCCTACTACCGGCGCTTCCTGGACTGGACCGCGCGTGGCCGACCCCAGCCGATCGCCGAAGCCGCGTGGGAGTGGCTGGTGGCTCACCGACCGCCAGAGGACGGTGAGCCGGTGCTGTGCTGGGGTGACGCGCGCCCGGGCAACATCATCTGGCGCGACTTCGTCCCGGCCGCCGTGCTCGACTGGGAGATGGCGACGCTCGGCCCACCAGAGCTGGACCTCGGGTGGTGGCTGTACTTCGATCGCCAGTTCTCCGAGGGTCTCGGTGTCGCTCGGCCTCCGGGCTTTCCCGACCGCGAGGAGACGGTGGCCCGCTACGCCGAGCTCGTCGGCCGTCCCCTGGCCGACCTCGAGTACTACGAAGTGCTCGCGGGCTTTCGGTTCAGCGTCATCATGTGCCGATTGGCAGACCTCATGGTCGGCAGCGGCCAGCTCCCGGCCGACACCACCATGGGGACGGACAACCTGGCCACCCAGTTCACCGCCCGGCTCCTCGGCCTGCCCGGCCCGGGCGGTTGAGCGCCCCTGGCGCGGCCCCTGGCGGCCCCGGCCTCAGCCGTCGAGCGGGGAGGAAGGGACGTCCGGGCCGATGATCCCGCGGCTGCGGAGGCGATCGACCAGCCACGCCACGCTGTCAGGTCGGGCCATGGCCTCCTCCCACCCTTCGAGCGCTTCGTCGACCTCCTGGCGGGACGCCACCGTGCCGACAACCGACACGGTCATCCCCTCCACCTCACCCTGCTCCACCTCATGGGTGCCCTGGAAGTGGACGCCGCCGAAAGGATCGGCCCACTCGCGCGGTACCGGCTCACGCATCACATAGAGCTCGCCGGTGTCCTCGAGCCAGTTCAGCTCGTGACGGACGCCGAAGCGGTCCCGCCAGTCCCTGCCGAGCTCGACCTCCGGCGAACGGCGACGTCGCTCGTCGGACGCATAGAACTCCTCGATGTCCACGCCGGGAACTGTAGTGGGAACCGGGGTGGGAGGTCCGGTGGGAAGCACTCCCGGCACGCTGGCGTCATGTCCGACCCTGCACTTCGACCCATCGACCGGCTGGATGCCGAATGGGAGGTGATCGGCCGAACGGCCGACTCCCGGCATGCCCTCTCGCTGCTGGCCGCAGCAGAACCGAGCGTGGCCGCTCTCGGCGCCGCTGATCTCTCGGGGCTCGTGGCCGCCATGGACCTCATGCGCCACCACGCCGATTCGGCCCGTGCGGCCCGTCTCTTCCAGGCGATGCTGCGCTCCGCCGGCGTCCACCCGCTGGTCCCCCGGGCGGCCCTCCAGGCGATGGTGCCCGGGCTGGTCGGTGTCGCTCGGCGGCTGTCGTGGGGACGAGGGGGCGACTGGGAATCGGGCGGGCAGTTCTTCCTCGACGCCATCACCACCGCCTGGGAGGTCATCGTCGAGTGGGCCGGCCAGGACCGGCCCTACGCCGTCTTGGACCTGCTCTCGGCAGTCCGCTGCCGCCTCCGGCGCCAGCTCCTCCACCACCGTGAGCTCCGAGATCGAGCGGTGCTCTCCGTGTTCGACGCCGCAGAGGCGGATCAGGCCGCCGATCCCGGCGTGGCGAACGATCTCCAGGAGCTGGCCAGGGAGATCGAAGAGCTCGACCGGCGCGGTGCAGACCCGGTGGACACGGCGACCCTCTACGCCAACCAGGTGCTCGGCATCTCGCTCAGTGAGCTGGCTCGCATGACCGGCGCATCCCGGCGACGCGTCGTCGACCGGCGGGACCGGGCGGCCCGATCCTTATTTGCATGAGTATGCGTATACTTTCGACGTGCGCAGAGGGGAAAGCGGTACCACGCAGCTCCGACACCACCAGCAGGTCGCCCGGACCGGCCCCTGGGCCGTCCTGGCCGTCGTCCTGGCGCTGATGGCGCTGGTGGCCTCGGTCTCGGCTGCCCGGCCCTCCGAGCGTCCGGACGCCGGGCGCGCTCCAGCACCCGCGGCTCGCTCCGCGACGTTCCGGCCGGGGACCGGGGGTCCATCCCACGCCGGCCCGGCCCATGCCGCTCCCAACGCCGTGGCCGGCGCAGGCACCTCTCCGACGACCTCGCCGGAGACGGCGCCACTGAGCGCACAGCCGCTCGCCGTGGCTGGGACGCCCGCCGCCGTCGACAGCGCGTCCGCGGACGCGTCTCCTCCAACCCAAGTGGCGAGCCTCACAACTGCCGCACCCTCCTCGTCGCCGCCACAGGCCGCCGGGACGCCGACCGAGACGGCAACCCGCACCCGCAGCGATCCGGGGAACCTCGAGTACCCCGACAACATCTCGGCCAGCTACCCGGTGCCCGCGGGCGCAGGAGTCACCGCGTCGGCCACGTGGTCCGGCGTACCCGAGCTCACCCTTTCCATCGACTGCCCCACAGGGCACGTCTCTCGGACCGGGTCCTCGGGGCTCTCTGTGTCGGTCCCGTCCGGTGGCGGCCAGGGGACATGCGACGTCGTGATCGCCGAGACAGCTTCGGCATCCGGTACGGTCTCCTACTCTCTCGACATCGGGCCGTTCGATGGATGATCTCCACCAGACGCGCGCTCGATCGACCGGCCGCCAATTCGCCGACGTCGCCACGGGTGCCGTCTCAGCGGTGGTGCTCTTCGTCGCCGTGCCGGCGGTGCTTGCCACCGTGGTCGGCCTGCCCCTCCCCCGCCACTGGAGCGGGCGCGCTGCCCTGTCGGCGCGCAGCGTCCTGGACCTCCTCGGCGCGACTGCTTGGGTGACGTGGGCGCTGTGCTGCCGACCGGTGCTCTCGGCCGCGGTCGCCCGGGTCCGGGACGGGAACCCGGCCGGCGGGCGCGGGTCTTCACTCCCGGAATGGCTGGCCGCCCGGATCGCCACGGCGGTGCTCGTCCTGATCCCAGTCGGCCTCTCCGGCGCGCCAGCCGGCGCAGTGGGCACCCACCGGGGTGGGGGCGAGCACTCGTCGTCCACCTCGGCGCTCGTCGTCACTGCCCAGGCACCAACGCCCACCCTGTCTGCAGCCGGTGTCCCTGCACCCGACGCGCCGGCGACCGCCTCGGCCCTCGACCAGGCTCCCACCGAGTACATGGTGGTCCCCGGCGACTCGCTCTGGTCCATCGCGGAGCAGTTCTACGCCGACGGCGCCGACTGGCAGCTCATCGCCGGGGCGAACCTCGGGCACGCGATGGCCGGTGGGAGTGTGTTCACCGACCCCAGCCTGATCCTGCCCGGCTGGATCCTTGTCATCCCACCCGCGACTCCCGATCCAGCAGCGACAGCTCCTCCGGCATCTGCTCCTGATCCGGCATCTGCTCCTGATCCGGCATCTGCTCCTGCGCCGGCCAAAGACGTGGCCCCCGCGCCCGCCCCGGTGGCCGGCTCGACCCCCGCTCGTACGCGGCACCCCTCCTCCCCGGGTAGCTCCCGGAAGAAGAGCAGCCGTCCCACTCGGCACTCCCCGGTCCACGGACCTTCCCCCTTCCCCCTGCCCGAGCTGGCGGCCCTCGGGGTCGGCGCACTGGTGGCGGCCTCCCTGGCCCGGCGTGCCCGTCGGACAAGGGCACGGACCCTGGGCGCGGCTGCTCCCACCCCAGCTCCCACCCCAGCTCCCACCCCAGCTCCCACCCCATCACCACAGGAGGATCACTCGCGGACCCCGGCCGACGCTGCGATGGCCGAGACCGCATCCCGGCTGGAGCCGTTCGACGGTGCTCCTGTGCTCCGGCAGGTGGAGTCGGCCAATTACTCGCTGGCTGACGCTCTGGCTCGCTCCGGACGCGGCGGCAACGCCCCGCCCGCCAGGCTCCTGCGGGCCGGTCCCGACGGTGTCGAAGTCTTCCTTGCTGCTCCGGCAACCTGGGCCCCTCACCCATGGTGCCTCGGGGATGCCGGGACCTGGTTCCTCCCGGTCGGGCTGCTCGGGACACCAGGGAGCGCCTCGACCGTCGGGGACCGAGGAGCCCTGGAGGGCGCTGGCGGGAGCGAGAAGGAGCCCGGTGAAGGCGACGGCCTCTGGGCACCCGCGCTCGTCGCCATCGGCGACGACCACAGCGGCTCATGGCTCGTACCGGTCGGCCCCGGGAGCATCCTCCCGGTCTTCGGGGTCGGGGCAGAGGAGCTGGTCTCGACCATGCGGCTCTCCAGCCAGTGCTGGTCGTGGTCCGACCAGATGGTCGTGACCGACGACCGCGATGTGGTCGAGCGCACGGCGAGCGAAGACGGCCGCAGCATTCTCTACTTCGGGGACCCCGATACCGTGGCGGGACCCGCCCGCCACCGGTGTGCCATCGTGACCACCGCTGCCGTGGCGGCAAGCGACGTGACCCTCGTGACCGACGAGCACGGCATCACGGTCCACCCCCTCGGCATCACCTTGCGTCCCCACCGTCTGTGCGCCGAAGGGCTCACGTCGTGCGAGCAGCTCATTGCAATGACCGAGACATCGATGCAGGCCGAGCCACCGGACCCAAACGAGCCACCGGTCCAGGCCGAGCCACCGGACCCAAACGAGCCACCGGTCCGTTCCAATCCTCCCGCCCGGAACCAACCTGTCGCGCAAGCACCCGAGTGGCTGCCGACGACCGCGCTTGCACCGACCGCGCTCGCTCCGGGTGCGGTGGAGGTTCGCCTCCTCACGGCGACTCCCCGGATCGACGGGTTGCGCTGTGACCTCACACCCAAACGCGCCCGCAGGGTCGTCGAGCTGGTCGCCTACCTGGCCCTGCACCACCCTGACGCAGTGACCAGCGATCGCCTTCGGACCCGCGTGCTGGGCTCGGCCGATGCGGACGCCGCGGCCAAGACGCTCTTCAACACGGCCGGCGCCAGCCGGCGTGCGCTCGGCAGCGACGAGTCCGGTCTGCCATACCTTCCGCCGGCCACCAAGTCCGGGCACTACCGGATCTCCGAGCAGGTGACGGTCGACGCGGGAAGGGTGATCGCCCTTGTAGACGCTTCCCGCGCGGCCGAGCCACGCCATGCGATGGCGCTGCTGCGCGAAGCACTCGGCCTGGTCGAAGGCGAACCGCTGGCAGCAGCACTGTCCGGTTTCTCGTGGTGGTCGATCGAAGGCCACCAACGCCGGGTGTCGTCGGCTCTCGTGAGCGGGGCATGCCGTCTCGCCGAGCTCGCAACCGACGCCGGGTATTTCGAGCTCGCCCGCTGGGCGCTCGAAAGAGCACGCGTGGTCGAGCCCTACAGCGAGGCGCTGTCGCGCGCCGCGATGGTGGTGGCGGCCGGCGCCGGCGACACTGACGGGTTGCGCCATGAATGGGAGGATTGCCTGCGCCGAGCCGACGAGATGGACCCAGGCAGCTCCCCCACCGCGGCGACCGGGCAGCTCTATGCCGAGCTCCGCGACGCCGGCGAGGACACCGCCCTCATGAGCTCTGCGTGACCGAAGAAGGTCTCAGGACACTGGAGCGCTCGGGCGGGGCGGACGACGGCGGGGCGTCGCCGCCCGCCGGGCGGCTTCCTTGGCCCGGAGCTTGGGCAAGATCAGCATCACGTACCCGGCCGAGATCGCGGCCGCGCCGGCGATGATCACGAGTGGCACAGGATCGGTTCGGTTCCCCACCGAGACCGACGCCACGACGGCCAGCGCGCCAAAGACCCCCACCCCGAGCACCCCCAGCGTCTTCGCCGCCCGGACCCTGAAGGGCCGGTGCCGCGACGGCTCGCGCCGGCGCAGGCGCAACGTGCAGAACGCGGCAACGGCGTAGATCATCGCCTCCAGCGCAGCGCCGACCGCCACCAGCACCTGCCACCCGTGGGTGACCGCGACGATGAGCGCCACCACGAGCGACAGGCCACCCAGGGCCAGCACCGGCACCCAGGGCACGGCTCGGGTGTTGAGGCTCGCAAGTGGACGAGGGAGGCTGCCCTCTCGCGCCGTGCCGTAGACGAAGCGCGACGCGGTGATAAAGCCGCCGTTGAAGGTGTTGAGCGCCGTGACGGCGGTGACCCCCGCCATGACCCACAGGCCGGCCTGGCCGAACGCCGCTTTTCCCAGCGCGAGCTGCGGGTACGCCGAGCCGAGCTGGTGGTGGGTCAGCACCTGGCTCATTGCCACCGTGGCCAGCGAGCAGACCACGAAGAGGATCCCGATGGCGATCAGCATGCCGCGGTGCACGTGGTGGGGACGGCGGACCTCCTCGGCACTGGTCGTCACCCATTCGAACGCGCTGTAGAGGAAGACCCCGAGGGCGACCGCCTCGATGAAATTGCCGGCGCTGTGCCCGTGCAGAGGCTCGAGGGGGAAGCGCAGCCCGTGGTGGCTCCTCAGCAGTGCCGCGGCGCCCACCACACAGGTGGCACCCAGCACGGCGTAGGTGGCGAGGTCCTGCAGCCCACCCGCTACTTGGACGCCGCGAAGGTTCGCCACGACGGCTGCCGCCAGCAGGGCGACGATCCACACCGCCGACACCCACGCCGACTCGTCGAAGGCATGGGCGAGTGCAGTCCCCACGATGAACGCATCGGCGGCGATCACCAGGATGATCGTCGTCATGTAGGTGAACGTGATCGTGAGGGCGGCCCGGTCGTCCATCGCCCGGCGCATGTAGAGCCGGATGGCTGCAGCCGTGGGGAACATCCCGTTCAGCTCGCCGAAGAACCCCCACGCGAGCAGCGCCAGCAGGCCGGCCACGCCGATCGCGATCCAGGCTGAGTCGCCGGCGACGTAAGTGACAAGGCCGGCGGCCGCCAGGTACTCCAGGGCGGCAAACGCGAGACCGGTCGACGTGGACACCGTCGTACGGAGCCCGAGGGCGCGACGCAGCTCCGACCCTCCGGCAGCGGTCCGGGTACCGGGGACGCCAGGCACACGGGGATCTCCGAGCGGCTCGGGCACGGCGGTCAGCGGTCCAAGAACGCCACCATCGAGATGGCGTCGATCCGCATGACGTCCTGGGACGAGCCGGCAAGGGTGATCTCCCCCGACATGTACTTCTCCGACGGGTTCAAGTCACCCCAGAACATGTCGCAGAAGTCCTCGCTCGACCCGGTGACGATCACGTCGGGCTCCCCTTCGAGCCCGAAGACGAGCTCGGAGAGCACCTGGTCTCGAACCACCATGGTGAACCCGTCCCCGGTATCGGTCGTACGGAAGTGGATCACCCGGTCCCAACCGCGGACCATCTTGCGAAGGCGTTCGTTCGTATTGCTGCGAGTCCTCCACTCGGCGTATGCCTCGGCGATCTCCTCTCGATCAGCCATCAGTGGCCCCCTCTCACACCGAGCGCTTCGGCGACCTCGCCCGCTGCGCGCTCGCCGGCGCTCAGGGCACCGTCCAGGTACCCGCACCATCTCGCCGCCGTCTCGGTCCCGGCCCAGTGGATCGGGCCGACCGGCTCGCGCAGCGCCTGCCCCGCACCGCCCAGTGCACCGGGCACGCAGAATGACACGGGGCCGCCGCGGGTGAACGGCTCGGCCGGCCAGTGCTGCTCGACGATCTCGAGGGGCTGGCTTGCTCGGGGACCGAACGCTCGCTCGAGCTGTGCGACCACCGCCTGCCGGCGAACCTCGGGGTCCGACCCTGCGCGACGACGGCACTCGTCGCCGGCGATGAACCCCACGAGCGCGCCGTGGGACCCGGTCTCCGGTGAGTCGTCAAAGGTGCTCTCCAGAGGCCCGCGATCGGACACGAGCTGGCCGTTCAGCCCGTCGTCGCGCCAGAAGGGGTGGTCGTAGAGCACGTGCACCTTGGTGACCGCACCCATCGGCATCCTCTGAGCCAACTGGTCCCGGCCGCCCGGCAAAGAAGGCGTCCAGGAGATGCGCGACGCGAGCAGCGGCGGCATCGCCACGATCACCTTCCTGCAGCGCAGCTCCCATGCGGCGCCGCCCGTCAGCCCACCGCGCCGCCGCCCGGCGACGACGGCGTGGTCATCCTGGTACTCGATCACCTCGACCGGTGCTGTGCATTCGAGGCGATCGCCCAGCTCGTCGGCCATCCGGCGCGCGAGCTGCTGCGAGCCGCCGACGAAGCGACGCTCCTGCGCGCCTCCGGTCGTCCGGGCCAGGTTGGTGAGCCCGCCGCCGCTGTGCAGGTAGAAGAGGGTGAACAAGAGGGAGAGCTCGCGGGGCTCGGCGCCGAACACCGATCGTACGGCCACGTCGATCATGGCTCGAGCGGGCGGCGCTTCCACGTGCTCGTCCAGCCAGGTCGCCAGGGTCCCTGCGTCGAGCGCCTCTGCATCGGCGCACTCCCAGGGAGCGTCCAGGGGAATTTCTTGTGCGGCCAGGTCGAGGTCCAAGATCGCCTCGACACCTTCGGCTGCCGCCGCGTGGTCCGAGGTCGGGATGAGCCCGGCGTAGGTGTAGCGGCGGCCGTCTCGCAGCTCCACCGCCTCACCGGTCGTGTAGGTCGCGAAGGTCGGGATGCCGAGCTCGGCGGCCAACGCCTCGAGGTGGTCCTGCCCCGGGCCGATCCACTGCCCTCCCCGGTCGAGTGCGACGCCGTGCGCCGACTGCGAGGTCCACGACCTGCCCCCGACCCGGTCCCGAGCCTCGAGCACCGTCACGTCGACCCCCCGGCGCACCAGCGAGCGGGCCGCTGCAAGGCCGGAGAAGCCTGCCCCCACGACGACGACTTGGCACTCTCGCATCTGGCTTCCTCGATTGGTCGGTTTCAACACACATCGTTCGTCGCCTGGCCGGAGCGTGGGGGCATGCGTGGCCGGTCTCAGGTCCCCGTTTTTGGCCACGAGAAGTCCCGACTCCTCGGAGTGATTTTCAACATTAGACCGAAGTTACGGTCCGGATTCTTCCCGATCTGCCTACCGAGCCGCGACGACAGTCTGTTTTGAAGTAACAAGTGTAGCCCAGATAATAGTTGATAGTTCTGGAATTATGTGCTTAGCTATCTCTTTGACCAGGAAGGATCGGTTCACGTCGCTCGAGTTGTACGCAAGTATCAGGCGAAAGAGGGTGAGAGCCGCGAGTCTGTCTTCCACCTGTTGCGCCGCAGCTATCGCGACGGAGGGAAGATCCGCCACAAGACCCTGGGGAATGTGGCTCTTCGCGTTATGGCGTGGGGCGGTGCCAGACAGGTGACCCGCCCATAGGCATCCACCACGTGGTGCCCTGCACCTCCGATTCTTGTGGTTGACCACCAACGAGAACGGAGGCGACAGGGCAATGGATGACCGTAGTGGG
>JAJYWG010000159.1 GCA_021791615.1 Actinomycetes bacterium
GAAAGGCCGCCGAGGCCGCCGTGGACTTCTTGGCACGTCAGGGACTCCTGGACCGTCGACGGTGCTTGCTCGGCGTTCCTCATCCTTCCGGAGCCAACGGGCATCGGATCCGTCTGTACGCCGAACGGCGTGCCGATCTGGCACGCGCTGTCCTCATGTGGAGCGCCTGACTGGTCCGCGGAGTTCTCGCGCCGTGACAGATTTGGTGGACCTTGGGTCACACAATACGAACCGGTCCGCCGTCATCGCCGGACCGATGATCGATCTCGATGGCGGGGACCAGCTGGGGGTTGCTCTGCGCCGGCAAACATGACCATCCGTCGTTCAGAGCACACGTGGCGAGGACTCCCTCAGTGCCCCGGTCACTGCCGGGGGGACACCGCCGCCCTACCCCCAACCCGCGGCCAGTCCTTCTTGTACGTCAAACGGTGTACACTACGGCAATGGCAACGAAGTCCGAAAGGCTGAGCCTGCGTCTGACCCCCGCCCAGGATGTGGTGCTGCGGACTGCGGCCGACGCCCGCGGTGAGTCCACAAGCGACTACGTGCTTCGCCACGCCGTCGAGGCCGCCGAGATGGATCTCGCCGACCGGCGGGTTTTCGTGGTTGACGACACTGCTTGGGCCGAGCTCCAGGAGTTGATCTCCGCCCAGCCCGACCTGCCCTTGCCGATGGCCAAGCTGCTGACCAACCCGTCGGTGCTCGACCTGACCGCCGGGTGACCTACGCGGGGCCCCTGCTGCTCTCGAGCGAGCACGTCCTGTCCGGATTCGACTGCGGAACGCCGGCGCTCAATGAGTGGCTCTTCCAACGTGCGCTCACCAATCAGGCCGCCGGCACGAGCCGTACGTGGGTGGTCACCGATATCGAGACCGGACGGGTCGTGGCCTTCTACGCCTCATCGACCAGTTCGGTCCTCCGATCGAACGCACCCATGCGAATTGGTCGTAACCAACCGGAGCACCTCCCTGCACTCCTTCTGGCTCGGATGGCCGTCGACGAAGGGCACAAGGGGAATGGTCTCGGTGCCGCCCTGCTCAAGCACTTCATGCTCAAGGCAATCGAAGTAGCTGGATCCGTCGGCGTCCGGCTACTCCTCGTCCATGCCAAGAACGAACACGCCAAGAGCTTCTACCAGCATTTCGGCTTCACGGAGTCGCCGGTCGACCCGCTGACGATGATGATGCTCCTGCCGAAGATGTAGAAGGCGCCGGTTGTCCGGTCGGTGGCCGCTCATCGAATTCGAAACTTCGTCAGTTACCCTGCAGTGTTCAGGCGGTGGTCGGTCTGACGGTTCGCGCACCGTCCGGATTGCCGTCGTGTTCGTGCAGGTCACAGACCTGGTGGGCGCTGCGGGACTCGAACCCACGACCTGCTGCTTGTAAGGCACTTGAACCCCTATTTCTGTGCGTTCACCCGCGTCCGCCACCAGGGAGTATGTCAGGATTCGGGTACCCCATCCAGGGGCAGTGGCAACCACGGTGGCAACCACTGGCACCGGACCAGAACCGCGATCTCTCCGATTCGCCGCCCTCTACCCAGGCATGAGCACCAGCCCAACACGCCGGCCCGCAGGCGCACCCACCGGCGGCCAGTTCGCCGCCAGGTCCAACCCCGAGTGTGAAGTCGAGTTGGAGGATCCTCCGTCGGCGGGCTGCGATCCGGTCGGCCTCAGCGAACAACTCCGAGACGCAGACACCAGATTCAATCGAACGGCCGCTCCGGCGGTATACGCCGAGTATGGCGAGTCCATGGGCTCGGGGCGGTACCCGTACATCGACGACGTGGTCGCCGAGATCGCCAAGAAGCACGACATTCCAGAGGAGCTCCACAAGCAGCTCGGCCACGAGGTGTACCTGTCTAGTGGGCAGTTCAGGCTCGGTGAGATGGCCGGACAGGAGGCCGCCCTCACAGAGCTCGGCTACCGGCCGATTACCGAGTTCGAGCCCGTCGATGGGGAGCAGATCCGGCTGCCCGACGGGGTCACCTATCGGGTCCGGGAGGACGGACATGGAGGCTGGGTCTTGTTGCCGCCGGGCAAGCGAACCCACGGAGTGAGCTTGGACGCGATGGTAGACCAGCATCGGGCGTACGAGTCGGCCAAGGAGCGTGGCCAGTTGAGGATGGACGGACCCAAAGTCCGAATGTTCGCCTCTCCGGCGGAGCCGAAGCGACGGGCGTCGTGAGCACCACCCCAGCCCGCCAGCCACAAGGTCAGCCCACCGGCGGCCAGTTCGCCGCCTCAGCGCACCCCGAGCCGTCCGGCCACGAGCTCGACAGCATCGAGCCGGACGACCGCGAGCTCGACAACGGCGTGCCAGAGGACGACGGAGCACGGGACGACTTCGCCGAGCGTGAGGCCGAGTCGATCCGCCGGTACAACGCCACCGGCACGGCCAAGTACCCGCCGGCGCCCCGGTCTGAGCGCCAGGTATTCGAGTTCTGGAAGAACGTGGAGCTCTCGGACGAGTTCTTGCAGAACGTCGAGAACTGTGTGGATCGCCGGGATTCGCAGTGGTATATGGACTACAGGGCCGACCATTCGCACTTTCGGAAGAAGAAGCTGTTCGAGCCATCGAAGGACTACTACGCCCTCGCGAAGCAGTGGGACGAGGAGAAGAAGGCCAGCTACGAGGCCCCACGCATCCCGAGGACCATCCTCCGGGAAGTCGTGCGGCTCGGGCACACCTACGAACAGGCCTTTTACCTGCCTCCCGGTGAGAGGGACAAGTTGCTGGACCACGTCGTTCATATCCCGATCGAAGGAAAGACGACTCCGAGAAAGATCTACGAGAAGTACCGGCTGGACAGCATCGACAACTCGTTCTTCATGCGGTTTGCATTCCACCCCATCCACCACAGCTAGGTCGGCGGCCGGTTGATACCCGCCTAGTCGTCCCAGTCCGGCTCGTCCCATGCGAGGTTGTCTGCCTCGTCCAGCTCGACTCCATCGTCAGGGCCGGCGTCCTCGACGGGGTCGGCGGCCGGCGGCTTGTCCACTACCCGCTTGGCGGGTCGCGACTTGGTAGTCGCACCGGAGCACCCGATGGTCAGCCGGCACTTGCCGGTCGTCGGCCCGGCCGAGGCGAGACCCCATCGACCGCAGACGGCGCACTCGACGATCGTTACGATCGGCTTCGCTGCCCGCACCAGGCCCAGGACCGACTGGTGGGTGCACAGAGTCGCCCACTGCTCGTCCGTGATCGTCAGGTCGTCCGGGATGACATCCACTTCTCCCGGATCTGTGGCCCGGCAGTGCGCCAGAACCCCCAGCCAGAGCGAGACCGCCTGGAGCATGGGAGCCAGAGTGGTGTCGACCTCCAGGTGGTAGTGCTTGGGGGCCGAGCGGGTCCGCTTTGGCGGACCGCTGCGGGAGGTCGGACACATGTGCACCCTATCGGTCGTGGGCACCAGGAGTGCCTGTTTCATCGGCGACCGAGGTGCGCCGATCAGTCTGCCGCTGCCAGGGCGACATCGAGCGGGAGCTCTCGCACCGTCGGGGTGTCGTCGGCCACGGGCGGGCGCTTCCCGCGCCAGTTCATGCCTCCGAACGGGGTGTTGATCCCGTAGTAGGTGCCGCCGATGGCCCCCTGACGGTGCAGCTCGTCCATCGCCGTCGGCTTGCGCCGGGTTGCAGTCGAGCCACGTTGGCGGACCGGCCAGACCAGCTTTGCCGTCAGGCGCTCGGAGTCCGGGTCGAACGACAGGCTGCCCAGCCGGACCGGGAGGCCGGTCTGCATCGTCGGACCGAAGATGGTGAAGTCGGACCCCTGACGCAGCTTGAACGGAGTCGAGACCTCGGCGACGACCGACGCTCCGTCGGTGGACTTCGGAACGAGTCGAGCCGTCGAACCGTCGAGTAACCCACGCTCCAGCAGCAGGGGGGTGCGAACAGTTGTCACACCTCCGATCCACACTGAGCGGTGATGAACTTGGCTGAGTGGGCCGACTCCCAGAACATCCATCCCCAGACCGCCTA
>JAJYWG010000395.1 GCA_021791615.1 Actinomycetes bacterium
CGCCTCTTTGCTCACTGGAAGCTCGTGCGACCCGACGGCTGGGCGATGGGAGCCGGATGAGCGGAGACGTTCACGTCCGGTTCTGCGAGAGCCGGGGGGTGAGATTCCCCCCGGCCACTCACCTCGTCGTGCTCTGCCCCACCGAGGAACGGGCCATCCAGGCCCGGGACCTGGCGGCGGCGACCCTGGCGACCCTCGGGCTGCACCTGCACCCCGAAAAGACCAGGATCATCTGCCTCAGGCAGGGGGAAGAAGGGTTCGATCTCTTGGGCTTCCATCACCGCATGATGCGCTCCTGGAGGTTCCCGGACCGGTACTACTTGCACAAGTGGCCGTCGGATCGGGCCATGGCCTCCATCAGGGCCAAGGTCAAGGAACGGACCCCACGACGATACGCCAGCATTGACTTGCGCTACGTCGTCGAGAACCTCAACCCGGTGCTTCGGGGTTGGGGGGCCTACTTCCGGGTCGGTAACTCGTCACGGAAGTTCGCCACCATCGACAGCTACGTGCATGAAAGGCTGGCGATGCTCGCAAGCGTGAAGCGCGGGCTCACCGGGCGCCGATGGACCACGAGGTTTACCTATCGGTGGTTCACCAGCCTCGGGGTGCACCGGCTGAGCGGAACGGTGCGATACGGAACTGCGCATGCCCTGCGGTGAACGGTGTCGGAAAGCCGTGTGCGGGAGAACCGCATGCACGGTTTGAAAGGGGGCTGCTGGGGAGGTGAGACGACATGCGGGGGCTGCTGGTCCCGGGCCGGTGTGCTGAGAATGCCACCACGATGGCCTGGACGGGACCTCAACCGCATCGTCGTTGCGCCGAACCAGTGGCCTACCTCACCAAGCGATTTCGGCTCGACTCCACCCGGTGGTGTCGACGCCGAAGGCGTCGAGGATCTGGACTTGGAGGGCATTCCTCCTGGTGACGACTTCGACGGAGTGGTCCCCGGTGTCCAAAGTGACCCTGCGGATGCGGTTGAGCTCGGCCAAGGCACGTCGCGTCGAGAGGACCTGGCCGGGCAGGTCGGGGTCCATGACGCCGGCGGTGGCGAGATCCTTGGTCATGACCGCCTCGATGGTGGCCGCGAGCATGCACATTGCGATGTGGCCACGCACACGTCGCTCCTTCCAGTGGTAGATCGGGCGAAGACCGATGAAGTCCTTCAGCACCCGGAACCGCCGGAAGGCCGAAAGTTCAGGATTACTGAAGGGGTATTCGCGCTGAACTTCGGTCACTTCCGATCGAAGTGGCGGAGCTCTCCGGAAGTTCATCCGAACGGTCGGTCGCCTGTGTGCAATAACGCATCGCGGCAGAGGAGCTCAGGCCGAAGAGGCTCACCAGGCGCAGCACGTCGCCGCCGCTCTCGACCGCCTCGCCAAGCAGCCGGTCGGCCCGGAGGCCGGCGGCCGTCGTGGGAAGGCTGGCAAAGACGCCCTTGAAGTAGCTCGTCGAGACGGAGTCCGTAGGCAGACTTCTGCGTGACGAGCAGATGCGGGTTCGCGCTTTGTGGCCAACGCTGTCGGCGGACCTCGAGCCACGCGACGACGTGATCGACGACGAGGCCGTCAAGCCGGCGTCTGCCGGCCGCGAACGGCAATCGTCCGGCCCTCGAGGTCGATGTTGTCGAGTCGGAGCCTCATGATGTCGGCCCGGCTGAGCGCGTGCACGCCGGCGAGGAGGACGACCAGGCGGTGATCGGGACGTTCGAGCCGAGAGAGCAGCAGCGACCGGCTCCCCGCGTCGAGGCCGATGACCGGAGTCGCCGGAAACCTCCCAGGTGAAAGCGCCCTCGTCGGGTCGGTGAAGATCAGCCGTTGGCTCTTCAGGTTCTTGAACAGTGAGCGCAGGGCGACCGCCGTCATCACACGATGCGAGCCCTCGAGTGACGCCACCGCGACTTGCACGTCCTCGGCGGTGATCTCGCGAAGCGACTCATGGGTGCGCGACCATCCGGTGATGACTGGTGCCGCAGCCGCCACGTAGTGACGGACGGTGCCAGTCAGGCGAGGTCGTCTCCGAGTCCCGCGCCCGTCGAGCACCTGCACCCACGCCGTCATCTCGGCGCGCATCGTGGGTGCCACCATGTCGAGGTGTCGGTCGGCCCACGTCCCGGCTCGGTCGTCGGCCAGCTCGACGCCGTATTCGATGAGGAACTCGCGTACGCGGCTCGCCGGGAGCCGGAGCCTACGCAGCTCGGCCACCACCGGTTCGGTGAGCGACCAGGATCCTTCGTCGGCGAGGAGTAGCACCGCTTTGGTCACACCTTCGGTCGTCGGCCTCTTCCATCCGCGGGCGTCTCCGAACTCCCTGACGGCGGTCACAAGGTCGTCGGGAGCCGCTCCCGGCGGCCCAGCGTCGGGGGTTCGTTCGGGGTCGAGGGACACGAAGAGCCGCTGCTGCACCACTCGGCTGGATCCGGCCGCGTACATGGACGCCGGTGGGACCGCCTGGGCGATCGGGGCGCGAGATCTGCGGCGCGAGTCGACGTCAGCGAAGAAGAGTTGGATGCCACCGCGCCCTCCGGGTTCTTCGGCCCATGTCGGATCTCCGGCCATGTGCGAGTCGCGGCGGGTGACCGTGCAGAGTCGGCATCGTCCGAAGCGGTTGACGCTGATCGTGCGCCGACAGGACCGACACGGCGCCTCGGTCGCGTTGTGGCGCTCGAAGTCCCGACATGCCCGGCATCGTCCGGTCTCGATGCTCGTGGACCATCCAAGACAGCTTCGACACGTCGCCGTCGTCCAGTGGCGCTTGGCGCAGCGCGTGCACCGCCCTCCCCACAGGCGCCCGACCAGCCGGCCACACCGGTCACAGGCCCCACCCGACGAACGGGCACTCAGCAAGCACGGACGGCAGACCGGTCCCCACGCGAGGCGCTCGCCCCCGCAGACCGCACACGTCTTCACCGTCATGCGCGCCCGCCGATAGCAGCGGGCACAGCGGCCCCCTCGGTGCTCGAGCCAGAAGCGTCCGCAGTCGACGCAGACGACCTTGCGCTGGCGAGCCTTGGCGTAGCAGCGCTGGCACAGTCCCTTTGCCTGATGAGGGGCGAGCTTGCCGCAGGCCGAACAGGTGACGACCCTCCCCGGCGCCCTCACGCCGGCGGGACCGACCGCTCGTTGCGAGCTCGCCGAGCGGGTCGGACGTCACTGCCCGGGGGCCGAGGCGCCACGACCTCCCTCGGGGCAACGTGAGGCTCTTGGACGAGGAGGTCGCCAGGACCGCAGCCAAGCACCGAGCAGATCACCTCCAGATCGTCGAGGCGGATCGAGATCGGGGTGCCTGACCACAGGTTGCTCATCTTGCCGGCGGACATCTCCAAGCCGGCGTCACCGAGGGCGCGTCGAAGGTCCGTCGAGCGCCACACTCCTCGCTCTGCCGCCACCATTCGCAGGTTCCAACGCATCGTTCCTCCCTTCGATCCCATGGGTCGGTCCTCACCGGGGTATGAACCGCCGTCCGGCCCGCTCGGCCGCCGCGGCGTACTCGGCTTCCACCGCGACGTCCGAGACGTGGACGTAGCGAACCGTCGTGGTCAACCAGCGGTGCCCCAAGACCGCCTGGATCGCGCCCAGGCTGAGGCCGTCGGCATAGAGGTTCGAGGCACAGGCGTGACGCAGGCAGTGCGGCGTCAGTTCGCGCACCGGGCCGGGAAGGTGCTTGGCTGCCGCGACGACGAGCGGGAGTCGGAACGCCTCAGGGGTGATGGGGCCACCGCGTTCGGATGGGAAGAGCACGGCGCGCGGCCGGTCGAAGTCGTCGTCGAAACACCCGCGCACCTCGCGCACCCACCACTCGAGCATCGAGCGGGAAGCACCGAGCATGGGCACGAGGCGCTCGCGTGGACCCGATCCCCTTGCCCCCTTGCCGAGCCGGACGTGGATCTTGCCGAGCGGCCCGTGGTCGAAGTGACAGTCGTCGAGGCGAAGGCCGCACAGCTCGTCGGCCCGGAGTCCCACATCCGCC
>JAJYWG010000382.1 GCA_021791615.1 Actinomycetes bacterium
TACGGAGCGTTCCGCTCGCCCCTCGACCTCGGCGACGAGGAAGGGCGAGTCGGGCCGACCGAACGCGTCCGCTACGTTCCCACCGCGGCGCTCGTCGTCCGGACGGTAGCCATCGGGGACGGGTTCGACCCCGGGTTGCAGGTAGGTGAGGACGTCAACCTGCTCTGGCGCCTGGTCGACGCCGGCTGGGAGGTCCGCTACGTACCCGGGGTGGTGGTACACCACCACGAGCCGTCGTCGCCGTGGGCCCTGCTGCGTCGACGCGCCCGGTACGGAACCTCGGCGGCACCGCTCGCCCAACGCCACCCCCGTCTCCTCCCGCTCGCCGAGGTGGCTCTGCTGCCGGCAACGACCGTCGTCGCGGCGTTCTCAGGGCACCCGGTAGCCGCCTTCGCCTCACAAGTGACCTCCACCCTGAACGCCCTCCGACAGGCACGCTCCCTGGGGTTCGGGGCACTGCAGGCGGTGCGGTGGTCGCTCACCACCACCCTGTGGACCGGGGTCGGCATCTCCCGGGCAGCAACCGTCGGCGCCGGCCCCCTCGTCGTCGCCGGAGCAATCCTCGGTCGCCGTCGCTGGCGCGTCGTGGCGTTGCTCCTCCTCGCCCTGCCCCCGCTCGTCGAGTGGTGGCAACGCCGTCCACCGCTCGACCCGGTGCGGTGGTCAGTGCTCGCCATGGCCGACGACCTCGCCTACGGTCTCGGCGTCTGGCGAGGATGCCTCCGTGGGCGCACCTTCGATCCCCTGGTGCCGGTGGTGAGGACCGCCAGGCGCGCCTGAGGAACCCGGAGCCCGACAGGGCTCAGCGCGGGTTCCTGCATGTGACCCACCCAGACCACGCGCCGTCCCGGACGGACCCTTCGGTCGCCCGGATAGCGTCACCCTGGTGACCTACGTTCGCTCTCGGCGATCCGAGGCCGCGTTCGCCGAGGCGACCGGCAAAGAATGCTCAAGTACTAAAAGCGCTGGTCGATGACGATGGTGATGAACAACTGCCAGCCAACGCCGGCAAGGAAGCCGGCGACCGCGGTCGACCCGTTCCCCGTCCGCCTGGTCCACTCAGTGTGGGGCTCGCCGCCGTCTTCCCGACGCCAGGCAACGCTGGCGGCCTTTCATCGGGGCCCGCCCTACGCCACTGCAGGAGTGCCGGCGACCATGGCCGACCACGGCTCCGGTGAGGGTTGATGTGAAGCCCGCCACGCGAGCGTTGCCGTGGACGACCGCCTTGGCCACCGGCCTGGAGGTCGTCGACCGGCAGCACCAGCGCCTGTTGGACATCTTCAACGAGGCCGTGGCGTCTCGTTCCGATGGTGTCACGAGCACCGAGCAGGCCGATGCCTTGCTGGCGTCTCTCGTCGACTACACCAACTATCACTTCCGCGAGGAAGCCCAGCTGATGCGCAGCTGGGCAGTCGATCCGGCGCATCAGAACGTCCATCTCCGCGAGCACGCCCAGTTCATTCGGTTCCTCGACCAGACCCGCAGCACGGTCGATCGCTACCCACAGGATGCCCTCCGCGACGCCCTCACCGTGCTCACGCAGTGGCTGGTCTTCCACATCATGCTCATGGACAAGCAGATGGCCAACGAGGTCCGGCGGCGACAGTGGCAGTCCACGGTGCGATCCGAAGCAGCCGCCGTCGACCGAAGAAGCAGCCAACAGCCGCCGGATTCCTCCTTCGGCCAGTTGAGCGAAGCACTGAGCTTGTACACCTTCGAGAACCTCGACCAGAAGAGGCAGCTGCTCGATCTGCAGAGCCTCTACCGTGCGCTCTTGCGCTCCGCCGAAATCCTCATCCACCGACGTAGCGAAGCGGAGATGCTGCAGGGTCTCTGCGACACGCTGGCGCGCGACGCCTCGTTCCATGCGGTCTGGATCGGCAAGCCCGGCACGGCGCTCGCCTTCGATGTCCTGGCCGTTGCCGGCAACGGAGCACAGCAGGTCCACGATGCCGTGCCCCAGCTCGGAGATGGGCCCGAGGTCTCCGTCGTCGTCAGGGCGTGGAAGACCGAGCGCGTCGTCGTGTGCAACGACACGGTGGCAGACGAGTCCCTACGGCCCTGGCACGAGGGGTTCCGTCGGCACCAGTGGATGGCGCTGCTCGCGGTTCCCGTGTTCCGAGACGACACCATCTGGGCCACCCTGGCCCTCGTCTCCGACGTGGCCGGCGCGTTCGACCGCGACACCATCGCCCTGTGCACCAGCGCTGCCGAGCTGCTGGGTCGTGGACTGGACGAGCTCGACCTGCGCCAACGCCTGGTCGAGCAGGAGTCGCGGGAAGCCCACCGCGCTCGCCACGACGCCCTGACCGGCCTGCCCAACCGGCTCGCCCTCCTGCAGGAGCTTCCCCAGGCCATTGCCCGTGCCGAGCGGCACGGCACCCAGCTCGCGGTCGGCATGATCGACCTCGACGATTTCAAGCCGGTCAACGACACCTTCGGTCATGCAACAGGAGACGAGGTCCTGCGACAGCTGGCCGGTCGCATGCAGTCCCTCCTGCGCGTGCCGGACCTGGTCGTGCGGTGGGGCGGAGACGAGTTCGTCATCATGCTGGAGGACCTCGACCCCCCAACTGCCATGAGCCAGTTGCGGGCGGCGCTCGATCGTCTCCACGCTGCGGTGGACATCCCGTTCGACCTCGGCAACGGGCATCGTGCGTCGCTGCGCATGAGCTTGGGCGTGGCGCTTTTCCCCGACGACGGCCACGAGGCCAACGCCCTGTTGCGTCAGGCCGACGCTGCCATGTACGCGACTAAAGCCAGAAAAGCCGAGCGTGAGCGCTGGTGGACACTCAGCGCCGACGCGCCGGTCGCCTGAACAGTCGTCGACGGCCCGGCACGGTAGGTCGGCAAGACAAGGTTCAGGTTCAGGTACCAGGTGACGATCACCTGAGCGATGACCCACTGCACAGATGCGCCGGCGGTGACCTCGTGACCGCGACCACACCGTTCTCGCCTGACCGCCCGGCAACAGACCCGGGGGCAGACGAACGCCTGGGTGGCGCCCCTGGCCGCTACGAGGACGGTGGCTACTACGACCACGCCAATCCCTACCTCGAGGACCTCCTCGAGCCGGGCCACCGGCGGGTCCTCGACGTCGGGTGTGGGGCCGGTGCCCTGGGTGGCCGGTGGAAGCGGGCTCGACCCGACTGCGACGTCTGGGGGCTCGAGCGCGACGAACGGGCGGCGGCGTTGGCTGGTGCCCGGCTCGACCGAGTGCTCCGGCTCGACCTCGACGACCTCGACGACCTTCCCGATGGTGCTGGCCTCTTCGACCTGATCGCCCTGGGCGACGTGCTCGAGCACCTACGCCAGCCACAGCGCCTGTTGCGCGCCCTGGTGCGCTCGCTGACGCCGGTCGGCGAGGTCGTCATCTCGGTACCGAACGTGGCCCACTGGTCCGTGCTCGTCGAGCTGCTCGCCGGCCGCTTCACCTACCGAGACGAGGGCCTGCTCGACCGTACCCACGTCCACCTGTTCACCCCGACCACCTGCCGGTCCCTACTCGACGAGGTCGGGCTCACCACCGTGACTCGCGAGCTGCGGATCACCGTGCCCTCCCCTCTCTCGGGTTCACTGGCCCAGGTCGGCGCCGCGGTGGAAGGCCGGGCCGGCCAGCGCGACCGGGAAGACGAGCTCCATCGCGACTTCGACACCTATCAGACCGTCTTCCGAGCCCGGCCACCGCTCTCCGGTCCGCTGACCGGCCTGGTGGTGCGCGCCGTGGACGGCGGGGATGCCGACGCCCGGCGGGCCGTGGCCAACTACGTCGACGGGTTCCGCGCCGGAGAGCCCGTCCGGCTGGTGGTGGCCCTACCGGCAACCGCAGGTGGTGCCGAGGCCGTCCGGGCCCTGGTAGAGGCAGCAGCCGACAGCCTTCCTACGCCCGTGCCCGAGGCGCTCCGGCCGGAGGTCCACGTGCTCACCGACGATCCCCGCCGGACGTTGGCCGACCAGCTGCC
>JAJYWG010000270.1 GCA_021791615.1 Actinomycetes bacterium
TCGGCGTCCTTGGCGATGGCGTCCCTCCTCGCCAACCCAAGGAGTCCGAAGGTGCGATGGACCAGGCGGTAGAGGAAGGAGAGCACCACGCCGAGCAGCCTCGCCGACTCCATCCTGGCAGGTCAAGGCGGTGGCAGGGAGTTTCTGGACCCTTCAGGTCAACCAGTGCTGCAGCTTGACCTCCACGGCCGCCTTCCTGGCTTGCTCGGCTTGCCCCCTCCCGGGGAGGCCTCGTCGTTGATCTACTCACCAGCTTGTTGAGCCCCTACGCCGTTCGCCGGCCGGGTGCGTTCTCGTTCAGATCGGCCGCGGGGGTAACGGCGCGGTCAGGAGTTCGACTATTCGCTCCTGGCAGCGGCGTTGAGCCTTGGCGCGTTCGCTCTCCTGCTCGGCCGGTAGTCGTGCCCGGCTGCCTCGACCTTGACCAAATCAACTCGGTGCGGATCGTCCACCATGCTGCTCAGCGTCGGGGATAGGTGTGATGTGTTTCAGCGAGTGTCAGCCTGCCTCGGCTCGCTCACTACAGGCGCATTGCTCAGGCGAGGTATTTAATCAAGGTGCTGGCTTAACTTACCTCAGCCGACCTGGTCGTCCGCGCCGTTCGAGCTCGAAGCGGGTTTGGAACGGTGCCTTCGGCCATCGTAGATGCGCTCGTCCCGCCAGAGCGCGCCGCACCACCGATCGTGTCGGTATGCGGCGGGCAACCTCACCGGACTCGTGAGGCATTGAGCCGTTCATTGGCGGCCTGGGAGCATGGAGAGTGCCTGGGATCGCTGGGCGACAAGCTCGTCGTAGGTGCCGTCGCGTTCGGCCCAGCGGTGCATCTGGACGCCCTTGACGAGGATCTCGTGCGGGGTCGGGTTGGTCCTCAGGAGATCTATGACCTCGGTGGTGAACTCGGTGAGGTCGAGCGCGTGCGGGTTGCCGGGACCGAAGTCGGTGGCGACCGCCGGTGGTACGAGTTCGGTGACCTCAACGCCGGTGCTTTCAAGCTGAGCGCGGAGCGCCTCGGTGTAGGCGTGGACACCAGCCTTGGAGGCTCCGTAGCTTGCCATCAGCGGGAACGGGAGGAACGCGATGCCGGAGGAGACGGTGACGATCGTGCCGTGCCCGGCGGCGATCAGGTGCGGGGTGAACGCGTCGATCACGCGGATCGTGCCGAGCAAGTTGGTCTCGATGGTCGCCTGCGCGGCCGAGAAGTGGGCCGGGTCGCGTAGGTCCTCGGGAATGCCGATCCCTGCCATTGCGATCAGCACGTCGAGGCCGGGGTGGTCCCGGAGGATCGTGTCGCAGGCAGCGTCGACGCTCGTCTGGTAGGTCACGTCGATCGTTACGGTGGCGAACCCCTCGGTCGCCAGCTGATCGAGCAGTTCGGTGCGGCGCCCGCCGATGATGACGGTGCTACCGGCAGCGGTGAAGCGGCGGGCGAGTTCGAGTCCGATCCCAGAGGTCGCTCCGGCAATGAAAACAGTGCGGTTGGTGATGTCCATGCCGCGAGTCTGAACACGCGATCCGGGCAGGACAAGAGCCCTGCTGCTCCGGGGTCCTGACAGGACCCCTCTCAACGAGCGGCACCTCTCTAGCATGGATCGACGTGAGCGAGACCGAGCAAGGCAACTGCCTGGGCGACTATCTCCGCGCACGCCGCGGGGTGGTCACCCCCGGGCAGGTAGGCATACCGACCGCCACGAACCGTCGGGTGACCGGGCTGCGCCGCGAGGAGCTAGCGATGCTGGCTGGGATCAGCGCCGACTACTACCTGCGCCTGGAGCGTGGCCGCGACCGGAACCCCTCGATCCAGGTCCTGGAATCACTCGCACGGGTGTTGCAGCTCGATGACTTGGAGACCGAGTACCTGATCGGTCTGGCCGCTGCGCGTCCCAGGTCACGACCCCGCCGTAAACCCGAGCGGGTTCCAGCACGAGCACACCAACTCCTGGCGAGCCTGAACCTGCCGGCATTCATTGAAGGCCGTGCGTTCGATGTACTGGCATCGAACCATCTCGCCTGCGCTCTTTCCCCACGCCTCACTCCGGGACACAACCGCCTGCGATCGCTGCTGCTCGACCCCGAGGAACGAGCGTTCCAAGAGGATTGGGAACGTGCTGTCGAGGACTTCGTCGCCGCGTTCCGCAAGTCCGTCGGGGACGGTGGCAGCGACCCACGGTTCGTCGAACTCGTCGGAGAGCTGTCGCTGTCAAGCGCGCGGTTCCGCTCACTCTGGGCACGCCACGACGTCCGCCGTCTTGTTGGCGGCACTACAACGGTCAACCATCCCGTTGTCGGGCAGATGCGGCTGCACCGCGACAAGCTCCCCTTTGACGATCTCCTTCTCGTCCTCTACTACCCTGAGCAAGGCAGCGACAGCGACCAGAAGCTGCGCCTACTCGCCTCCACAACCATCACCGGGCCACCCCGAGCACACACCCCTGACGCAAACGCAGCCGACCCAGACCTTACATCTCATGGGTAGATCCAGCCGATCCGGCGGACGAAAAGATGCGGTCGTAGGAGCTTCGTGACCGGAACGCTGCCAGCCATACTTCCGCCAACAGATCCTCGGCAGCCGCGTGACCGGCCCGGCGAGCCAGATACGCTCCCACGACAGCCTCGTGGCGACGGAAGACCTCGGTGAACCCGTCTCGGTCGCCGAGCAGCGACCAGCCGATCAACTCAGCGTCTGATATCACTGCTCTCCTTGGAGGTTGTCCGCCATACACCCTGTACTTGCCACACCACGCCCAGAACCCTTCACACGGGCAGTTCTTTCATCGCGCGCCGAGTGGTTGCTGGGCCCAGCCCAATGTCGACCTGTGGGTGCCGAGAGCCCCGTCCGTCTAGCTCGGGCGGCTATGCGGTACTCGTGGATGAGGCCGCCTTGACGATCGGTTTTTCGTAGCGTGGCGGCGTCGACGTCGCCGACCAGTGCAGGAGCCGTGTGGAGAGTGGAGGGCGATTGTTGGCTGAGGGACCGGTGGGGCCCCTGCGTGTTGTAATGCTTGACGTACTGGGCGAGGACTGCTTCGAGGTGGCGGCGGCTGAGGATGAGGATCCGGTCGAGGCACTTGCGCCGGATCGTGCCGATGAGGCGCTCGCAGATTGCGTTCGTCTGGGGGGCATGGATGGGGGTCTTGATGATTCTGGTGCCGTCGGCGGCGATGACGGCGTCGACGGAGGCGGTGAACTTTGTGTCGCGGTCGCGGGTGAGGAACTTGACGGGGTTCGTCTGGGCGGCGAGCTCTGTTGAGAGGTTGCGGGTTTGCTGGGTGACCTTGCTGGTGAGCGGGTTTGAGGTGATGCGGGCGATCCGCACGAAGCGGTTGTCGTGGTGGATGAACACGAGGACGTGCAGCCTGCGGAGGAGGATGGTGTCGACGTCGCAAGTCGCGCGCCATCAGTCCTTTCGTCTGGGCGGCGAGGAGCTCCGCCCAGGTCGGTCCTGACTTTCGCGGGGATGGGTCGATGCGGTGGTGCTTGAGGATCGCCCAGACGCTCGAGGGGGCGATGACGATGCCCGTGGTGGCGAGTTCGCCGTGGATGCGGCGGTAGCCCCAGTTCGGGTTCTCCTTCGCGAAGCGGAGTACCAGGGCGGTGGTCCTTTTCGGGATAGCCGGTCGACCTGGCCTGGCGTGCGGGTAGGTCCAGTGCTTGGCGACGAGATCGCGCTGCCAACCCAGCAGGGTTGCCGCCTGGACGAAGAGGTGTCCGAGTCGACGACGGGTGAGCAGTCGTGCCAGTCCGGCCAGCACCGCTCGATCTGCCGGTGCGAGCGCCAATCGCTGGACCTGGCGTCGGAGGACCGCCACCTCATGGCGCAGCATGACGACCTCGACGGCGAGGTCCGTATCTCTGCGACCGATGAGGCGGATCAACTGAAGTACGCGGCAGAACGCCAGGTAGAGGAACGAGAGGGCCATCGGTCGATGCTCGCCGCGCCCTGCACCAG
>JAJYWG010000360.1 GCA_021791615.1 Actinomycetes bacterium
GATCGCCGTAGAATCGAGGATCAGGTGGTACCAGCACGGGTCGAGGCCGTCGGCCCCGTAGGCTCGACGGACGTAGCCGATCCGGGCCCGGTCCTCGACCTGTTGGCGCTTCTCGGCCACGGATCTGTCCACATGGTGCAGCGCCATGGCCTGGCGGACCCGCTCGTGCTGCGGGCCGCGGAGTAGGACGTGCAGCGCCTGGGGAACCGAGCGCAAGACGACCATCCCGCCGTGGCCGAGCAGCACCCCGCCTCGGGTGGCCGCATCGGCGAGGAACGCCTCGATGCACGAACGCAGGCGCCGCTCCGTGGCCTCGAGCGGCTCGGCCGACGCTCGGGTCGCCGCGGCACCGATGATGGGCGCCCGGGCGAGGCGCGCCGTGAGACGGTTCGCACCAGGGTGAGGGCCCTCCGCGACCGCGTCGACCGCATCGAGGGGTTCGCCGCTGCGTCGGGCGGCCATCTCGGGGATGTCACGGCCCATGAACGCCACACCGAGGCGGGCGGCGACCCGCGGGCCGATGACGCTGCCCCCGGCGCCGTAGAGGGCGGCGATCGTCACCAGCGGCTGCGTGCCTTCGGGCGCCTGGACGGGACCGTCCTGGCTTGGTTGGGGATCCCCTTCAGCCGGGACCGGGTATGTCACGGCTGAACCTCCACGGCGGCGGCCGCGCCCATGTCGGTGGTCCGGGTCAGAGCGACGAGTAGCCGGGCGAGGCTTCGTCGCATGTCGACGAAGATCACGACCTGCTCGTTGGCTGGTGTGTCGTCCCGCCTGGGAGCGACGTGCCGTCCGCGCCGACCGGCGAGCCGGCGCCGAGAATGCCCTCGGCCCCACCTCCGACAGGCTGGCGATGATCTCTGCGGTGTCGCGCTGTGAGCCCCGTTCGAGGAGGGTGTACAGGCCGTCTTGAGCGTGCAGTCCCCCGGCTAGGTCCGCGCCGCGTCCGGCGAAGGCGGCGTACCCCCAGTCGCAGGCGTCGCCCGCATGCTCGGTGTACCAGGCCTGATGGGCCCGGAAGAAGTTGCCGAGCCCCAGATGTACCAGCTCGACCAGTGCCGCCTGTCGCCCGTCGCCGCCCGCCCGGGAAAGCGGCGGTGCTGGCATCGGCTGGTTCGCGGTCAAAGCTTGAAGACCCGGGTGGGCTGTCGAACGGCCAGGTCGGCGGCAATCGCGGCGGCAGCGGTCTCGTCGAGGCGGTGCTCGGCGACCAGCCTGGCCAGGTAGCCGGCGTCGAGCCGGCGGGCCATGTCATGGCGGGCAGGGATGGCAGGGATGGAGCAGAACGCCCGGGTGTCGTCCACGATGCCCGACGTGCGGGTGAAACCGGCCGTCTCGGTCACGGCGGCTCGGAGCCGGCCGATGGCGTCAGGAGCGTCCAGGAACCACCACGGCACCCCCACGAACACCGACGGGTAGAAACCGGCCAATGGAGCCAGCTCCCGGGACCAGACCGTCTCGTCGACCGTGAAGACGACCATGCGGAATCCCCGATGGGTTCCGAAGCGGTTGTCGTCGGCTCGTCCAGCCTCACAGGTGGGATCTCGGGACGGCGAACTCGGCGCCCCGGCGAGGACGGGTCGAAGCTGGGCGACTCGTGCTCGTGGAGCTGGGTAACATGGGAGCCACAGTACCCGCGCCGTCAACACGCCTTTCCGACAGGTTCTGAAGTCGATGCGCGACAACAGGGCTGGTGAGTGGCGACTCGTAGATGACGAGCGGCGCGACATCCTCGCGTTCTTTCGCTCGCTGACGCCCGCGGACCGTGTAACGCCCTCCCTATGCTCTGGGTGGTGTATCAGGGATGTGGCAGCGCACCTGCTGATTGACGAGCCCGTGCAGGCCGGAATGGTTCAGCGCGTCCTGCCGATGCTCGTCCGAGGCGGCTTCTCTGTTGAGCGCGCAAACGCTTGGTGGGTCGAGCAGAATCGGCAAAGAACTTCGGAAAGCATCACCAAGTGCTTCCTCGAGCGAGGCCTTCGTCGCCGAGGAACTGCTCGTCGGATTGCGCGCCACCCACCGTTTTGCCGCCCAGCAGACCGTAAGTCTCTCCCAGCTTTGCCACGACGTCCTGGGCGTGCCACCCGCCGCCCTCTTCCCCGCGTGGGCCTCGAGCGTGCACAACGCTCGACGAGGCCGAAGTCGTCCCGCCGACTCGGGAGCTTCCGGGCACCGATCTCGCCGGCGCCCGCTGGGCCGAGGGTGAGGAGATCGACTGGGTGCTGCTCATCTCGTCCGTCTCCCCCAAAGACGAGGCGGTGGTCGTCCTGCCCGTCTCCCCGAGGCAGCTCGTGCCGTTCAGCCTCTATTGGCTCTATTGGAGCCCCGGTCTCGCGCAGACGACGGTCGTCGCCCGCTTCGTCCGCACCGCGCTGTCCAGTGCGCCGCCGTCCGGCTGGCACACCCAAGCCGGCCACTTCCGCCATGAGATGGCTCGCCCCACCCCTTAGCGGCGCCGGGTCCTTCCTTGGAGCAACCCTCCCTCGGCATCGCCGACCGGGGCGGTGATCCGGCGGACGCTGGCGTCAGCCAGAGCTGGCAGACCCCACTCCGGAGTACTGCCTATACTTCTGCCTATGGAAGAGCTCCCCCTGGCGGATGCCCGTAACCGGCTCTCCGAGCTGGTCGCCGACGTCGAGAAGACCCACGCTCGGGTCACGATCACCAAGCACGGCCATCCGGCAGCTGTGCTTATCTCACCTGACGACCTCGCAGCGATGGAGGAGACTCTCGCCATCCTCTCCGACCCTCAGGCGCTCACCGCCATCCGGGAAGCGGAAGCCCAGCTCGGGCACGGCGACTTCACGACCGGCGAGGAGATGGCCCACCTGATGGAAGAACGCCGACGCCGTGAGTCCGGCGCGGCGTGAGCGGCGGGTACGAGCTAAGACTTTCAGGAGCCGCCCGGCGTGCCCTCGAGCAAGAGCTGCCTCTCCCTGTTGCCCTTGCCGTCTGGGAGTTCTGCAGCGGCCCCCTTCGTGAGGATCCGCGTCGTGTGGGCAAGCCGCTCGGAGGCGAACTGGCCGGCTACTTCTCGGCGCGCCGCGGCGCGTACCGAGTCATCTTTCGGCTGGTCGACGAGGATGCCGTCATTCATGTCGTGAGGATCGAGCACAGAGCCGACGTGTACCGGCGCCGCTGATCTCGGGTGACAAGTGGAAGCCGTCCGCTTCGCGCTGCCACCGGACCACGGCCACGAAATCGCAGAGAGATCATTGATTATCGACGCGGCACCGCGCCACGGGTCCGTCTGGGTAGGGCAGCGCCATGGCGGCTGCATAATGCAGAGCCCACTACCACGGTTTTCGCGTGAGCAGAGGCGCGAACATCCGCGAACGAAGGATGTCACATCCACTGTAAAGTCCCTGGTAGAGGCCCTGGCAGGCAATGCTGGTCGCGCCCAAGAGTCCGCCTGGACGGCCGGCAGGCGACATACGGGCTCTTCGAATCGGAGGAGGACGCCTTCCAGGCACAGGCCCGTTGGCGCCTCGTACACCTCCTGCCGGCCGACGACCCACAGCTCTTTCCAGAAGACGCCACCAACGTCGACGTGGGCGGTGTGCGGTGCTCGGAGTGGTTCGAGCGGTGGCAGAAAGCGAAGTCGGAGAGGCGCTCCGTAGTCTGTGTGGGCCGCGGGCGCGGGGGAGCAGAGTCGCCGTCGGCCCGGGCGGGGCGCTCGTGGTGCACGCCAAGTGGGGCTCGGACGAGGCGGGCGTTCACGACCTGGCAGCCCTGGCTACGAAGCTGAAGTCGGATGCCGAAGACGTGCGGCTGATGCCGAAGGCGCGGCCCGGCAACGCCCCGGTCCGTGCAGTCGTGGTCATCTGGGGGCGTGCTGCCGCCAGGATGCGGCGGTCCCCTCGGGCCCGATCGGTGGCGTGCAGGTCATAGCTTCTCGTCTTGGCGCTGTCTTTGGCGCACTTCTGGTGCTCGACTGCG
>JAJYWG010000357.1 GCA_021791615.1 Actinomycetes bacterium
CGGCAACTCTGCTGCGCTGGCACCGCGACCTCGTCACCAAGCGCTGGACGCATTCCCACGGCCGACCGGGTCGACCTCCCATCGCCGAGGGGACCACCGCCCTCGTGCTCCGCTTCGCGAAGGAGAATCCAACCTGGGGTTACCGCCGCATCCACGGTGAGCTTGTCACCATGGGCATCGTCATCGCGCCCTCGAGCGTCTGGGCGATCCTGAAGCGTCATGGTGTCGAACCTTCACCACGCAGGTCGGGGCCGACGTGGGCTGAGTTCCTCGCCGCCCAGGCGAGGGGTCTGATGGCGTGTGACTTCTTCCACGTCGACACCATTCTCTTCCGCAGGCTCTACGTCCTCGTGTTCATCCATCACGACACACGCCTCGTCCGGATCGCCGGCATCACGGCCAACCCCGTGGCCGCGTGGGTGACCCAACAGGCCCGCAACCTCTCGATGGAGCTTGCCGACGAGGCGAACGCGGTCAAGTTCCTCATCCGCGATCGCGATGCCAAGTTCACCGCCTCCTTCGACACCGTCTTCGCCGCCGACGGCACCAGGATCATAAAGACCCCGGTCCGGGCACCTCGGGCGAACGCCATCTGCGAGCGTGTGGTGGGCACCATCCGGCGCGAGTGTCTTGACCGGACGCTCATCCTCGGACGCCGTCACCTTGCGGCGGTCCTGGCCGAGTACGTCGAGCATTACAACTCGCATCGCCCCCACCGGTCTCTCAGCCAACGCCCCCCGTCTGCACCCGATGTGACGCCCCCGACCATCGGCGACGTCGACCTCGCCAGGCTACGAAGAGCCGATCGGCTGGGCGGCCTCATCCACGAGTACCGGATGGTCGCCTGAACTGGGCGGATGGGGTTCCCGGCACCCACACGTTCACCCCTTCATGATCGGCAGGAGCACGACAGCATCATCCGACGCCGCGGTGCAGCTCATGGTCGACGGCCTGGCGGATCCAGCTCGAGACCGATCGGTCGTCGTCGCCGGCCCGCCGACGGATCTCCTCGAGGGTCTCAGGTGGGAAACGGACCGGGACAAGCTCGGTTAGCTTCGAGCGGCGCCGGCGCGGCGGCCCCTGAGGCTCCTGGTTCTCTGGGAGCGCGTAGTACTCGTGCTCCTCTGCTCGGGTCATCGGCTCGGGGCTATTCATCGGTCCTCCTGGTATCTCCGTGCGAGGTGCTCGGCTGCCTGGTAGCAGCCGATCGGTCGACACCTACTCGGGTTACCTGAGTCGGGCGGCGCCAGAGGCACGACCAGCACCTGACCCGCAACCTCGCTCACCATGAGCCAATGCGCCGGGGGCTTGGCCGGGTAGAAGAGCGGGTCCGAGCGCCACACCTCGTAGACGTCGTCCACACCGAGCCCGGCGTGCTTGAACAGGTGCGCCGCCTGGTCGTCGATCTCGAAGGGGTCCTCGTCGTCGAGGACGTCGATGTCGAGCAGCCGACCCACACGAGCAAAGTGTATTACAAGCGGATACCTGTTGCCTCGCTCGCGAGCTCGACGGATGCTTGCTGTCTCGCTGTCTCGGTTGTAACCCTGCCCCGTCTGCAAGGTAGCGGGGACTGGGGCGACCGGCGCAGAGCCGGGCTGCTCGCAGGACCGGCACTCGCCGCCGGAGACGTTCTGATGGTCGTCGCCGAGCACCCCCGCCGCTACCGGATCAGCGCCCGCTGACCCGTTGTCTCGCCAGCCCGGTTGGCGGGGCTGCACGTGGCGGTGACCACCACGGCGGCATAGCCCATGGTGAAGCTTTCACGCTGGGCGTCGAGTGCCGCCCCGATCCCGGCCAGCAGCTCAGCGAGCTTTGCGGGAGGGATCCGGCTGTGGCCGGTCGGCACCTGCTCCAGCCACTCGTGGCTGCGACGGGTTGCCTCGCACACCGATCGTCATGTGAGACGAGCGTCCCGGATCCTGGTGGCGCGGGCGAAGCGCTCCGACCAGCTGCCCAGGTGCTCGAGCAGCTCGGGCGGCCCTTGGAGGGAGAAGTCTGCGCCGGTCGCCCCGAGGGTGAGCGCCGCCCAGTCCAGCGACCCGGCGCTGAAGCGGAGCCTGCAGGTGCCATCTGCGCGCTCGTCGACCCTCGCCCATCGGCCGACCCGGCTGCGAACCAGGTCCGCAGGTGCGGCGATCACGGCGTCGACGACGACGGGTCGCGGGAGGTGGGTGATCCCGGCCCGGACGAAGGCGGCGGCGTCGGCAGCCGGGAGGTCCCGGGGTGCGAAGCGCGTCCCGGTGGTTCGGGGAGCGTCGAGCCGGTCGAGGCGGAAGCTGCGCCAGTCGCTGCGGGTGAGGTCGTAGGCGACGAGGTACCAGTTCCGGCCGAAGGAGACCAGCCGGTGCGGCTCGACGCGCCGTTGGCTGTGCACCTGGTCGGCGGCGGTGTAGTCGAAGTCGAGGCGTTCGCTGTCACGGCAGGCCTGGGCCACGGTGACGAGCGTCTCGCCGTCTACCGTCGCCGCCGGGGGACCCCACGTGGCCGCCTCGACGGTGGCCCGCAGGGCGTCGACACGACGGCGTAGCCGCTTGGGCATCACTTGGACGACCTTGCCGAGGGCGCGCACCGACGCCTCGGCAGTCCCTGCCACCGGGCTCTCCGCGCCGGTGAGCAGGCCGAGCGCCAGAGCGACGGCCTCCTCGTCGTCGACGACCAGTGGCGGCATGGTGGCGCCGGGAGCGAGCTGGTAGCCGCCGTCCACGCCGCGCTGGGCCTCCACCGGGTAGCCGAGGTCGCGCAGCCGGTCGATGTCTCGGCGCAGGGTCCGTAGTGAAACGTCGAGCCGGTGGGCGAGCTCGGTCCCCGGCCAGTACCGCTGGGTCTGCAGGAGCGACAGCAGCTGCAGCGTCCGCGAGCTGGTGGCGACCATCTTCCCCAGTCTCGCACTATTTAGGCCAGGAACTGGCATCAATAGGCCCTAGCGTCTGCGACGACACCAACCCCGTCGCCACAGGAGGCCACCACCATGTTCAGCCCAGGCAAGTACACCGAGAGCGAGGTCCTCGCCGGCTACCTCGGCCAGCAGCTCGCTTCGATCCGAGCCGCCGCCTACGGGCTCACCGAGGACCAGGCGCGCCAGACGCCGTGTCGCAGCGCTCTCTCCATCGGTGGCCTGGTCAAGCACGCCACCTACGTCATGGGGCAGCATGAGCGTCGCAAGACCCACCCCGAAGCGGTGTTCGACGACGCGGCCGTTCGCCTGTTCGTGGGCAGCTTCGCGCTCGGCGACGACGAGACGCTCGCCGGTGCGCTGGCGGACTTCGACCAGGCGAGCGCGGCGTACCTGGCGGACGTGCGCGCCACCGACCCCGCCGCCGACATGACCGCCCCGCCCGCCCCTTGGGACGGGCTCTACGAGCCCACCGGCTCCGTGCAGCGCTTCGCCCTCGTCCACCACGTCGAGGAGCTTGCCCGCCACGCCGGGCACGCCGACATCATCCGCGAGCAGATCGACGGTGCCAATGCCGCGTCGCTCCTCATGGCGGTCGAGGGCCGCGAGGGCAACGACTTCGTCCAGCCCTGGACGCCCGCCACGTAACCCGTAGGGTCCGAAAACCGGTCCCGACCGGTCACGCGGCATGGTATTCGTTGATCAGTCCACCGAGGACCACCTGCCGATGGACAGCTGCGATGGCCACACGCGGCGCCGGTGTCGGTGCGGACGACCGCTGCGGTGGACGGAGCAGAAGGGTCCGGTGCGGACGGTGCTCGTTGTAGTGGCAGACGTAGCGATCGAGCACTCGTCGGAGATGACCATGGTTCATGAACAGGAGGCGGTCGGTCACCTCCGAGCGCACCGTTCTCACCCAGCGCTCGGCGATGGCGTTCGCGTTCGGTGCTCGTACGGGAGTCCGCACGACCCTCGCCCCTTCGCCACGCCACACGGCGTCGAAGCCCGGGCCGAACTTGGCATCGCGATCACGCAGGAGGAACTT
>JAJYWG010000547.1 GCA_021791615.1 Actinomycetes bacterium
GAGCTTCAGGGTGACCGTCCCTACCACTATCGACGCCACGGCGTGGCTGAGCAAGCTTTTGGAGGAGAACTAGCCCGACGTGCTCCGGGCGATGCTGAAGAGCTTCGCAGAAGTGCTCATGAGCGCCGAGGCCTCGATGAAGTGCGGCGCCGCCTACGGCGAGCGGACCGAGGAGCGGACGAACCAGCGCAACGGCTACCGGACCAGGCGCCGGGACACGAGGCCGGCACGATCGAGGACCTCGGCATCCCGAAGCTCCGGCGTGGCGTCCACGACCCGGAGTTCTTGCTCCTCCCCAGCCGGCGGGCCGAACAGGTTCTGGTCGCCGTCGTCTGCCAGGCCTACGTCGAAGGCGTCTCGACCCGCCGGGTCGGCGACCCTCGTCAAAGCGCTCGGGATCGAGAGGATTTCCCGCTCCGAGGTGTCGTGGACCGCCGGCGAGCTCGACACCGTCGTGAAGGAGTTCAGAAAGCGTCCGCTCGATCAGGGTCCCTAGCGGTACTTGTGGATCGACGCGTTGACCCAGAGGGTGCGAAAGGGCGGCTGGGCCGGCACGTCGCCGTCGTCGTGGCGACGGCCGTGAACCAAGAAGGCAAGCGGGAGATCGGAGGCATCGACGTGGTCACGACCGAAGACACTGCCAGCTGGACCGAGCTCTTGCGTTCGCTCGTCGCCCATGGCCTGTGCGGCGTCGAGCCCGTCGTCTCCGTTGCCCACGGGGGACCCCCGCCGCCGCCCCGGGACGACACGGTGATCTCACCCGGCCAGAACACGTCGAGGAGGTTCGCGGGGAAGGCATCCGTGGCCGTGTGGGCGGCCGGTCGGGTCCGACGAGGAGGAACTGACTGGTGGCCTGAGCGGATGGGTTCTCGGCACCCACACGGCTTCTGGGAGGAGCGCGCCGATGCTGCCTTCGCGACGCTGATGCGGGTCGTGGACGTGCGGGAACTTCCCGATGTGCACATCCCGAAGCGCGACCGACGAGGTTAGGTCGTCCTCCGAGAGCCGGGCTCGCCCGCACTGTTGTGAACGATGACATCGCTGTTGGGGTATCTGGCCGGATCGGCAGCGGCAAGACGAGTCTGTCGTCTGAGCTGGCGAACCGGCTGGGCTGCCCTCGGGCCAGCTTCGGCGATCATGTGCGCCATAGCCCGATCTCGGCAGTTGGACGAAACGGACCGGACGGTCCTGCAGGACCTGGGAGAGGCTCTGATCGCGCAGGGATGGACGAAGTTCGTTCGAGATGTACTTGGCGAGGCGGAGTACAAGGGCGGAGCCGTCGTCGTCGACGGAATCCGTCACGTCGGCGCGATCGCCACACTCCGGAGTGTCTTGGCGCCCGTTCGTCTCGTCGTGGTCGCAGTTCCTGTCGACGACGACGTGCGCCGAGGTCGACTCTTCGAGCGAGGCCTGACCGAGACCAAGGCTGAAGCAGCCGACTCGCATCCGAACGAGTCGGAGGTCGACCAGGTGCTCGAAGCGGCCGACTTCATTGTGCGGGCCAATTCGACCGTCGACGAGGCCGTGAGCTCGGTCCTGGAATGGCTTGCAGCCGGCCGTAGCTGACCACCCACGGCGGATCGAACGAGACCTCGTGCAATCATCTACCTCGTGGTGTTGAACAGACCGCGAGAAGGCAGAGATTGAACCTCTACGGTTGAGTATGGCGGCCGCCATGGCGCGCCTATGGCTGGATACGGCACCGGCACACCTTCCAGGCCGACTCCGCGCGAACGTCCAGCGTGTTGGCGGTGTGGCGCGCGCTCGGCTGCATAGGGCTGCATACGGCACTCGTGATAGGCCGTCGACAAATTCCGTCGATAAACCCTGTGGGCAACGCGAGGGCCGATCGCGAAACTGCACGTCAGCGCATCGCGCCCTGGCGGAGTGGCGCGCGAAACCAAAGCTTGCGGTGGAGAAGGCGATGTCGTATTCAAACCCGTCTGAACTGCGGGAACGGCTCGCCGGGCTCGGTCACCGACTCCAGGCTTGCGACCGAGCGGCACAGTGTAACGATATCTATCGATGAGTAAGGTGTGTCCTTACAGACGGTTACAGACCCTGATACGATCGGCCTATGAATCCAGTCGATAACCCTTACCGGCCCGGGGCAGGGCGGCGGCCGCCCCTCCTTGCCGGTCGGGCCTCCCTCCTCGACAACTTCGAGGTGGTTCAGACTCGAGCGGAAGCCAGAGGGGAAGGCGATCGAAGCTGGGTACTCAATGGCCTCCGGGGAGTGGGGAAGACGGTGCTGCTCGGCGAGCTCTTCGCCCGGGCAACGGCACGCCAGTGGATCGCGGCGAAGATCGAGATGGGTGCCAGCGGACCGCTACCGGCCGCTCTCAGTAGGGCGCTCACTGCCAGCATGCGACGAGCAACCGGTCATCATCCGGAGCCTCGCCTGCGACGACTACTCGGTGTGCTCAAGGGGTTCAGCTTGCGGGTCGACCCGACAGGTGCCTTCTCCGTCGGGGTAGACGTCGACGTCATACGTGGCATCGCGGATACCGGGCGACTCGGGGATGACCTCTCAGGCTTGCTCGAAGTCATGTCCGAGACTGCCCGCGACCTCGGTATCGGCGTTCTGATCCTCATAGATGAACTCCAGGAGGCGCCCGAGGAATTCCTGGCGGCCATCAACACGGCCGTTCACCACCTCGGCCAGCTCGACCCGGCACCGCCGGTTTTCTTCGTCGGGGCCGGACTGCCATCTCTGCCAGCTCAACTGGCCGACGCCACGAGCTACGCCGAAAGACTGTACGAATACCGAAATGTCGGCCTTCTCGATCCCGGCGCCGCCAGGGAGGCGCTCGTTGTCCCCGCGCGGGATCTCGAGGTCGAGTGGAATCCCGATGCGCTGGAAACGGCACTCGATGTCGCTCGCGGCTATCCCTACTTCCTCCAAGCAATAGGCAAGCACGTATGGGATGCAGCTCGGACCGACGTCATAGATGCGGATGACGTGGAGGTCGGTCTCGAGGCCGCCCGGCAGGCGGTCGACGACGGTCTCTATCGATCTCGATGGGAACGAGCGACTCCAGCTCAACGCGATGTCATGCGGGCGCTCGCCCACCTCGGCGGTGAGGAGCCAGCCCCCGTCGCCGACATCGCCGTCGCTGCGGGCAAGGCGAGGACCTCCGACATCTCGGTTGCTCGCGTCGAACTGATCAAGAAGGGCCTTGTGTACGCTCCCGAGCGGGGCCTTCTCGCGTTCACTGTTCCAGGCATGCATGCGTTCGTGGCTCGCCAGAATTGACCGATTTCAGCCACACCTCGGGCGACCGAAGCCCGAACTTGTTGGGATCCATGTGGTGGAGCTGCGTTGTCGCTATTCGAACTCGGCTGAGCTTTGCTCGCAGTTGAGCCAGTTGCTCGACCATCTCGACCAGCCGTGACCTCTTCGGTGAGGGGAGCGAGATGGAGTGGCGACACGCTTCCGGTCAGGCCACGCTGGAGTTGGTGGCTAACCTCGTGATTCTTCCCGTCGTTCGTGCCATGGTGTTCGATGTCGGCGAGACGCTGGTCGATGAGACGCGGGCTTGGTCGGCCCTGGCTGATCGAGTGGGGGTGACCCGCTTGACGCTGTTTGCGGCGTTGGGCGCGCTCATCGGGCGGGACGAGGACCATCGGCTGGTGTGGGACCTCCTTGGAGTCGACCGTCCGGCGAATGACGGGCAGATCGAAGCAGTCGACTTCTACCCTGACGCTCTGCCGTGCCTCCGGGCCGTGCGGGAGGCTGGGTACACGGTCGGGTTGGCCGGGAACCAGCCGGCGGGCGCCGAGGCTGTTGAGGATCACGTAGGACTCCCCACTCTCGATCACTGAAATTCCCCACTCTCCCTGGACGGTGTAGGCCTCGATGGTCCACCAATCGGGAGGGGCTCCCCCCGATGCTGGCGGTTCGGACACC
>JAJYWG010000427.1 GCA_021791615.1 Actinomycetes bacterium
GGCTCAGCGCCTGTGGAACGGCTCCTACTTCGCCGGATCGGTAGGAGGGGCATCGCTCGAAGTCCTGCGTCGGTACATCGAAAGTCAGGATCGGCCAAGTGCGTAGGAGCTTCAGGATGGGCGGCGATTCACCTCCGCCCTGAAGGGCGGAACACTCTCGCCTTCAAGAGCGGTAGCTACTAGAAAGGAGGACGAGGGTGGCGTCGCAGATGTCGAGTAGGGAGTTCAACCAAGACACCAGCCGGGCCAAGAAGGCGGCTGCGGACGGACCGGTATTCATCACCGATCGCGGCAAGCCCGCCCACGTGTTGCTCACCTTCGCGGCCTACCAAGGGCTCTTGGGGGTCGACCTGCTGGATCGGCTCGCCGAACCGGCAGGTGTCGAAGACGTCGAGTTGGCAGTGGAGCCCTCCCGAGAGTTGCCCCAGGCGGCTGCCTTCGCTTGATGTACCTCCTCGACACCAACGTGGTGTCGGAGCTCCGCAAGGTCCGCGCCGGCAAGGCGCACCCCGGCGTAGCGGAGTGGGCGATATCGACGCCCGCTGCGCAGATGCTCGTCTCTGCTCTCACCCTCCACGAGCTCGAGCACGGTGTGCTGCTGGCCGAACGCTCCGACCCCCGCAAGGGCGCCCTGCTTCGCACCTGGCTGGATACGAGCGTCGCGCCGGCGTTCGCCGATCGGGTGCTACCGATCGATGAGGCAGTTACCCGTCGGGCGGCCCGACTGCACGTGCCCGACCCAGCACCGTTTCGCGACTCCCTGATCGCAGCGACGGCTTTGGAGCATCACCTCACCGTCGTCACCCGCAACACCAGGGATTTCGAGCGGTTCGCAGACCTCGACATCCTCAACCCCTGGTCCTGAAGCTCCCCTCAGCCCGAGGGCGCGGCGCCCGAGGTGCCGTTGCGCTCTGCGACCAGGGTGGTTCAGATTGCTCAGGTGACCGCGGTATCACGCCGCGGCCCTTTTGGAGCTTCTCGCCGCACCGGCGCGCGGTTTCGGATCACACGTCGCGGGGATCGACGGACACCCGCAAGCGCCCGGCCGGACGCGGCGTCCGCGCCAGGTGGTCGCAGAGCGCTCGATGGTCGGCCCCGCGCACCAGCCACCGCTCGGGGCCCAGCGAGACGACCGAGACCCCCTTGGCTGCCGGAACCTCTCGGCCGCTGCTTGCAGCCAGCGCCGCCGCGTACTCGTCGGCCGCCGGACCGGACACCATGGCGACGGCGCAGAAGGGCGGGAGGGAGAGCTGCCGACGGAGCGCCAGCTCGGAGGCGGCGAGTGAACCGGGATCGGCGCGCACGGCAGCAGTGATGACCGGGTGGTCGGGAATCCTCGTCTGCACGAGCACCGATCCCGATCCGCGCTGCCCTCGCCCGCCCACCATCCGTCCGGCCCTCACCACGAGCGCGATCGCGTCCTCGCTCGCAGACAGGCGGGTGGCCAGGAGGTGCTGGTCGAATTCCAAGAAGATCACGGCAGCCGCGTTCCGGACCCGGTGTAACGCCGCCTCGGTGCCCACAACCGCCGGAGTCTCGGGCTCCTGGCAGTCGTTGCCGTCGGGCGTGGCGCCGGAGATCTCGCTCACCGGCACACCGAGGAGGGCCTCGAGCTCTTCTCTCACACGCGAGACGCCCGGCCGCAGGGTCTTGAAGCGCTGCGCTCCACAGACCGCGCACACGACCGGGCGCGTCGCCGCGCACCTCGCGCAGGTGAGGATGTCGTCGTGCGGCTCGGCGCTGCCTGCGGCATCACTACTGCTCGGGTCGGCGCCGGCACGGGACTCCACCGGCCGTCCGCAGTCGGTGCAGCGAGCCAGCTCCCCACACGCCGCGCATGCCAAGAGGCGGGCTCGGCCGCGCCGATTCAGGACGCACACCACTGGTCCCCGATCCAGGGCGATCGATCGCCGAACCAGTGCCACCATTGCCTCGGAGAAGAGCCCGGTGCGAGGATCGTCGGCCCTGCGGTCGACGACCACGACGGCGGGCCAGCCTCCTCGCTCGGCAGAGCGGTCGACGTTGGAGAGGGGAAAGCGATGGATCAATTCGGCCGTCGGGCACGGCGACACGAGCATGCACGGCGTGGCGTCACGGCGTGCCCGCTCGGCGGCGACTTCCCAGGCGAGCGCCGTCGGCGCACGTTCCTCTTGATACGCCTCGTCGTGCGCGTCGAGGACCACCACGCTGGCCAGCCGTGGCATCGGCGCCCAGGCCGCAGAGCGTGCACCGACGACGACGGGCCAGCCGGCCGCGGCCTCGCTCCAGTCGGCGGCGACCTGTACTCCTCGTCGCTCGAGGCGCCCGGCCAGCCGGACGGCCCACCCCCGGCTCGGGACCATGACCAGCACGCTGCCCTCCGCCCGTCTTTCCCGGACTTCGGCGATGGCGTCGATGACGAGAGGCAACGGGTCCTCCGCCGGAGCGAGTCGCACCAAAAAGGCCCCCCGACGAGCGCCCTCCTGCACGGAACGGCCGGTGGCCTGCCGCTCGAGGGCCGGGAGAGGCGCGGGCTCCGGCAGGGGTCGCAGCTCCGCGACTCGGGACTTGGGAGAGGCCGCCCGCAGGAAGGTCGCCACCGGTCCGGCCCACCGCCACGCGGCCCACTCGGCCACATCGACGAGCGAGGGAGGCGGTCCGATACCGAGCACCGAGTCGATCGGCTGCAGCGCGACCCCTGCGGGCGGGTCGACCGCCACGCCGCACACCCACGCTCGCACCCGGCGGCCGGCCAGCCGGACACGGACCGGCGTCCCGATCCTCACCACGCTCCGCCAGCGCTCCGGCACCGTGTAGTCGAAGCGCTTGGCCAACCCGACGACATCTGGGACCACTCGGACGACGTCGGTCGCCAGAGCCCGGGACGAGGCTCCCTGGGGGGCCGGGGGGCCTTGTGGCCCCGGACCGGCTGCTCGCCTGCCCTCGCCCCCGTCGTCCCCGCGTCGCAGGTCGTTCCGGCTCAGAGCCCCCACGCCTGGCGCAGCTCGTCCACCCTCGGCGTCGCCTCCCACGTGAACTCCTTGTCGTTGCGCCCGAAGTGCCCGTAGGCAGCCGTGCGCCGGTACACCGGCCGGCGCAGGTCCAAGTCGCGGATGATGGCGGCCGGCCGCAGGTCGAACACCTCTTGCACCGTGGCGGCGATCCGCTCGGGGTCGACACGCTCGGTGCCGAACGTCTCGACCATGAGCGACACCGGCTGGGCGACCCCGATGGCGTACGCCACCTGGACCTCGCAGCGCCGTGCGGCACCGGCGGCCACGACGTGCTTGGCCAGCCAGCGGGCGGCGTAGGCAGCCGACCGGTCGACTTTGGACGGGTCCTTGCCGGAGAACGCCCCTCCCCCGTGACGCGCCATGCCCCCGTAGGTGTCCACGATGATCTTGCGACCGGTCAACCCGGTGTCGGCGTGGGGACCGCCGAGCTCGAACTGCCCGGTGGGATTGGCCAGGATCCGCATTGAGGAAGTGTCGAGGTCGGTCGGCAGCAGGGGGCCGATCACGTGCTCGCGCAAGTCGGGCAGCAGGAGCGTCTCGAGGTCGATCCCGGGCTGGTGCTGGGTCGAGATGAGCACGGTGTCGATCGAGACCGGGGCACCGTCCTCGTAGACCACGCTGACCTGCGTCTTGCCGTCGGGACGCAGGTAGGGCAGCACGCCGACCCGGCGGACCTGTGCGAGGCGCTGCGCGAGACGGTGCGCCAGCCAGATCGGCAACGGCATGAGGTCCGGGGTCTCGTCGCACGCGTAGCCGAACATCATCCCCTGGTCTCCCGCCCCCTGGGCGTTCAAGCGGTCCTCGCCTCCGCTGCCGGTCCGCAACTCGAACGCCGAGTCGACACCTTGGGCGATGTCGGGCGACTGCTCGTCCAGCGCCACCATCACACCGCAGGTCTTGCCGTTGAACCCGTAGGCGTCGTTGTCGTAGCCGATCTCGCAGACCACTCTCCGCACGATCGAGGGTATGTCGACGTAGGTCGTCGTGCTGATCTCGCCGGCCACCACCACCAAGCCGGTGGTGAGCAACGTCTCGCACGCCACCCGGCAGAGCGGATCATGTTCGATCAACGCGTCGAGGACCGCGTCGGAGATCTGGTCCGCCATCTTGTCGGGGTGGCCCTCGGTCACCGACTCGGAAGTGAAAGTGGTTCTCATTGCTCGGTCCTCTCGTGGTCACCCATGGTCTGCAATCTCCTCACCACCGCGTCGAGCACGGCGTCGGCCACGTGGTCCTTGGTGCTGAGCGGGACGTCGACCTCCCCTCCGTCGCGATCGATGATGGTCACCGCGTTGGTGTCGTGGTCAAAGCCGGCCCCAGGGGCCGTCACGTCGTTCACCACCAGCAGGTCGGCCCCTTTTCGGGCAAGCTTCGTCCTCCCTCGTGCCAGTGCGTCACCGGTCTCGGCGGCGAACCCGACAAGCACTTGCCCGGGCTGCCTCGCGGCGCAGAGTGCAGCGAGGATGTCGGGGGTCGGTTCGAGGACGACGTCGGGGACACCGTCTTCTTTGGTGAGCTTCCTGTCGGCTCTCACTTTCGGACGGAAGTCAGAGACGGCAGCCGCCATGACCACAACGTCTGCCGCGCCGGCCGCGCCGAGCATGGACGCTTCCATCTCGGCCGCCGACTCCACCTCCGTGACGGTGATCGAAGGCGAGCGGACCGGGAGGGTCGAGGCGGTCACCAATGTCACCCGGGCCCCACGCCTCGCTGCCGCCTCGGCCAAGGCGTGTCCCTGTTTGCCCGACGAGCGGTTGGTGAGGAAGCGCACAGGGTCGAGCGCCTCACGCGTCCCTCCGGCGCTCACGACGACCCGGATCCCCTCGAGTGTGCGCCGGCCGGTGCCCGACCCGATCTCCGCGAGGACGCGCTGGACGATCGCCGCCGGATCGGCCAGACGGCCTGCACCGCTGTCACCACCGGCGAGGCGGCCCACTTCAGGAGGCACCATGACCACTCCCCGTTTCAAGAGCACCGAGATGTTCTCCTGGACGGCCGGGTGCTCCCACATCTCGGTGTGCATTGCCGGGCAGACCACCACCGGGGCTCGGGTGGCGAGCAGGGTTGCCGTCAAGAGATCGTCGGCCATCCCCGACGCGTAGCGTCCCAACAGGTGGGCCGTCGCCGGTGCCACGACCACCAGGTCGGCGCTCTGGCCCAGTCGCGTGTGGGGAATGGGATCGGTGGCATCCCACAGGGAAGTCTGCGCCGGCTCGGAGGCCACCGCGGAGAACGTCGCGGTCCCGACGAAGCGAGTGGCGCTCTCGGTGAGCACCGGGACCACGTGGATACCGGCATCGACAAGGCGGCGGCAGACCTCCACCGCCTTGTAGGCGGCAATCCCGCCGCAGACCCCCAAGACGACCCGCCTGCTCATCGCTGAGATCGCAATCGGGACCCGCGTCGTGGTTCGCCGCTGGCGTCAGCCGGCAGCAGGACCCTCGTCGCCGTCGACGTCGAGAGCACCAAGGCCGTCGAGCTCGCCTGCCACCTCGCCGGCGTCGCCGCCGCCCTCGGCCACGCCCTCCTCGGCCACGGCATCGGGGTCGGGACGCGAGTACGTGGCCTTGCCGGCGGCAATCTCCTCGAAGGCGATCGAGAGAGGCTTGCCCGATACCGAGGTCACCTGCGGGGGCACGACCCGTCCGAGTCCCTCCCCCAGGCTGTTGTAGTACGAGTTGACCTGGCGGGCCCGCATCGCCCCGAGAGCCACGAGGGTGAATTTCGAGTCCACCTTGTCGAGCAGGCTCTCGATCGGCGGGTCCATAAGCGTGCTTCGGCCTAGCGGCATCGGAGATCCTCTCGACTCACTGCGCCCACACGGGCGCGTGCTGACGCACCACTATACCGGCCACGACCGAACCTGTGATCGAGCCCGGCGCCGAGGACGGTCAGAGCTCAACCGTCCACGAGCGTCCACGAGCGTCAGCGGCTGGTCTCTTTCAGGAGGTCCACCCGCTGCTTGGTGCCGAGGCCCTGGAGCCGGCGGCTCTCGCTGATCCCCACGGTCTCCATGAGGCGCCGGGCTTTGACCTTGCCGAGACCGGGCAGGGACTCGAGGACCGAGATCACCTTCATCTTCCCGATGGTCTCGTCCTTCTCGGCTCGCTTCAGGAGCTCGGACAGCGTCATGTTGCCGAGCTTCAGCTTCTCTTTCACTTCGGCCCGCTCTCGGCGGACCTTGGCCGCTTTCTCCAGCGCTGCTTGGCGCTGCTCCGGCGTGAGTGCAGGTGGTTGAGGCATGGGATGACCATAGCGTCTCCGGAGGTCCGAGGCACGTCCGGCTCAGCAGAGGGCTGCGGACATCTCGTCTCGCAGCTTCGCCGCCGCCCGCCGCAGAGGCCCGCGGTCGGGTCCGGCGCCGAGCACGGACCTCGAGGCACTCGGCAGGACCGTCCCCGATGGGCAGCCTGCGAAGAGGGCGGCGACGTCACTCCCGGTGGCTCCCTGGGCGCCGACCCCCGGTGCGAGGATGACCCCGCCCAGACGGGGCAGTGTGGCGTCGACTCGGCGGAGCGTCGCCCCGACGACTGCGCCCAGCGCGCCGGGCACGCCCGCGTCGAGGGTCCCCTCGCGGGACGCGACCTCCTCGGCGTTCATCCTGGCGATGTCGTCCAGCAGCCGGTCACCGAGCCGGCGGCCGTCCTCGGCCAGCGAGTCCTGTACGAGGCTGCCTTCGGGGTTGCTGCTACGCGCCACGACGATCACTGCGCGACCCGAGCGCCGTGCCGCGTCGAGCATGGGAGCGAGCGCACCGAGGCCCATATAGGCGACGGCAGTCACCGCGTCGGCGGCGAGAGGGCTCCCGTCGTCGAGCCACGCGCCGGCGTATGCCGCAGACGTGCTCCCGATATCACCGCGCTTCGCGTCCGCGATCACGAGCAGTCCCGCACTGCGAGCTTCCCCGAGCAGGTCCTCCAACGCGGCAAACCCCGCCGATCCGTGGCGCTCGTAGAACGCCACTTGGGGCTTGACCACCGGCACCACGCCGGCGAACGCGTCGACGCAGCGCCTGCCCAGCTCCCGCAAGCCATGTGCGTCGTCGGGGAGCCCCCACGCTGCCAGCAGCGAAGGCGAAGGGTCGATGCCCGCGCACAGCGGGCCGGTCAGCTGCACGGCGCGGACGACCCGTTCACCGAATCCAGTCCCGGGCTCACCGCCGCCACGGTCGGCAGGGCCGCGATCAGGTGGAGCGCTCATGCACCTGCCCCCGTCCGGGCACCCGGGACCGTGCCCGGGTCCGTGCCCGGGTCCGTGCCGGGATGCGCGCCGGCCGTGCCAAGGACCGTGCGGGCCGCGCCCACCAGCTCTGCGACGCGCCCGACTCCGTGCCGGCGGCACCAGCGCTCGATCTCCGCCGACACTTTCCATACCGACCGCGGATCGCCAAAGGTCGCGGTCCCCACTTGGACGGCGTCGGCCCCGGCCATGAGCAGCTCCACGGCGTCGCGCCCGCAGGTCACGCCGCCGGCTCCGACGATCCCCACGGCAGGGAATGCGGCCCGGCACTCCCAGACCGCCCGCACCGCCACCGGATGGAGGGCCGGCCCCGACAGTCCACCGCCGCCGGCTCCGAGGACCGGGCATCGCCGTTCGACGTCGATCGCCATGCCGAGCAGGGTGTTCACCAGGGTCAGCGCCTCTGCCCCCGCTCCGAGCGCGGCGGCCGCTATCTCGCACACGTCGGCCACGTTGGGGCTCAGCTTCGCCCAACGGGGCAGGCCCGAGGCGCCGGCCGCGGCGACCGCCTCGGCAGTGGCGGCCGGCGAGTGGGCGAACATCCGGGACCGGTCCTCCACGTTCGGGCAGCTCACGTTCACCTCCACCGCGGCGATGCCCGGCACCCCCGAGAGCAACGCGCCGGCCCGCTCGAACTCCTCCGCGCTGCGTCCCCAGATGCTGGCCACCACGAGCGCTCCCGACGCCACGAGCGCGGGGAGGTCTTCCTCCACCCACGCGGCCACCCCGGGACCCTGGAGCCCCACGCTGTTCAGCAGCCCCGCAGCCACGCCCCACACTCTGGGCGCGGGGTTTCCCGGCCATGGGTCGGCGGAGAGGGACTTCACCACGACCGCGCCCAGCCGCTCCAGCGGGCCGTAGGCCCCGAGCTCGGCACCCCTCCCGGCCGTTCCCGACGCCGTCATGACCGGGGTGCCCAGCTCCACCGAGCCGACCCTGGTCGCCATGTCGACCGAACCCACGCGGGCACCGCCCCGGCCTCGGCGGCGCCGGACATCCGCTCCCATCAGACAGCTCCCATCAGACAGCTCCCATCAGACAGCTCCCATCACAATTCACAATGGTCCGGAGAGATGCACGGCTTCAGTCGCCCTGAACGTCATGGAGCTCTTGGAGGCTGCGCACGGCAAGCCGGTGCCGTGCCATGTCGGCGATGCCCGCGGCGGCGGCCCTGGCCGCGGCCAAGGTCGTGAGGCAGGGGACCCGATTGGAGAGGGCGGCGGCTCGGATGTGGTCGCCGTCTGCCCGGGGCCCACGTCCGCGTGGCGTGTTCACGACGAGCTGGACCTTTCCACCCGAGATCATCGACACCGGGTCGACGGCGACGCCTGCTTCCCCCACCTTGGAGACGAGGGTCTCCACCTCGACGCCGTGGTCCCGCAGGTAGCCGGCCGTGCCCAAGGTGGCAGCCAGGGAGAACCCGAGGTCCGCGAAGCGCCGGGCGACGTCGAGGCCGCCCGGCTTGTCCCGGTCGGCCAGCGACAAAAAGACCGTGCCCGAAAGCGGCAGACGGGTCCCCGCTGCCATCTGGCTCTTGGCGAACGCCAGCCCAAAGGTGACGTCCACACCCATCACCTCCCCGGTGGAGCGCATCTCGGGTCCGAGGAGGGTGTCGACGCCGGGGAAGCGATCGAACGGGAGGACGGCTTCTTTGACGCTCACGTGGACCGGGTCTGCGACCCGCCCCCCGGCCGTGCCCGCGGGGAGCATGCCTTCACGACGCAGGTCGGCAAGCGTGCTCCCGACCATCACCCGCGTCGCCACCATGGCCACGGGCACGCCGGTCGCTTTGGCGACGAACGGGACGGTCCGGCTGGCCCGCGGGTTCGCCTCGAGGACGTAGACGGTCTCCCCCTTCACCGCGTACTGCACGTTCAAGAGCCCCCGCACGTCGAGCGCTTGGGCCAGGGCGCGGGTCGCCCGGTCGATGTCTGCGAGCACCGCCTCCGAGAGGGTCTGGGTCGGCAGCGCGCATGCCGAGTCTCCCGAGTGCACGCCCGCCTCTTCGACGTGCTCCATGACCCCGCAGACCAGCACCTCGCCGGCAGCATCCCTCACCGCGTCGACGTCCACTTCGACCGCGTCCTCCAAGAACCGGTCCACGAGCACGGGCCGCTCGGCCGTCACCCCCCCTTCTCTCGACAGCCCCTGCGAGCCGGCGAGCGCCCCGAAGACTCTGCGGACGCCCGCGTCGTCGTAGACGATCTCCATGGAGCGCCCGCCCAGGACGTAGCTCGGACGGACGAGGACCGGGTAGCCGACCCGGCGAGCCACCTCCAGCGCCTCGCCCAGCGTGCCGGCGGTCCCCCCCTCGGGCTGGCGGATCCCGAGCTCTTCGCACAGCTCGTTCCAGCGGCGCCGGTCCTCGGCCTGGTCGATCGACGACGGGCTCGTGCCCAGCACCAGCCCGGGCTCGAGCGATCCGGCGAGCTTGAGCGGGGTCTGGCCTCCCAGCGCCACGATGACCCCGAGCACGCGGCCCCCGGCGGCCTGCTCGGCGGCGACGACGTTGGCCACATCCTCGGCGGTGAGCGGCTCGAAGTAGAGGCGATCCGACGTGTCGTAGTCGGTGGACACGGTCTCGGGGTTGCAGTTCACCATCACCGTCTCGTACCCGGCCGACCGCAGGGCCATGCTGGCGTGGACGCAGCAGTAGTCGAACTCGATCCCCTGGCCGATGCGGTTCGGCCCCGAACCGAGGATCACCACCCGGTCCCGCTCCGAGGGTCGCACCTCGCATTCGTCCTCGTAGGTCCCGTAGTGGTAGGGGGTCGCCGCCTCGAACTCCGCTCCGCAGGTGTCGACCGTCTTGAAGGTGACCTGGACCCCGGCGGCCAGCCTGGCCCGCCGGACCGCCCACTCGTCGGCGGCCGGGCTCCCACCGAGAAGGTATGCGAGCTGGGCGTCGGAGAAGCCGAGCCGCTTCGCCCGCTTCCACCCGGCCCGGTCCAAAGCCGCGAGCGGGTCGGCACCCGCTCCCCGGGCGCTCTCGGCCGCCGACTCGATGGCGCGCCGCTCCTCGCTCAGCCGCAGGATCTGGTTGAGGAACCACGGGTCGATCCCGGTCCGGCCGGCCACCGCGGCGACGGGCAGCCCGCGCCGCAAGGCCGCTTCCACCTCGAAGATGCGCTCGGGCGAGGCCGTGCCCATCCGTTCCAGGAGCTCCTCGTCGCCCAGCGCGTCGAGCTCGGCCTCGGCCGGGTCGGCGTTGAGACCGGCCCGGCCTTCTTCGAGCGAGCGGACCGCCTTCTGGAGCGACTCACAGAACGTCCGGCCGATCGCCATCACCTCGCCGACCGACTGCATGCGGGTGCCGAGCCGGCTCTCTGCCCCGGGGAGCTTTTCGAACGCCCACCGGGGAATCTTGGTCACCACGTAGTCGATCGTCGGCTCGAAGCTGGCCGGGGTGGCCTTGGTGATGTCGTTGGGGATCTCGTCGAGCAGGTACCCGACGGCGAGCCTGGCGGCGATCTTGGCGATGGGAAACCCGGTGGCCTTGGAGGCAAGGGCCGAAGACCGCGACACCCGCGGGTTCATCTCGACGATCAGGCGCCGTCCCGTCGAAGGCTCGACGGCGAACTGTACGTTGGACCCACCCGTCTCGACCCCCACCCGTCGCAAGCACGCGAACGCGTCGTCACGCATCCCCTGGTACTCCACGTCGGTGAGCGTCTGGGCCGGCGCCACGGTGATCGAGTCCCCCGTGTGCACGCCCATCGGGTCGACGTTCTCGATCGAGCAGACGACCACGCAGTTGTCGGCGGCGTCGCGCATCACCTCGAGCTCGTACTCTTTCCAGCCTGCGACGCTCCTCTCCACCAGGATCTGCCCCACCGGGCTCGCGTCGAGCCCGTCGGCGGCCAGCCGCACAAACGCCGCAGCGTCGGCGGCGATCCCGGTGCCCTTGCCTCCGAGGATGAAGCTCGGCCGCACCATCACGGGGTAGCCCACCTGCTCGGCGATCGCCCGCGCCTCGTCGAGAGTGTGGGCGAACCCCGACGGTGAGACCTCGAGGCCGATCTCGACCATGGCCGCGCGGAACAGCTCGCGATCTTCGGCCGTGCGGATGGCCTCGGGCCGGGCGCCGATCACCTCGACGTCACCGAGCGCGCCGCGTTCGAGCAGCTCCATGGTGAGGTTGAGCGCCGTCTGCCCGCCGAGGGTCGGCAGCAGCGCGTCGGGATGCTCCCGCTCGATGATCGCCATGAGGACCTCGGCGTCGAGCGGCTCGACGTAGGTGCGATCGGCGGTGGCCGGATCGGTCATGATCGTGGCGGGATTGGAATTGGCGAGAACGACCCGGTAGCCCTCTTCGGCCAGGACCCGGCAGGCCTGGGTCCCCGAGTAGTCGAACTCGCACGCCTGGCCGATCACAATCGGCCCCGATCCGATCACCAGGATCGACTCGATGTCGGTGCGGCGTGGCATCAGGCCTCCATCAGCGCGCGGAACCGGTCGAACAAGTAGCGCGCGTCGTGGGGACCGGGTCCGGCTTCGGGGTGGTACTGGACCGAGAACACCGATGCCGCCCGCAGCGCGATGCCCTCGACCACGCCGTCGTTCAAGTTGACGTGGGTGACCTCGGCACCGGGCACACCGGTCACCGCGTAGTTGTGGTTCTGGGCCGTGATCTCGACCCGCCCCGAGTCGAGGTCCTTGACCGGGTGGTTGCTCCCGTGGTGGCCGAACGGCAGCTTGTAGGTCGTTCCGCCGAGTGCGGTGGCAAGGAGCTGGTGCCCGAGGCAGATCCCGAAGATGGGGACTCGCCCGACGAGGCCGCCGATGGCCTCGGCGGCCCAAGGCAGCGCTGCGGGGTCCCCGGGGCCATTGGACAAGAACACGCCATCGGGGTCGAGCGAGAGCACCTCGTCGGCGGTGGTGGCGGCCGGCACCACCGTCACCGTGGCCAAGGTCGCCAAATGGGCAAGCATCGTCTCTTTGACCCCGAAGTCGAGGGCGACCACTCGATGGGGACCCGTGCCCCGGCAGTACGGCTCCTTGGTCGTCACACCGGTCACCAGGTCGTGGCCGTCGGTCCCCGGCGCCGAGCGCGCCGCGTCGGCCAGCGCGTCGATCCCGGCGGTGCCAAAGGCCCCGGGTATCGCACCGGTGTCGCGCAGGTGCCGGGTGAGGCGGCGCGTGTCGATGCCGCTCACCGCCGGCACGCCGTGGCGGACGAGGAACGCCTCGAGCTCCTCCTCGCTCCGCCAGTTGCTCGCGTGCTCGGCCAGGTCGCGCACCACCACGCCGCGGCACGCCGGACGCGCGGCCTCGTCGTCGGTGGCGTTCACCCCGTAGTTCCCGATGTGCGGGTACGTGAAGACCACCACCTGGCCGGCGTAGGAGGGATCGGTCAGCACCTCCTGGTACCCGCTCAGCGCCGTGTTGAACACGAGCTCGCCGGTGGCGATCCCTCGGGGCGCAGGCGCGCCGGCGGCCTCCCCCTCGAACACCGTGCCGTCGGCGAGGACCAGGTGGGCCGGTGCGCGCACCGCACTCACCGCTGGGCGGCGGCGTCGACCACGACCGGCTCGCCGCGAAGCACGGTATGGCGTACCCGGCCGGTGAGGGTCCAGCCGGCGTAGGGAGTGTTGCGGCTGGCGCTCGCCAGCCGCCCCGGGTCGACCGTCCAGGTCTCGGTGGGGTCGACCACGCAGACGTTTGCCACCGCGCCGACTCGGAGTGGACCCCCGTGGCTCTCCCCGAGTGCTGCGATCCGAGCGGGGCGAGCCGTCATGAGGGACAGGACGCTCTCGAGGGTGAAGCCGGTGCCAGGATCGTCCGGGGTCTGCGGTGACGTGCGTGTGGGTCCGCCGAGCGCGCCGAGCGCGCCGAGCGCGCCGAGCGCGGTGAGGACGACCGAGAGCGCCGTCTCGAGCCCGAGCATCCCCGGCGGTGCCTCGTCGAACGGCACGTCCTTGTCCTCGGGGGCGTGCGGCGCGTGGTCGGTGGCCACGGCGTCGATCGTCCCGTCCGCCAGGCCGGCTCGCACGGCGAGGACGTCGTCGGGCGTGCGCAGCGGCGGGTTCACCCGGTACACCGGGTCGTAGCTCTCCACCGCCTCGTCGGTGAGGGCCAGATGGTGCGGCGTCGCCTCGGCCGTCACCGCCAGTCCTTCGGCCTTGGCCCGTCGCACCAGCTCGACGGACCCCGCCGCAGAGAGGTGGAGGAAGTGCACCGGTACACCGGTCAGGCGGACCAGCGCGATGTCGCGGGCCACCATGGCCTCTTCCGCCGCGGCGGGGATCCCGGGCAGGCCCAAGCGGCTGGACCACTCGCCTTCGTGCATGACGCCGTCACCGGCCAGAGCCGAGTCCTCGCAGTGCTGGGCCAGCACGACTGGCAGCCCGCGTGCCCGTAGCCCGCCCGCGTAGTCGAGCGCCCTGCGCATGAGGCCGCCGTCCTGGACGCCCGCCCCGTCGTCGGTGAAGATCCTCACGCCGGCCTCGGCCATCTCGGCCATCGGGGCGAGACGTGCGCCCGCCCGTCCTACCGTGATGGCGCCGGCCGCGACCACCTCCGCCATGGCACCGCGTCCGAGGGCCAGCACTTCGTGGACCATCGACGCGGAGTCGACCGGCGGGTCGGTGTTGGGCATGGCCACGATCGCGGTGAACCCCCCGAGCGCTGCGGCGCGAGCAGCGCTCTCCACCGTCTCGGCTTGTTCGCGACCTGGCTGGCGGAGGTGCGAGTGCAGGTCCACCAGGCCCGGGGACACGATGCACCCTCCGGCGTCGAGCTCGGTCGCACCACGCGGGCTCTCCAGACCTTCGCCCATCGCGGAGATGACCCCGTCGGCGATCGCCACGTCGGCGCGGCGGCGACCGTCGGCGTCCACGACCAACCCCCCGCGGATCACGAGCTCACTCATGACTGAGCACCGCACCCGGCCCGGCAGGCCCGCCAAGGAGGAGGAAGAGCACGGCCATGCGGACGGCGACGCCGTTCGCCACCTGGCGCGTGGCGAGGGTGATGTCGAGATCGGCGACGTCTCCGGCGATCTCGACCCCGCGGCGCATAGGGCCCGGGTGGGTAACCACCGCCCCGGGCGCCAGCCGGGCGACCCGCCTGGCCGTCATCCCCCAGTGCTCGGTGTACTCGCGCAGCGACGGCACGTAGGCACCGCTACCACGCTCTTGTTGGATGCGCAGCAGTGAGACCACGTTGGCGCGTCCGATCGCCTCGTCCAGGTCCGGCTCCACCGAGACCGGCCACCCGGCGAGCGAAGGTGGCATGAGACTCCCCGGCGCGCAGAGCGCCACCGAGGACCCGAGCGCGGCGAACGCCAGGACCTGGGAGCGGGCCACCCGGCTGTGCAAGATGTCACCGACGATGAGCACCCTCTTGCCGGCGAAGCACGCCGTGCCGAGGGACTCGGGGGTCACGCCCTCTCGCTCGGCCCACACCTGGCGCAGCGTGAGGCAGTCGACCAGCGCCTGCGTCGGGTGCTCGTGCCAGCCGTCGCCGGCGTTCACCACCCGGGCGCGCCGTGCCCAGCGAGCCACTTGCCGGCAAGCGCCGGACGAGCGGTGCCTCACGATCAGCGCGTCGATCCCCATGGCCTCGACCGTCTCGACGGTATCGCGCAGCGACTCCCCCTTCTTGACCGAGGACGTGCCCACGGCCAGCGACAGGACGTCGGCCGACAGCCGCTTGGCCGCCGTCTCGAAGGAGAGCCGGGTGCGGGTCGACTCCTCGAAGAAGATGGTGGCGACCACTCGGCCCCGCAGGGTCGGGACCTTGGGCATCGTCCGCCGCTCGACTTCGGCGAACGCCTCAGCCACATCGAGCAGCTCGGCGATCCCGTCGTGCCCCAGGTCGGCGATGGAGAGCAGGTGCCGGATCGGCGGGTTCGCGAGATGCGCGGCTTTTGGAGCGGGGGCCGTGTGGTCGGGGGCCGTGTGGTCGGGGACCGTCGGGTCCTGGGCCGTGTGGTCGTGGGCCGTGTGGTCGGGGGCCGTGTGGTCGGGGACCGTGGGGGGGCCAGCCTCCGCGTTGCCGAGAGTCGACGTCATCGGTCCGAGAGCGTCCCGATGGCGACACCGTCCTCGCTCACGTCGACCATCTCCTCGCGGGAGGTGGGCAAGTTCTTTCCGACGAAATCAGGGCGGATCGGCAGCTCGCGATGGCCGCGGTCGATCATGACAGCCAGTTGGATCGCGCGCGCCCGGCCAAAGTCCCCCAACGCGTTGAGGGCCGCTCGCACCGTCCGGCCGGTGTAGAGCACGTCGTCGACGAGCACCACCACGCGGCCGGTCAAGTCGACCGGGATGTCGGTGACCGCTTCGGGAAGCACGGGACGCAGACCGATGTCGTCGCGGTAGAAGGCAACGTCGAGGGTCCCGAGCGGCACGTCGGTGCCTTCGGCTTCCTTCAAGACGTTCGCCATGCGCTGGGCAAGAGGCACGCCGCCCGTCTGCAGGCCGACGAGCACGACGTCCTCGAGACCGCCATTGCGCTCGGCGATCTCGTGGGACATGCGGACCAGCGCCCGCTGGACGTCGTCTGCGCCGAGCACGACCGAACGGGGAACGAACACGCCGCCCAGGGGCCTGGTATGGCTGCGCTCGCGTTCGGCCACTGCTCCTCCTGTCCGTTCGGGCCTCACGGGACCCGCTTCACGGTCGAGCAATGACGTTAGCAGTCGCCGGCGGGATGTGGCACGTCGTGCGCGCACGGGGGTCGATCGGCCGGAATGAGGGGCACATCGCCCGGTTGGCCCGGCACGGCGATGGAGCGTTGGATTGCCGAGAGGACGCCGTTCACGAACCCTCCGGACTCCTCGGTCGAGTACGTCTTCGCCAGCTCGACCGCCTCGTCGATCACCACCGCCGGGGGCGGGCCGTCGGGATCCAAGAGCTCGCCGACGGCGAGCCTCAGGACAAGCCGGTCGATGACCGCCATCCGATCGAGCGGCCAGCCGATCGCGGCGTCACTGATGAGGTCGTGAGCTCGCGCACGTACGTTCTCCGAGCGTACGACGAGCGAGCAGACAAACTGATCGGGGGGAACCGGGAGCCCTGCGAGAACGTCCGCCGGGGGAACGCCTTTCAGCTCTGCCTCGTAGAGGATCGACAGCGCCCGTTCGCGGCCCTGTCGACGGGTCCCTTCCGCCGCGCTCATCGGTCGGCGCTCATCGGTCGGCGCTCATCGGTCGGCGCTCATCGGTCGGCGCTCATCGCGTGCAGGTCGTCGGCAGTTCGCCGGGACGTCCACCAAGCGACCCGCCGCCGTTGCCGCCGCTATGCCCGGGTGAGGTACTCGGCGGTGCGGGTGTCGACTTTCACCACGTCGCCAGGGTTGACAAACAGTGGGACTTGGACGACCAGTCCCGTCTGGAGCGTCGCAGGCTTGCGGGCACCCGACACCCGATCACCTTGCATGCCCGGCTCCGTCTCGGTGACCGTGAGCTCCACCGCGGCCGGCAGGTCGACGCCGACGATCTCACCCTCGAAGATCTCCAAGATCGCCTCGTCGGTCTCCTTCAGGTAGTTGACCGCGTCTCCCAAGGAGTCCGGGGACACGGACATCTGCTCATAGGTCGTCGTGTCCATGAAGACGTAGTCGGTGCCGTCGCGGTAGAGAAACTGCATCATCCTCTTGTCGATGATCGCCTGCTCGAGCTTTTCGTCTGCCCGGTACGTACGCTCGACCACTGCGCCGGTGCGAACGTTCTTGAGCTTGGTCCGGACGAATGCTCCACCCTTTCCGGGCTTGACGTGCTGGAACTCCACGACGCCGAACAGTCCTTCGGGAAGGTTCAACGTCATCCCGTTCTTCAGGTCATTGGTGGACACTGCCATCAGACAATTACATCCTTCGTGAAGTTGGTCAGGGCTCTGCTGCCGTCGTCGGTCACGACCAAGGTGTCCTCGATGCGCACGCCGCCGATCCCGGGGAGGTAGACGCCCGGTTCGACGGTGACGACCGTGCCGGGCGAGAGGATAGCAGTGCCGAGCGGGCTGACCGAAGGGGCCTCGTGGATGTCGAGACCCACGCCATGCCCGGTGCCGTGCTCGAACGCCTCGCCCCAGCCCGCGTCGACGATGATGTCGCGGCAGACCTGGTCCACATCCTTCGCTCCGGCACCGGCGCGGACCGACGCCACTCCGGCCTTCTGGGATCGCGCGACGACCTCGATCACCCGGGCGAGCTCGCCCTCGGGCTCGCCACCCACGCAGAACGTCCGGGTCATGTCCGACCGGTAGCCGTCGAACGTCGCACCGAAGTCGATCACCACCGCATCCCCGGCTCTGATCTCCCGGTCGTCGGGTCGGTGGTGGGGCTTGGCCGAATTCGGACCGGACGCGACGATGGTCTCGAACGCAGTCCCCTCTGCGCCGCGACGGCGCATGGCCGTGTCGAGCTCCAGCGCCACGCGGGCTTCGGTCACCTGCTCGGCGATCGCCCGGTGCAGCAATGGCAGCACGTCGCCGAGCGCGGCGTCGGCAATGGCCGCTGCCTGTCCCATCCGTGCGATCTCGCCCGGGTCCTTCGTTTCGCGTAGCGCTTCGACGAGACCTGCGGTTGCCTGGACATCCATGCCTTGGAGGACCTCTCGCCAGCGGCGGCTCGCCGCCCAGGTCACGTCCTCGGCCTCGAGGCCCACACTGGTGCAACCGCCGAGCGCCTCCTTCACCGCGTCGCGCTGGGCTTGGACCCCCCCGATCGTGATCTCGACGTCGGCTCCGGCAGCCCGTACCTGCTCGGCTGACTGAGTCCGGTAGCGACCGTCGGTGGTGAGCATCGCCGCACGCGGGGTCACGACGAGGATCGCGGCCGACCCCGTGAACCCGGTCAGGTAACGGACGTTGGAGAGGTTGGTCACGACGAGGGCCTCCACTGGCTGCTCGCCCGGGCTGTCCGCTTCCGCGTGCTCCTCGCTTCGCTTCGAGAGGAGATCCCGCAGCCGATGCAAGCGGCCGCCGATGTCCATCGGCTCCAAGGTGATGCTCACAGGCTCGCGCCTCCTCGTCCTCTCATGTCGATCATCGGTCCACCGGGGTCGCGGGCACGCCGGCCTGCTCGGCTTCACCGGTACCGCCCTGGCCCAGCAGGCGCGCGACTGCTTCGATCGCCAGCTCGTACCCCAAGCCCCCGAACCCGGCGATCGATCCGCTCGCGACTGGGGCAAGGACCGAACGGTGGCGGAACGGCTCGCGCCCGGCCGGGTTCGACAGATGCACCTCGATCACCACGCCGGCGAACGTCGCGAGCGCGTCGTGAAGGGACCACGAGGTGTGGCTCAGCGCACCGGCATTCACCACGAGAGCGTCATACCGGCCGCGTGCCGCGTGCACCGCTTCGATCAGCTCTCCCTCCGCGTTCGAGCATCGGTGCTCGACCCGCAGACCCAGCCGCTCCCCGGCCGCCGTGGCGGCCCTCACATGGTCGTCGAGCGTCGACCTCCCGTAGACCTCGGGCTGGCGTTCGCCCAAGAGGTTGAGATTCGGTCCGGAGATGACGAGCACCGACCCCGTGACAGGTTGAGCCCCGCTCATTGCGCACCGCGGAGACGATCGCTGGCCGGAGACGGAGAGGACAACTTCATGTCTGCAAGGGTAGCCAACACGTCATCGCGACCTACCCCCGTCACGACTTCGACACCTCGTGGTCCGTCGAGCACAAAAGTGAGGCCGTCGGTCGCTTTCTTGTCGCGGGACATGAACGCGATGAGCTGGCCTGGGTCGATCCCCCCGGGCAACGCAGCGGACAGGCCGAAGCGTTCGACCACCCGACGGTGCAGCTCGACCCGGGTGTCGTCGATGCGTCCGAGGCGCCGGGCCAGGAGTGCGGCAAAGACGATGCCGACCGCGACGGCTTCTCCGTGGCGGAGCCCGTCTTCACCGAAGCATGCAGCCTCGAGCGCGTGGCCCAGCGTGTGACCGTAATTGAGCACCATACGGCGCCCGCCCTCGCGCTCGTCCGCCGAGACCACCTCGGCCTTCAACGCGACGCATCGGGCAACCTGCTCGGCGACCGAAAGGTCCAAGATGGACTCGTCGGGTTGCCGGCCGGAGAGAAAGGCGTACTTGGCCATCTCGCCCCGGCCGCACGCCCACTCGCGCCCGGGCAGCGTCGAGAGCACCTCGCTGTCGCAGAGCACCACGGAGGGCTGCCAGAACGACCCCATCAGGTTCTTGCCCTCGGGGAGATTGACCCCGGTCTTGCCGCCGATCGCTGCGTCGATCTGGGCCAGCAGTGAGGTCGGCACGTTGACGTAGTGCGTGCCGCGGTGATGGACGGACGCCGCAAACCCGGCGATGTCCGTGACGATCCCGCCGCCCACGGCCACGACGACGTCCTTTCGGGTCACTCCAGAACGCACGAAAGAACGGCACAGGGCCTCGACGGTGGCCGGTGACTTGTGCTCCTCACCTTCACCGACGGTGTGGACATCGAAGGGAACTCCAGGATCGATCGATGCGAACCAGGGCTGCGCGACGAGGCTCTCGTGGGTCACCAGCGCTGCCCGTCGGGCCGCGGGCAAGCGATCTGCCACCACCTCCGCGAGCCGGCTGGACGCGCCGTCGCCCACATGCACGTCGTAGCTCCTTGCTCCGAGGTCGACCGGGACGACGATCACCGCGAGCAGCGCTCCAGCGAGGCGAGCACTGCCTCGGCCACCTCGTCAGGCGTCATTCCGTCCACGTCGACGACGATCTTCGCGACCTCTGCGTAGTGGGGCCGGCGTTCGGCGACCAACCGACCCAGCCCGGCTGGATCACGACCCTCGCGCGCCACGACGGGGCGATCCTCGGCATCCCCCAGCCGCTCGGTCAGGGTGGGCAGCTCGGCTCGGAGCCAGACCACGGTGCCTGCCTGCCTCACCATCTCGCGGTTGCGCGGGTCCAAGACGGCACCGCCTCCCAACGAGACGACCACCGGAGCGCTGCGAGCGAGGACGGAGCGGAGAGCGTCGTGCTCGTGGGCCCGGAACACCGGCTCACCTTCGTCTCGGAACAGTGCCGGGATGCTCTGCCCGGTCCGCTCGACCACCGACTCGTCCGTGTCGACGTACCCCCAGCCAAGACGCTCGGCGAGGATGCGCCCGACGGTGGACTTTCCCGCGCCGGCCATACCCACCAGCAGCACCCGTCGGACGCCTCCGAGGCTGTCGAGCGGAGCGCGCTCGTCGGCGCTCACCGTCACGTTGCTCTCTCGGCGCCCGACAACGTCTCACCGAGCGAAGCGACGAAGCCGTCGCGGTTCCTCGCCACCTCGGCCATCGAGTCGCCTCCGAACTTCCGCAGTGCCTCGCTCGCCAGCACGAGAGCCATCATGGTCTCGGCCACGACTCCCATCGCCGGCACTGCCGTCACGTCGGTCCTCTCTCGAAAGCTCACCGTCGCCTCACCGGTCGCCACGTCGACAGTCTGGAGCACCGGGCGGTTCAAGGTGGCAAGGGGCTTCATCGCCACCCGGGCGACCACCAGGCCCCCGATCGACATCCCGCCCTCGATGCCGCCGGCCCTGACGGTGTCCCGTCCGTAGCCGCCCGACAGCACCGCTGAAGGGTCGGCGCGGATCGCATCGTGGGCTGCCGATCCCTGCCGGCCCGCGACGTCCCAGCCTTCACCCATCTCGACGGCTTTGACCGCCTGGATGCTCATGAAGGCCTGCGCCAGGAGGCCGTCGAGACGGCGGTCCCAATGGACGTGGCTGCCCAAGCCGACCGGCACGCCGTACGCCAGCACCTCGACGACCCCGCCGAGGGAGTCACCCGCCTTGGCTGCTGCCTTCACCGCTGCCACCATCCGCCCCTCGGCCTCGGGGTCGAAGCAGCGGACCGGCGATGCGTCGACCCGCTCCAGATCGTCAGGGCCAGGACGCAGGCCCTCGGTCACGCACTCGGCTCCCATCTGGATGACGTGGCTGACCACTTGGATCCCAAGGTGCGAGAGCAGCGCTTTGGCGAGGGAACCGGCCGCGACACGGGCCGCCGTCTCGCGGGCTGATGCCCGCTCGAGCACGTCGCGGGCGTCGTCAAAGCCGTACTTCTGCATGCCCGCCAGATCGGCATGCCCCGGCCGGGGCTGGGTGAGGAGCCGCGAGGGGGCACCCGGAGCAGGCGACATCTCCTCGGTCCACTTGCGCTCCCATTCCGAGTTCCCGATCCACACGGCGACCGGCGATCCCAGGGTCCTCCCGTGCCTCACCCCTCCGACGAGCTGCACTTCGTCGGCTTCGAAGCGCATGCGCGGACCCCGTCCGAAACCAAGGCGCCGCCGAGCCAGCTCGGTGCCGATCTCCTCGACGGTGACGGGCACGCCGGCGGGCAGCCCCTCGACGATCGCCACCAGTGCCCGGCCGTGGGACTCGCCGGCGGTGAGGAAGCGCAGCACCCCTCCAAACTATCCAGCCCGGCGGACCCACCCCGCCGCGCTGGGTCCCTGTGGGCCGAAGTGGCTCAGGCGTGGAACCACAGGTTGGCCAGCGTCGCCCCGAACAGCACGCCGACCACCGCCCCCAGGGCCAGCGCCGGACCGAACGGGAGTGACGTCTTGCGGCCGGTCCCCTGGACGGCCATCTTGACCAGACCGAAGACCGAACCGGCCACGAAGGCAACGACAAATCCGAGGTACACCTGACGCAGTCCCAGCCATCCGAGCGCGAAACCCATGACGCCGGCCAACCGGACATCTCCGAAGCCCATCGACCGCGGCGCAACCCACCAGATGGCGAAGAACACGAGGAATGCGGCCGCTCCGCCGATTGCGGCGTCGAGCAGGGACCGCCAGTTCCCGTCGAGGCCCGACGATGCCACGAGGGCCACCGCCACCAGGGCGAGGGTCGGGTACAAGTAAACCCTGGGCACCAGGCCCACCCGGATGTCGGTGACCGACACGGTGACGAGACCGGCGAACAGCACGCAGTAGGCGGCCAGGTCTGGTGCCGCACCGATCCGGGCGGCGGCCGCCCCGAACAGCACGCCGGTGACCACTGCGACCACCCCCCGCTCGAGAAGGGTCGGGGGAGGAGGCGCCGTCGCCGCCTGCGGGCGCTTCTCGGGGATCGATTCGTCCCTCGGCGGCACGTCTGCGACGAGAGCCTCGGGTGCGAGGGGCACATCGGCAGGGAACGGCCGGATCTCTGATCCCGGCGTGGTATCGAGCGGTTCGGGAGCCGTCTCCGCCGGCATCCGCGTTGGCGTCTCGACCGGCCTTGGCGACGCAGGCGGCACTCGAGCCGCCATCGCATCGAGCACGGCCCCGGCCGCCACCCCCGCGAGAGCACACCCCCCCACCAAGGCGAGGTTCATCGCGCTTTGCCCCCGGATCCGCTCTCTCGAGCTCTGCTCAGTAGAAGGGATTCTCGCCGACGGCGTGGTCCGTCACGTCCACCACTCCCACCAGCTCGGGGATCTCCTCTCGGAGCGCTCCTTCGATCCCCTGGGTCAGCGTCATGCGCGACATGGCACACCCCTGGCAGCCACCTGAGAGGCGAAGGTAGGCGACCGCACCTTCCTCGTCCATCGCCACCAGGTCAGACCGGCCGCCGTGCCCGGCGATCGACGGGTTCACGACCGTCTCGAGGACGCTCGCGACGCGCACGGCCAGCGGACCATCCAGCCCGGCCGCCAGCACCTCGGGCGGAACTGTCGGACTTGCCTCCTCGGGCGCCGGCACATTCGGGTTGACCAGCACGAGCCCACCGGACCCCTCGTCGGACCACTCCAGGCGCGCACCCCGAAGACGATCGACGCTGCCCTTCGGGACGACGACAGGCACCTCGTCGTCGAGCTGCACAGCGTCGTCGTCACCTGCGTCGGCCAAGGCTTGGAAGTACAGGTCGTACGCGAACGCCCCGTCGTGGACCCCGCGGACCTCCAGCCAAAGCGCCAGGCGCTCGGCGTCCTGCTCGTTGCTCATCGCCTCGCTCACCACTCGGCGGGCCTCAGGGGTGAGAGTGATGACCGGACGGGTCTCGACGGCCAGGTCGTGCAGGGTTTCGCTCATCGGCCCATCTTAGGAGGCTCCTCGCTAAATCGTGTGGATTTGGGGTAGCGGCAGCTTCCCGGCGATGAGGTAGATGATGGTGATCATCTTCTGCTTGGAGCGATAGCCGCGGGCACGTCGCTTGGCTGCCTGGACGAGGGAG
>JAJYWG010000104.1 GCA_021791615.1 Actinomycetes bacterium
TTCGCATCGGCGACGTAGAGATTATGTGCAACTGGTATGAGCCCATATTCGATCCGTCGAATGCCTACATGAACTGTCCGCGCGCGGAACCGGAGGGTCGTTGGCGTGGCGGCGTTGCAATCGAAGGGGTTGCCTCCTTGGCCGCTCTCGCGTGAGCTGCTCCGCGTGGCGTGTAGCCCGTCGTCGGTCCTCGCGCAGTCATGGGGCCCAGGGATGGACGGGGTTGTAGCCGTTGATCGTGACCGCGACGGTGGTGGCGTGGACTCCGTCGGCTGCGAGCTCGCCGAGGACGCAGCAGAGCATGTTGCCGGCGAGACGTTCGAGCATGGGATGGGGGTGGATGTCGACCGTGACGGTCACCCGGGTCGTGGACGTAGAGCGTGCTGAGTGACAGGGCTGCTGCTTCATGTGGCGGTCCTTCGTGCGAGGGTCGTCGACGCCTTCTGGGCTCGCAGGGCGGCGTAGGAGCTCCAGGGGGACCCGGCCTGCTGAGCATGACGTTCGATGGCTTGATAGCTGTAGCCGAGCATGTCGGCCACGACAGGGGGCGGGCAGTCGAGGACGAGCTGGCGTAGGGCTGCGTGTCGGGCTCCGAGAATGTCGATGCCCATCCCCATGACCTTGGTGCGCAGGGTCGAGGGCCGGAGATGGCTGCCGGCGCGTCGCCCGGGGAACAACCAGGAGCTGGTGAGGTTGGCGGCGGTATTGAGGTTGGACCTCGAGACGAGCAGTTGGCGGAGCATCGGGGCGAAGGGCGAAGGGACAGGCGCCAGGCCCTGGCCGAGTCTGATCTCAACCGTCTCGACGTGCGTGACGACGTCGTCGACAGTCAAGGCAGCGATCTTGGTGAAGGGCTGGCCGAAGAGAACCACGAGCATGGCGGCGACTCGATGCTCTAGCCGGCCGGTCGCGGGGTTCGAGAGTCGGCGGAGGATCTCGACGCGCTGCGCGCGGTCTAACACCGCCGCGCTCTTGTGACGGCGTTTGGGGATAGAGAGTTTCGGGCTACGGCGAGTGGCGACCGCCCAGCGGACGAACCCGGCCGCCTGGGCGCGCGTGGCTGGTGGTGCGCTGAACCACTCGTCGAGATCGCTCTGGGTGCAGGTAGAAAGGTCGCGGTCTCGTGCGCGGAGCCAAGCGAGCAGACTTGCGGCGACTCGAAGGCTCTGGGTTGCGTTGGTGACCTGTTCGTCTCGAACCGGCTGGTGTTCGGATTGGGCGACGAGGTGAAGGCGCAGACGCCAGACGGCGAACTGCTGGAGCAACTTGAGGTCGGGCTCGGACCGAGCTATCGGGACCAGTCGCTCCGCGACCCACCGGTCGAAGCGGGCGAGGCACTCGTCGCGGGGACAGAGGAGCCCGGCCGCGACGAGCAGCGCGCGCAGATGATCGGCGGACACGCGATGGAAACACCCATCCAGTCCTTCGTGGGTGAGGGGGATCGCACCGGTGCTGAGCGCCTGCAACAGCTTCCGGGGCGGCTCAGCGGAGAGCCAGATGACGATCCGATCTGGGCGGGGGGCATCGAGCAGCTGGGCCCGCAGGGCGGACAGGTCAACGGGACCGTCCATGAGGGCGTCGAGGACGTCGGCGAGGTGGCACCATTCGCAGATGCCGCGTCGCAGCGCCCACTCGGTCCCACAACGCCTGCAGGTGTAGTTCTCGTCGATCCCCGCGCACCGACAGCACAGCCGCTCCCCGGTCGCCGAGGTGCCGGGCAAGAGACGCTCGGCCCCACAGCCACTGCAGCGTCCGCGGTGGCGGATCGCCTCGGCCCGGCACGCCGCGCACAACGGCCCGTCGGGCATGACCTTGGCGACTTGGCGATCGGGGCGGTGGCAGCGGGCGCAGGTGGCGTGGCGGGCGGTCACCGCCCGTCGTCGGGACGAAGCACCCGCGCTCGCCGTGGTCGCACGGTGTTCGCCATGTCGACCACGTTGTCGCCGCTCGCTCTGCGCCTGCGGGCTTTGGCGTGCACCTCGATCAGATCCGCCGGGGAGCAGCTCAAGATCTCGCAGAGGGCAGCCAGCACCTCGAGGTTGAGCCGCTCGGGGATCTGGGTAACGAGTCGGTGGATCTGCGATGACGACAGGTCGATACCGTTGCGCTCGAGCTCGCGCTGCAGAGCGGTGATCTGGTGGATGCCCCGCTCGTGCATCCGGTCCTCCAGACGCCAGGTGAAACGTTTGGCCACCGCTACCCCTTCCTCACCGTCGGGCTGACGCCGACATCGAGGCCCAGCGGGCTCACCGCCCGGTCCAGGGCCTGGCGCAGCGACCTGGTCCGGAAGTCCGAGGACACCGAGGTGTACAAAGAGGTCGTCGAGGCGTGCTCGTGTCCTACCTGCTCTTGGACGAAGCGGGGATCGAAACCGCCCTCGATCAGGTGGGTGACATACGACCTGCGCAGGCCGTGGAAGTTAACCTCGCCAGCATCAAGCGACAGCTCGCGGCGCACGAGGCCGAAATGCTCGTCGATCCTGGTCTCACTGACACGCCCACCTCGCTCGGTCGGCCACAGCGCCCGGCTCCCGGCCCGGGCCGCAAGCGGGCGAACCTCGGTCATCCACTCTTCCAAGCACTCCGTCGCCCACCCGAACACGGAGAGGACGCTGCGCTGCTTGGGGGCTGACCCCTTCATCGCCTTGCCGTGGCGGACGTAGAGCACGCCCAGGCGGCCGAACTCAGGCGCGTGGGGGTTCACCCCGAAGTCGTGGGTGTCGAGCATGCGGACCTCTCTGCGCCGAAGGCCCCAGCCATAGGCGACCTTGCACAGCGTCGCGTCCCGGAACCCGGCCAACCAGCCCTTGCGGCCTCGCCGCCTGGACGCCACCACGAGGTCGTCCGCGCAGTCGAAGAACGCCTGGAGCTCCTCGACGCTCAACGCCCGGAGCTCACCGCGACCCTCGGCATCTTGGACATGGGTGGCCGTGTTCCAGCGATGGCACACCTGGGTGGGATGAGTGCCGAAGCGTTGCTCGCACTCCTTGATCCAACCGTAGGCTTCGTCGGTGAGGTACTCGCAGAACATCTTCACCGTGATCGCCTTTCCCCTGATCGTCGACTGGCGCAGGTGGTGTACCGAGCGCTGATCGCCCAGCCACTCGTCCACCATCTGGGCCGTCCAACGCCATGGGTACTCGCCCACAACGGCCACGAACCGGCGGATCTGTGCCTCCCGGACATCGATCGTCGCGAACGCAAGGTTCCGGGCCAGCTGCTGATTCCGCCAGCCCGTCAGCATCTCTTCCAGCGTCCTTTCTCCGATGTCGGCTTGCGAAGCGGTCCGCAGCGGTACCACCTTGGCTTCCACCTGCCGGTCTACGCTCACCTCGCTCCTTCCCGTCGACAGGGATTATTTCCCTTCTAACGGGAACATGGCAAATCGAGCGGGAGCGTCCGCCCCGTCGTCCGGCACCAGGTCAACGCATCGAGCGCATCCCCCAGCCGCTCAGCTGCCCCAGCACGCTTGCCTACTCACGAATGCGTCGACGGGCACAATCCGCCTGCCACGAGGGACTATTCCGGAACGGCTTCCCGTTTAGCGGGAACGAATAACGGCCAGTCACGTCTGTATGGCTATATATATGCAGGTGTCAGCATTTGCATATATCAATTTCAGGCGGCAAAGCGGATCACTTGGTCAACATTCTTGTTGACAGTTGGTCACAGCCGCCGTGGCACACGGCGCACGGGTTCACTCGTGAGGGTGTCGCCCTCGGGGCTTGCGAGCTGGCGCTCCAGGTCGGTGAAGGCAGCGATGATGTCAGGTGCCTCGAAAGCTCGGTTGCGGCGACCGACGGTCACCTGCTTCAGGATGCCAGCCTCGACGAGGCGTGAGATGGCCTCGTTCGTCTGGATGAAGCTTCGGGAGATC
>JAJYWG010000313.1 GCA_021791615.1 Actinomycetes bacterium
GCCGCAGCGCTTTACAGGAGCTTTATGCGGCAGCCTCGGAGCACTCCCTCGCCGAGTACGCGTCACTCGCCGGCGTCTCGCAGGCAGTCATCGAGAACCTCGCGACCGAGTTCACCAGTCATGGTCGCAAGGCTGTCGCCGACTTCTATCGCGGGCCCGCCATGCACACCAACGGCGTCTACAACGGCCGGGCGATCATGGTCTTGAACTTCCTCCTCGGCAACGTCGACTGGGTCGGGGGCTACCTCGCGGGCGGCGGCGCCGCCGACTTCGACGGCAAGAACCCGGGCGCCCCGTATCCCCTCGCCTCGTGGCCCGGCCAGCCCAAGGGTATGCCAGCGGGTGTCCCCATCTCGAGGGAGGGCGTCTTCTACGAGCAATCCGGCGCCTACAAGCGCGCCGTCGCGGCCGGGAAAGACCCCTTTCCCGCGCCGAGGCCGTGGTTCCCCTTCGGGTTTGGGATCTGGCCGGAGATCTTCGCCGGAATCTACCAGCAGTACCCCTACCCGGTGAAGATCGTGCTTCAGCACGAGGCCAACCCGGCCTGGAGCCCGCCGGCGATCGGGGGTGCGCCCGAGGGTACGCCATGGATCCGGATGATCACCGACACAGCCAAGGTTCCGCTGTTCATCAGCACTGACATCGTCATCGCGGAGAGCTCTGCCTATGCCGACTACATCGTCCCCGACACGAGCTACCTTGAAGGGTGGGGCGTCCCGACCAACTTCCCCACCTATCCGACCAAGGCCCAAGGGGTCCGGCGACCCGTGGTCGAGCCGCTCACCGCGAAGACACCCAGTGGTGACCCGATGTGCATGGAGCAGTTCTTGATCGACGTCGCCAAGACGGTCGACATGCCCGGCTTTGGTAGCGGCGCCTTCGCCGACGGAGGAGGCCTGGACCGCAGGGAGGACTTCTACCTCCGGCAGGTCGCGAACATCGCCTATGACCCGAGCTTCCTCGTCCTCGGACCGAGCGGGTTCGAGAAGCAAGGAGCGGTACCCGATGCGACGCCCGCCGAGATGGAGATGGCGGGGATCGCTGCGCTCCGGTCTCGAGTAGCGCTTCCCGGCGCGGTGTGGAACAAGATCGCCTACGTGCTCGCCAGGGGCGGGCGTTTCGAGGACTACGTGGTGGGCTACCTGCCAAGTAGGACCGTCGCCACTCGTCTGGCCTTCCTTACCGTCGCCCAGATCTCCGAATCGAGCTTGAGCCGGTGGGCGAAACCACCGGGGGCACTCGGTGCCGACGACCTGAGACGGATCTACGGCGCGATGGTCGCCAAAGTTGGCGCGTATCCGTCTCGTCCGACGTGGGCGACCCACACCTACGGCTCGCTGAGCACGAAGCCCACGGAGTACCCCTGCCAGATCTACAACGAGGTCATGGCAACGACGCACAACGCGCTGACCGGGAAGCGCTTCAGCGGCGTGCCGCGCTTCGAGCCGCTGCAGACGATGAAAGGCAGGCTCCTCTCCGCTCTTGACCCTCTATCCGACTACCCGCTCTTCCTGTCGACCCACAAGCAGCCCATCCACTCGAAGTCCCGCACGATCGCCGACCCCTGGCTCCTCGAGATGATGCCCGAAGCCTTCATCGAGATGCACCCGCTCGACGCGCAGCGCCTCGGTATCGAGTCGGGCGACCAGGTGCGGGTCGTGTCGGCGAGCAACGCGTCAGGCATGACCGGGAGGGTGCGCACGATCTCCGGGATCCGGCCGGGGGTGATCACCTTCCCCGCGGCCTTCGGCCACTGGCAGTACGGGTCGGGTCATTGGCAGGTGAACGGACGAGCGTTCGAGGGGGATGGAGCGCGCAACGCGCCAGTCCGACTGAACGCGGTCATGCGGCTCGACCCGGACCTGGCAGCTCCCGACGGCTGGACCATCGGCCTCGAGGACCCCGTCGGAGGCGGGGCCGACTACTTCGACACCCGTGTCCGCGTCGAGAAGGTCTGACCGAGGATCCGGGATGACGACCTCTACTGCCTGGATCTGGACGTTTGGCTACGACTACCTGGCTCGCGCCTGGCTCGAGGGTCCGCTGCGGCTCCACGAGGACGCGCTCGTGCCCTGGATCTCGAACTTGGGCCGGCTCGACGCGGGTCTCTCCCGAGATGTCGCGGGCCTCGTGCGGTGCCTCGACGACCCCGCGGAGCTGAAGGCTGCGATGGGGGACTTCGAAGGCTGCGTCGTAGTCCCACTGCCGGGCCGCCACGTGCCACCGTACGCCTCGGTCTATCTCGACGCCTCAAGGGCGCTGTGGGGAACAGTCACCAAGCGGGTTCTCTCTTGGTACGACGAGGCAGATCTCGACTGGGTCGGGGCCTCATCACGCTACCCATGGGTGCGAGCCCCGGACCACCTCGGCGTCGAGTGCGCGTTCGCCGCCGAGTTGTGGGCGGCCTCGGATGACGGCCGGCCTCCCACGACCGACCTCGGCCAGGCGTTCGTGGCAGGGCACCTGCCCGAATGGGTGCCCCGCTACGCGGCGGAGATGCGAGACCGGACGACCAGCTCCTACTGGCGTGGCATGGCGGACTTCCTCGAGGGCTGGGTACACGGCAGCGCCCTCGCCTTTCCGGATCCAACCGGGGCTCACTCAAAAGATCTGGCGACCGACGGCGCGACGCGTCATGACGCGCGATGATCAGACGATGGATCGGCCCATGTGGATCGAGGCGTTCGCCGCCGTCCTCGACGTTCTCACCTCGTCAGAGGACGAGCTGGAGTCGGCGCTCGCTCTGGCTGCCGAGGCAGCCCACGCGTCCGAGCGCACCGCTGCGCCGCTCGCCTACTGGACGGCAGCGAGGGTGGAACTCGACCCCAACCAAGCGTTCGAGGCTGCGCGCCAGGTGCTTCCAGACACGCCGGACGTGGCCTCAGAAAAGCCACTGCGACGCGCCCCGCCCGGCTCCTCGACACACCGGCACTACCCCGATAACACCGACCCCCTCTGGGTCCTCGTCCTCGCGGCGGTCGCCTGACTGGACCGGACTTACCCCCTCCAAAGCATGCTCTAGCAGGCTGAACTTGGAATCCATGCCCGGCGAGAGGTTGGTTCTGGCTACCGGATCGTCCGGGGGGCCGGCGCGCCAAGGAGCTCGAAGACCCGGCGTTGAGTCGGGGTGGGTGTGGCGAGCATGTCGAAGGTGACACTCTGGTTCCCCACCACCCGCATGGTGTTGCGGGTGAGGGTCCCAAGGTGTTCGAGAAGCTCACGGTAGCCGCGCACCTCCACACCCTCGGAGTTCTTCTTGGTCGCGTCTTTGGATCTGGCCGATGCCGACCGGGGGGCCGGGCCCACCGGGTCGGCACGTCCGGGCGGCTCGGTATCGGTGAAGGTGAGGGGTGCGAGGCTCCGACGGAGGTGGAAGGTGAGGTAGGTGGCGAGCACGCAGATAAAGGCATGAGCGCGCACCCGGTCTTGGAGGTGGTGGTGGATGGGCCTGATATCGATATCGATGGCCTTCATGGAGCGGAAGTCCCTCTCCACCCGAGAGAGGTCCTTGTAGGCCGAGATGACCCCGGCGGTGTCGAGTTCGTCTCCATCAATGGTGGTGCGCAGCACGTAGATCCCATCCAGGGCCGCCTCGGAGGCGATGGAGTCCTGGTTGCGGGAGAAGGAGAAGCTCTCATCGGTGATGTCGAGGATGAAGTGCTTGGCCATCTTGTGGCGGCCGAGGACCTTGCCGGCCCGAAGGGCGATCGCCTCGGTGCCCCGCAGCGGGCGGTGCTCGCGCCCGCAGGCCTCGGCTATGCGGGAGAGCTCGGCCTCGGTGGAGGCGAGCAGGTCCTCGCGCTTGCGGGAGCGCTCCTTGGCGAGCGCCGGGTTGCGACAGCAGACCAGGCGCTCGCCGGGGTAGTC
>JAJYWG010000482.1 GCA_021791615.1 Actinomycetes bacterium
GACTATCCCGACAAATTCCAGCCGCTCACCGCCTGCCACCTGGTTCGTTCACCGCCGTGTCGGGATAGTCGCGGTCTCGGCATAGGTCGACCTATCCCGATGTCGGGATAGGTCGACGACTACGCGCTCAGCTCCCTCGACGCGGTCGAGACCGCCGACGTCTACGAGCTCTGCGTCGAGCGACACCACCGGGCGTCGACGGTGCTGACCTCGAATCGTGACCCGAGTGAGTGGCTGGCGGTGATGGCCGACCCCATGCTCGCCCAGTCGGCCGTCGACCGGCTGAAGAGCGCCGCGTGGGAGCTCGTCATCGAGGGCGAGTCCTACCGCGAGGACGAGAAGCCGACCCTCGATCCGCAGTCCCGGCGCGGCGCTCCGCCGGCCGGCCGGCGCCGGCCCGCTTGACACCCGGCGCTGCCGCCACGAACATCACGCTCGCTGGCGGCAGCGGACCCGAGGTGGTCCCATGCTGCTGGCAACCGGGTGGTCCCTTGGGACTGGCAAGTGACAGCTGGCGACGACATCCCCGATCTTGTAGCAGACCAGACGGGGGCAGCGCCAGTACCGGCGCGTCAGCTCAGGTCACAAGGCAGGTGCTGCGACTTTGCCGAGGCCCTGACAGCGAGCGCGGGAGCACCTGCACTGGCGGCAGGTCGTCGGTCGCGTCCGCTCAGGCGTAGGACTGTCCGATGCAGTGTCACGGTTCGAAGCGTCGAGCTCGGACTCTCCTTCGCTATGGAACCACTTGATGAGTACTGACGTGTCGACGAGGAGCGTCGTCACAGACGACTGTCCCGGTCGCGGCGGACCAGTTCTGCGGCATCGAAGCGTCCGGCGTTACGGAACCGTTGCTCGGAGCGGTTGATGGCTTCGTCGACCGCGTCGGGGTCCGACCGAGCGAGCTCGCGTCGAGCGGCAGCAGCAAGCAGCGCGCTGCGGCTCATGGACCTTCGGCGTGCCTCATCGTCGATCTAATGGATCAAGTCCTCGGGCAATGAAACCATGACTTTGGACATACCAATATTATACGCTGGAGTATTGCCGTCGTATCGGGTGAGCCCCCCGGGACACTGCCAGGAGGCGTTGTCGCACGTCAGGCGAGTTCGAATACGAGTGCCTAGGGCCTACGGGAATGGAGACCAGATCTTCGTATTCGAACCGATACTCCTCAGCAGCCAAGTGCGTAACGTACCGCTGAGCACACCCTTCGCATGATGTCGTCGCCGACTCGTCCGACGGGACCGGTGAGCAGTGCCTGCTCCACGGTGTGGAGACCGTCACAATTGATGACCGACGGTTGGTCCAGCCCGACCTCGACGTGATCGATGTCGACTTCTGCAGCGAGACCACGGATGGAGGTGGTGACCTCGGCCACCGTCACGAGGCTGCGCGCGTCGAGCACCTCGGATCGGGTCAACAGCAGGACGGGCCGCTTCTTCCTACCAACTTCGGCCAACCACAGCTCACCGCGTCTCAAGGTTCACCCCATGCTTCAGCCTCGGTCCAGAAGGCGTCGGCACGTTCTGGCTGTCTCAGGTATGCGTCCCGATCAGCTCGCGCCAGGGCGGCACGTACGGCATCTGCGACTCCTTGACGAGCAGCAGCCGAGATATTGATGCCGAGCTCCCGAGCCCGCTCGGCCAACTCCTCGTCCAGCGTGAACGTCGTTCTCGAGGAGGCCACATATATATGCTAGCACTTACTGATGCAAGTTATGCTAGCACCGGTGACCGGCTGACCTTCAGGTGTGGTGCGGCGGTTAGTGAAGGACTGGAGGCGTTCCGGCACGTCAGCGAAGTTCGAATACGAGCGACTACGGCCCACACAGAATTCCGTGGAGGCGTCGCTGGTCATGCGAGTCGAGAGGACGAGAGTCCCTAGCGGACTCGAACTGCCGATCGGTCGCTCGTCCCCGTTGCTTGTTGCACCGCGAATATTGGAGCGCGGTCGAAAGACAGGCTCACCACCAGGGTCAATACGGCGGCTGGAGATCCGTGAACATCGGGAAGTGCCTGACGTTACGGGTCAGGAGTCGTGCGCCGGTGCGGACGACGGTGGCCGCGATGGCCAGGTCGGCGCTGTCGATCGTGCGATGGCTGGGAAGCCACCGGCGACCGAGAGCGCCGGCCTCTTCCGCGATCTCGGAATCGACCGGGTGCCACACCAGCGTGGAGAGCAGAGCGCGGGTGTCGTCCTCTTCTGTCGGGCGCATTCCGGCAAGGACTTCGATGCGGATGATCTCGCTCGCGTGGAGGACGTCAGCGACTCTTTCCCGTTCGAGGAGGGCGCCGGCGCCTGCGTGCCCTCGTAGGTAGTCGATCAGGACCGAGGTGTCGACGAGGGCGCTCATCGCTCAGGTGTCAGACGGGATCCGGTGCGTCGCTGATCGACCCAGGCTGCGCCGTCGAGCTCGTGATCCCTCCAGGAGCCGAAGGCCCTGCGCATTGCTGCCAGGTCGTCGTCGGTGGAGCGCTCCGCGCCGTAAACTTGCTCGACCGCGTCGCGAATCAGGGACGAGAGCGATCGACCGGTCCGTGACGCGGCGGCATCCAGGACACGGCGCTCCTCGTCGGTCAGGGAAATCTGGGTCCGCTGCATGATGTAAGCTTACATCATCGCCTCGGCCGACCTGAGCACTTGGATGCGTTCCCGCACGTCTAGCAGGTTCGAATAGGAGCGTCTACGGCCCACCAGTTATCTGGAGGTTACCCCAGTTCAGAGGCGGTCCCTTCGTACCCAACCGTGAGTAATGTGTCAGCATGCAATGCTTACCCACGGATTTACCCACGGAGCTGAGCCGGGCTGAGCGCCAGATGGTGGGCGGGTCAGTTCGATTGACCGGATCCGCGGCCGCCGGACGGTCCTTCGCATGCTCGGCCCGACCATCAGTGCCCCAGAGATCGCTGCGCTCTACGGCATTGCCGTCAACTCCGTCTACCGCCTCCATGAGCGCCACCCCGGCTTCCCGGCGCCCCTCTCACTCGGTCGCCGCCGAGTCTGGCGCCGGGAGGCGGTGATGGCACATAACGCAGCATGGCTGAGGGGTGGCGCCATGGTGCTCATTGCCACTCCGCCGGTCCTGGAAGCAACGGTCACGCGCTCTGTGACCAGCCAGCCCGGACACGCAACCAGCGTGCGACCCCGGCGCCGGCGCGCCGCGCCGGCACCATGTGGGGCACGAGGGCTCCGCTTGTGACCGGCATTGTGGCCGACCGGCATCCCCGGTCGACGAAGTTCCCGTACCACGTCGGCCGGTTGACCATCAGCTTTCGACAGGAGGTTCCTGCCGCCGAAGGCAAGCGCCGCCGTCCAGCGCAGTACCGCCTCGTGTGGCGGGACGCCGCTGGCAGGCGGCAGGAGGCAACCTCGAGCTCTTGGGCGATGGCCCTCCAGCGCGCCAACGAGATCAGTGCCGACCTCGAGCGCCCGGGATCGGACCGGCGACCCGGCTTCGTCGCTGTCCGATATGTTCGACACCTACTTCGCGTCGCACACTTGGCGGGGCGACGTGCGGGACCTGTCGCTCTACAACAACCACATTCAGCCGCATATCGCCAAGTGCTGATTCCGATGAATCCGGACGCTCATTCCGCCATCGGAACAGCTGTCCGGATTCGGTCGGAATTCACAGCAGGCCGTCCTCGGCGTAGAGGGCGGCCTCGTCGATCGTGTCGGGGCAGAGGTTGGCGAGCTCGGTCGATTTGAGGTTTCCCCAGATGAGCTTGACGGGATTGAGATGGGTGCGGCTCCCCTGGAGTGACGCCCGCCGTTCCCTGATCTCGGCACCCTGAAGGGTCGCAGCTCGCAGCATCCACCACCTTCTCGTTCCGGTCGGCTTCTGTGTCTGTAGTGGTTAGTCGCTAC
>JAJYWG010000139.1 GCA_021791615.1 Actinomycetes bacterium
TCCGCCCAGGTCGGTCCTGACCTGGGCGGTGATCGGTCGATACCGTGGCGCTTCAGGGTCGCCCAGAGGCTCGAGGGGCGATGACGACGCCCATGGTGGCCAGTTCGCCGTGGATGCGGCGGTAGCCCTTGGAGCCGGTGCCCCGGCCGACGCTCTCAGTGGTTCGTTTGCCGCGGGAGCGCTCTGTGGAGCAGTCCGCGAGAAAGGAGGCCCAGCTGGTCGCGCAGCCGGGGCTCGTTGTAGATGATGAAGTCGTCGAAGCGGCTGGGTCCTCTGCGGTCGGCGACGGACCGGGCCGCCCGCCGGACTTCAAACAACTGCGCCACCGTCATCTGGAGAGGCCGCTCGTCGGGCTGGTACCTCGCCCCGAGCGGGTAGTCTTGGCCGCTGGCACTCGTCATCTCGATGTGACAACCGAGGACGTAGCTGACCGACCGGCCGCGGACCATCTCGACCATTCGCTCCAGACTCTCGAGGAAGGCGGGATAGTCGAAGGCGTACAGGCGGCCGGGGAGGACGGTGTCCCCAGTGAGGAGAAACCCGCTCCAGGGGTCGTAGACCGTTATGGCGGCGCGATGGTGCCCGGGGGTCCCGGTGATCTCGAGAACCCGGCCTCCGAGGTCGAGGCTCACGATCTGCTCCGGCCAGGCGGTGAAGCCGAACTGCCGCTGCACGGCGTCCAGCTCCCTGCTGACGATCGTGGTGGCGGGCCGGTCGAGGAACTGCCCGTCGGCCGCCACATGGTCGTTGTGCCCGTGACTGTGGGCGACGAGCAGCTCGTAGCGGGCTCGGGGATGCTCCGCCAACCAGTTGGCCATTAGCTCGTCGACCGTGGCCCGCAAGGGGAAGGAGGCCGGATCAGCCGTCGCGCCGGTGTCGAACAACACCGCCCTCTCGTTCCCGAACAGCAGGTACATGAAGGGCGCCTCGTGTGAAAGGCACTTGCTCTGGCGCAATATGACCGTGTGCGGGTCGACCCGGTGAGCTTGGATCGCAGGCTCGCCCGATCGGTCTCGCCTGGCAGTTCCGTGGATCCACTGGACGTCCATCAGCAGGTCGGGGGCTCGGGAGGAGCCGAAGGGCACCTGGTGGTCACCCATGATCCACGACCTTCGGGAGAGCGGCCGCCGACTCTGTGAGCGGCGTGGTCGCCATGAAGCAGCGCACGTGGCGCTGCTCGGGCCGTCTGGCGCGGCCTCGCCTGGCGTCCACGTAGGGTGCCAGTAGCTCCAGCCACCGCTCCTTCAGCTCCGCGGCTTCGTCCGGAGACAGGACGGCCACCAGCGAGACGATGCCTGCTTTGTGCTGCCACTCGGGGCTCGCCCCATCGGGGCGCCCGGAATAGTCGAGGATCGCCTGCATCTCGCGCTCGACCACGAGGCGCTCCAGGTGCTGGCGCACCGTTGCGTCGTCCTCTGAACCCAACCTGACCGACAGGCGTCTCCCGGTCAGACGCCACCGCCGCTCGCGGCGGTCCGTACCGTCTCCGGCCTCTTCCACGAAGCCGTACTTGGCGAGCTGGCGGAGGTGGAACGAGCAGCTCGCCTGGGAGGCACCGAGCGCCCGACCGCACTGAGCCGCCGTCGAGGGGCCGTCGGCGCCGAGATGCCCGAGCAGATCCAGGCGCAACGGATGGGCGAGAGCCCGGATCGCTTTCGGATCGGTGACCTCCATATCCCAAAGCTTAGTTTGATATCCTAACATGTCAAACATATCTTTTGCTTCTGGCGCCGAGCCGTCCCTGCCGGCATCCTCGGGAGGTACGGACGACTCGGATCAGTGGCGCGGCTCCGCCGTCGGTTACCTCGACGCCGCGATCGCAAGGCGCGGCCTCGAACGCCGAGGATCGTCGGGGGTCACGAAGGCTTGGCCGCTTTGCCGGTGTCCACGAGGAAGGCGACCTCCTTGCGCGGGCGCTTCGGGTCGAAGTGGGCCCAGTATCCGGGGTTTGCGGTTCCCCATATGCGGCCTCTGCCACGAAGTACGGCCATGTCCGCCCGGCGGACCGAGCGGATGGCCGCCAGCGGAACACGCTTGACGGTGCGAGGAGAGCAGTAGCCCTTGACGGCTGAGCGCATCGTCGGTCACGCCGATGGCACCGTCCTGGTAAGCGGCGGGCCCTCCTTTGCTCCTAGATCGCCCGGTGCTACCGCTGCCCGCCCCGCCGGCGCAGGCTCGAGCCCGCTCTCGACGCCGCTCCGGAGCTAGGTTCCTTCACTGCCTGGGCGGCAGTGAGCTGGCCGATTCGGTGCCGATCCGCACCCACCTGCGCAGCTGGGCCTTGGTCCTGAGCGCGTCGTCGGCCACCCGGAGCCATCCCTCCATCGGCCGGCCCCGCATGATCGCCGGCTGGGCGCCCGCCGGCACCGCCTTCGCCGGATCGCAGCGGACGAGTGTGCCTCCTTGACCGCTGGCGGCGATCGCCATCCTGCCGTCCACCAAGAAGGCGAGACCCCCGAACATCTTCTTCTCCGTGACCTGCTCCACCTCGTCACTCATGAGCTCCCGAATGCGTTCGGCGAGTTTCTCGTCGTAGGCCACGCCGCCGATGCTACGGCGCGCCACTCCTTCGATCCCGGAGCTGTCGGTCAACCCCGGGGCCGGGTAGGCGGACCGCCGCCGGAACGGCATCAAGTCCGGGAGGAGGCTCCGCACGAGGAACGCCGATAACCTCGAACGGTGGACCCTGACACACGTGAGCTTCTCGAGACCGTCAGGTCGGCTATGGAGAACGCCGACCTCGAAGCGTTCTTGAGACTGTGTGCGGACAACGTGCACTGGGGCGCTCCGGGCGATTCCGGGGGCGGCTGCCAGAACCGTGACCAGGTCCGTTCGTGGTATCAGTCCGCCTGGGAGCGGGGAGTGCGGGCCACGGTGACCGAGGTCGTTCACGGCTCCAGCGGTCTGCTGGTAGGTCTCAGCGTCTCAGGATCTCCAGGCGCCGACGAGCAAGGGGGGCAAGCCGAGCGGTGGCAGGTGCTCACGATCCGCGACGGCCGCATCGCCGACATCTGCGGGTTCGACGACCGCACGGAGGCAGCTACGAGGGCCGGAATGGCGCCATAGCGGACCGCTGCCACCGAGTACGGCCTACTCGCTCATCACCTCGCACGGACCGGACGTTCTTCCAGCGACGAACGACAACGGAGCGCTGAGCGCATCGAGGGTGGCCACACCGCCTGTGGGTGCCGACAACCCCGTCCGCCCAGCTCAAGCGACCAGCCTGTACTCGCGTATGAGACCTCCCAGACGATCGGCTCTTCGTTGCCTGGCGAGGTCGGCGTCGCCGATCAGCACAGGAGTCGCATCGAGCGCGGAGGGTGCACCCCGGTCCAGGGACCGGTGGGGCCGGTGGGAGTTGTAATGCTCGACTTACTCGGCAAGGACTGCTTCGAGGTGCCGGCGCCCGAGGATGAGCATCCGGTCGAGGCACTCGCGCCGGGTGGTGCCGATCACGCGCTCATAGATGGCGTTGGCCCGCGGTTATCCGGCCCTGGGGTATTCATCTGACCCGACCCGCAGGGCGGCCATCAGGGACTTCGCATCACAAGCCAGCCTCGTGGCCAGGGGCAGTCGGCTCAAGTGAATACCCCCAATCCGGCCAATCATTGGCCAGTCTGTGGATTACCTCGAAGGAGGCGGTGTACTTGGTGTCGCGATCGCGGACGAGGAACTTGACCGGGTTCGCCCGGTCGGCGAGCTCCATCGAGAGGTTCCGGGCCTGCTGGGTGACCCAGCTCGCGACCGGGTTGGACCTGATGCCGGCGATCCGTACGCGACGGCTGTCGTGGTGGATGAACACGAGCACGTGGAGCCTGCGAAGGAGAACGGTGTCGAGGTGGAAGAAGTCCCAGG
>JAJYWG010000281.1 GCA_021791615.1 Actinomycetes bacterium
GGCGATCGTGAGGTCGCCCGGGGGCGCGATCAGGGCGACCCGTACGGCATCGAGGTACCCATCGAGGTACTTGAGTGAGAAGGGTCCGTGGTTGTGCAGACCAACAAGGGGATGTCCTTCCACACCGCGGGTGCCGGTTCTTTCACCGAAGGCGAGAAGCGGCTCAGTGAGTTCGTGGAAAGCCGGGAACTCGGCCTGGACGTAGGCGGTGGTCATCGGGTCACTGCCCGCTCGGCGTAGGGAGCAAGGCGCTTGAGGACGAACGTTGCGTCGGCACCCCGTTCAAGGCCGAAGGCACTGAGACGCGCCTCCTTGTCCGCGGCACACAGAACGTCAGCCCACCCCTTCAAGAGCGCGGTGTACTGGCGGTTATAACGCCTCACTTGGCGTTCGCGAGTCCATTCGCGTCGGCGATCGTTGTCCGCCTTGTCATCACCTCGGTCCGACCACACGCCGGGGGCGTAGACGAGCCAAAGGGTCCCATGTCGCTGCTCAAGACGGACCTCGATGCACTCGGCCCACCTGCCCTTCGTCCCGCTGATGCGCCCGAAAAGGGTGCTCAGGCCGGCGGCGCGTAGCGGGTCGAACACCGCGTCCTTGGCGCGTTCCGGGTTGATGATGAGCGTTCGCCGGCCGCGGCGCAAGAGCGGCCGTTCCCGTATGAGCGCTGCCACGATGGCGTCGTAGAGCAACCCGACGTCACCAGACAGGGCCACGTCGATCTCGGTGTAGTCGAGCTTCGGGTCGCGGTCGTCGAACGCCGCGAGCAAGTCGTTGTCCGAACCGAACGCAGCAATACCGTCTCGGCGGCGTGCGGCCACGGCGGCGACGTCAGCCGCTTCGATCAACTCCCGGGCCTCTCGGGTGTTGGCAACCTCGTCACAGCGGACCAGCCGGGCAGTCTTCGGGTACTCGGCTACGGCGACAGCGTTCAGACGGAGCCGCGGCCAGCGGCCACCACGGGCCGGGATGTCGAACGGCGACCAGCGGGTCGGGGGCTGGAAGCGATTGAACAAGACCTTGTGATCTTCGGTCGCCGGCAGAAGGTACCGGACGTTGGACATCAGCTCCTCGAAGCTTGAACAGTCCACCAGATGCGCCTGAACGCCCTTGCTCCGGGCGGCGTCGAGTAGCTCGTGAACCTCGCCAAGCAGGCGGTCACCGGTCTTGGCGACCCAGTAGAGCCCAGCCGCAAACGGGGCGTCAGCACTGAGGGCGTCATGCAGTGCACGCATCACCGAGCTGTCTCGGCCGCTGTAGCCGACCACCACCAGGCCCTTCGTGCGCATGGCTTCTCGCAGACCCGAGCGCAGCTGGCTGTCCGACTCGAGCTCATCTCGGGTGTTGTCCAGCCGCTCGGACTGGAAGTCGCCATGCATCTTGACGAGCACAGGCTTGGTCTGGTCTTCGAAAACGGCTTTGACCAGGGCCGGCTCGGACCTGTCTACGCGTCGAAGCCAGCGGGGCGCTCCTGAGACGAGCGCGGCGGCCTGCTCAAGGACGTCGTCGAAGTTCGTCGTCCACACGACGTGGAGGATCTGCAGCTGCCACATGACGGCAAGGATCACGTGCCCGAGATTGGGCCGGGGATCGGCGTCGTCGAGCAACTGGGCGATCTTGCGTTGGCGCCCCTCGGGGTCGGGATGGACCTTTTCGAACAGAGCGGCGTACTCGGCGGGCTCTCCAGGCTGCGGATAGCCGGGTTGGGTGGCGAAGAACGCGTCGAGGCGGAGCTGGACATCTGGATCGGAGGCATCCAGATCCGTCACTTCGACCCGCTTTGCCTGGGCGTACAACGTCCGCTTGAAGTCGTAGATCATGTCCCAGGCCGTGGGCACCCCCGCGGACAAGGACACACCGGCCCCCACCAGCCAGTGCAGGTTGCGCCGCTGGGACAGCAAACGGCGAACGAAATCATCCACCGGCAGAACGCCGGTGGTGGACGCGGTCGATCCAACCACATCAGCCTCCCTACAGGCCCACAAAGTTCAGCTACGCGGTGCTGCTACCTCTGGCGAATGGTACCTCGCCCGAGGTTCACAGTTGGGGGACCATCCGCGGGCTAGCGACAAGGCACTCAGACCGGGCGGCGGTACCCGCAGATGTGGAACTGAGCATGCGTGTCCACCGACAGCGCCCATGAGCAGGGGATTTGCCACCACTGACAGTTGATGAAATTGATTCCGGGCTGGAGTCACTGACACTCGCCTGAAAAGTTGCCGGTGTCAGTGGCCGAAATGTCGCAGGTGACAGGCTCGGGTGCGTGCATCGCGAGGTAGGCGATCACCTCCACCGCCCGCCGGGCGCGTTTGGGCGGGAGGTCCGCCTGCAGGCCGACGATGCCCGGCACCGTCGTGAGCAGCTGTACCTCCGCACCGGCGCGCTCGCGGATCGACGCCTCGCGGTGCAGCTCTCCGGTCGCCTCGCGGTGCAGCTCCTTGGTGGCGTGCGCCGGGTCGAACATCGCGGCGAGCTCCACGGGGCCGGACCGATCGACAGCAGCGGGATCCGCCAGCCGCAGGGTGGCAGGCGCAGTTCTGCGCCGTACGAGCGGTAAGGCCGCTGCGCTGGGGCTGGGCACGCCGCCATCGACGAGCGCCTCGACCGCGACCTTCCAGGAGGGGTCGAGCAGCGAAGGCCGGACCGTGAGCCCGAGAGGATGCACGCTCGCCGCGCGGTCGTCGACGACGACGGTGACCTCGGCGTCGTCGAGCTGGCGGGTTGCGAGCACCGCGCATGCATTCCGAGTCGCTTCGGGGAGCCTCTCGGGGTCGCCCACGAAGAGCACGTGCGGACCGTTCGCCACGCGCTTCTCCACACGCTTCTCCACACGCGTCGAGGTACCGCAGACCGCCTCGACCGCCTCGATCGCCTCCTGGGGGTCGTCGACGATCACGACGGCTTCGTGCCAGCTCCACGTCGAAGCGGCTGCGCGCATCGCGCGTGCGAGGTCCGCTCCGCGCGACCCGATGACCGAGACGCACGCCCCGATCTCGACAGGGATGAGCCACGTGCCACGCTCGTCGTCGCCGAGGGGGAGCAGGACCGGGCACCACGGCTCTCCGTCGTGCACGCGACGCAGCTCTGCGGCGTCGACGGCAGCGGGGAACGCCCAATTCGCAGGCGCGGAGCGTTGCCAGCCATCGAGAGCCTCGGGCACCGGTTCGAAGAAGCACACCTCCACGCCGTCACTCCCTGCGCGTAGCCACTGCACCGGACCGGGTGGCGGGTCGAGTGTCGCGATGGCCCTTGCGAGGTGGCACGCAGCGGCCTCGATCAGGTCCACGATCGGGACCCGCTCGAACGGAGCGACCAACCTGCCGAGATCCGCCTCCCGCTCGACCGGGGCGAAGCTGTCCGCTCCCTCCTCGCGGAGGAAGGCTCGGAGGCGGCGCAGCTGACGGGAACGCCGCGCGAGCAGCCCTGCCACGAGCGCGCTGACGCCAGCCGCCGAGAGCTCGCCGAGCGGCAGCAGTGCGCTCCCGAGCGTGCCCCGACTGGCCAGGCGTGTCGCGCCGTGGGCCGTCGCGCGCTTGGTCCCGGCCGCCACATCGGCGTCGAGCGCCACGTCGGCGTCGAGTGATGGCAGCACGAGGGTCCAGCCAGGGGCGATCATGGTCGGGTCGACGAAGCGTGTGCCGTCGCCCATCAGCCGCCCCAGGTTGGCAGCGGCGATCGCGGGCCACGCCGACGCGTCGGCGTAGTGGGCGGCGGCGATGCATGCGAGCGTCTCACCGTGGCCGACGACGTGGACGGCTGCTCCCGTAGCGTGTCGGTAGGAGTCGTCGTCAGGGACCTCGGACGTTTCCGACGTGTGCAC
>JAJYWG010000013.1 GCA_021791615.1 Actinomycetes bacterium
CCAGTAGCCGTGTCCGTCGGGGGTGGCCGCCATGCCCACCACCGGAGCGTTCAGCGGCTTGCCGCCCATCGAGCCGTAGAAGCCGGCATCGCCGAAGGTGAACACCCCGCCGTCGGCCGCGACCAGCCAGTAGCCGTGTCCGTCGGGGGTGGCCGCCATGCCAACCGCCGGAGCGTTCAGCGGCTTGCCGCCCATCGAGCCGTAGAAGCCGGCATCGCCGAAGGTGAACACCCCGCCGTCGGCCGCGACCAGCCAGTAGCCGTGTCCGTCGGGGGTGGCTGCCATGCCCACCACCAGGGCGTTCAGCGGCTTGCCGCCCATCGAGCCGTAGAAGCCGGCATCGCCGAAGGTGAACACCCCGCCGTCCTTGGCCGTCATCCAGTAGCCGTTGCCGTCAGGCGTGAAGGCTGCTCCGACGATCGGAGCGTTGAGCGGAAGGCTTCCGGCGTTACCAGGTGGGGGGGCAGTCGAGCCGAAGGCATCCAGGAAACCGCCGGAACGCACGATGTCGTAACCGGCCGCGCCACTGGAGGTAGCCATGATGGAGGTGTAGTCATCCCAGCCTGCAGGTGCTGCGGTAACATCGAACGTGGCACTGAGCGGCGCGCCCATAGTCACGCGAAAGGCCGCGGGTCCAGGGCCGACCGGACCCCCGCCATCGTACGCGTATGCAGCCGCGTACCAGTTGCCCGAGGGCATCATGGCCGGAATGCGGAAGCTGTAGGCGAAGTTGCCGTGCTCAGGCAACTGGGTAGTCGCATTGGGAATCCCGACTCCGGCGTACCCGTCGCTAAAGCCGAGCGCCCCACCGCCAGCGTTGCTCGCGCATCCTGCGGTCGAGCCCTCGATCGACACCAGCGTGCCAACAGGACCTGAGGAGGGCGAGATGCTCATGTAGCAGCCGCCTGTACTGTGCGCGAGCACCGGCGCCGGACGCGCTGAGCTCGACGCGGCTTCTGCGAGTGAAGGCAGGCCAACCGCAGCGACCGCCACGGCGATCGCCAAGAGCCCGATTCGCGATGCAACCTTCACCTGCACCTCCACGCACCCGAGACGCCCTGCAACACCCGGAACGACTCCCATTATGCTCCTAGCCCGACCTTCCGTGTTCCGCTCGGCTGGGACCATCACCAAGACGATGCGGTTCGCGCACCATGCCGGTCGGCGGGGTTCGGTAACACAACACGAACCGGGATCTGGCTGCTGAAGGGGCCCTCGTTGTCCTGACGTGATGAGCGCCGGCAGTGCACCGATTCGGCCTGCCTGTGCCTCCGACTCGCGCCGTCGAAACAAGCACCCCGAAGCTTCCGGTCGTGACGATCGAAGAAGCCCCAAGGAACCGGCTCGGCGTGATCCAGGAGGATGCCGTGCTGGTGGTCCGTGCTGGTGGTCCGAGGCGGTGCGCTCGACCCCGCCCTGGCGACGGCCGACGCCGCTCGCTTTCGACGGCGCTAGCGCTTGGGGTCGTTAGGGCCTGTGAGAGAACTGCGTGGGCGTAGTTCGGTTCGTCACAGGCCTGAGGCTGTAGTTCCATTCGCCGTGCCAGTCGGCAGGAACGATCGGCAGGGCAGCGAGCTCCCTGTCGGTGACCTTGATCCCCTTCTCGTAGACGGCGTCGTCCCACTCGGCACGGACCTTCAGGCCGGTGCGCGTCGTGGTCGCGGCAGCGAGCTCGACGATGGTGCGATAGCTCGTGAGGGGCCGTCCCCGCCAGTTGATGGTGACGAAGCTGAAGAGCCGGTGCTCCACCTTGTTCCACTTGGAGGTCCCCGGAGGGTAGTGGCTGACGGTGATCTCGAGTCCGGTTTCCTCCGCGAGGCGGCACAGCTCGCGCTTCCACAGCCGGTTGCGGTAGCCATTGGACCCGCCAGCGTCGGCGGTGATCATGAGACGGCGGGTGTCGGGGTAGCGCGCCTTGCCCATCGTCTCCCACCACCGGCGGATGGCGTTGACGGCGAAGGCGGCGGTGTCGTGGTCTGAGCCCACCTCCATCCAGCCCTCGTCGGCGCCGATATCGTAGACCCCGTAAGGGACGGCCTTTGGGACTGCTGGATCGGGGAAGTCGTGGACGTCGACCCGCTCGGGGGTGCCGCTCGGCTGCCACTCCCGGCCGCCGTTGGCCTTCTTGCCCACCACCAGCTCCTTCTTCTTGGTGTCGACGGAGATCACCGGCTCGTTTGCTGCAAGGCGCGCCGTCGCCTCGGCGTCGATGTGGTGGAACTGGGCGTCACGGTCAGGGTGCTGGGCGCCTTCGACCGTCTTTGCCGTTGCCTGAAGGCTGTAGCCCATCTGGTGGAGCAGCTGGCCAACGGTCCACGACGAGACCCGGTGGCCCATGTCGGTCAGGGCCTTGGCCAGTTGGCGGGTGGACTTGAGAGTCCAGCGCAGCGTCGACATGGGGTCGCCACGTGCATCGGGGGAGACGAGGTCGTCGAGGTTGGTGAGCAGGTCCGGATCGACGTCGATCAGCCGGGGCCGGCCCCCGCCCTCGCGCCGGACGCGTTCGGAGGGCTCGAGCTCGGCCTCGACATCCTTCTTGCCCGCGATCACCGTGTTGCGGCTCATCCCCGATGCCTGCGCCACCGTCGTCGCCCCGCCGTGTCCGAGCGCCTTGGCCATCGAGCCAGCGAGAAGTCGTCGCTGCTTCTCGTCGAGATGGGCGTTCATGAACGAGAACACCTCTGCCAGCGCGTCGGCGCTCAGCTCCATTCCCAAAGGATATCCCAGCCGAGCCCCTCACGCGCGGATAGTTTGCTCGCGAGCCCTTACAGCAGCTCCACCTTGGTGGCGCTCATGTCCAAGTGCGGCTCGAACCGGTGCAGCACCCGCGAGCGCCGGCCGTATCTGCCGAGCTCCTCAGCCGAAGTCGGCAGGGCGATCGGGGAGCGACCCTGCCGACAGCACGACCGGCTCACGCTCCAACGCCCCGCGTCCTCGGCAGAGCTGATCCAGGGTCCGGTCCAAGGCTACGCGCAGACCGGCACTCCGTCTCGCCCGATGTCGTCCGCATCGGAGAGAGTTCGGTAGGCCCGTTGACCATTACCTGTTGACAACGGGGGGGGGGGGTAAACTGTAAGCATCGATCTTCCCGCCTCGGCTGATCGATCTTCCCGCCTCGGCTGATCGATCTTCCCGCCTCGGCTGAAGGAGGTGACAGGATGCGACGAAGTGAGTTTTCCAGCCATCTCTTGCGGCGGGGGCGGGCCGTGGTAGCTGCGTGTTGCCTCGCGACGGCGATCCTCCTCGTCATCGTGATGACGGTTGCGGGCAGCCCGAGCGGCAGGGCGAAGCGGCTCCCGGTGCACCTGGCATCTTCAGCGAGCCCGGCGAGGACACTTCCGGTCCCACCCGAGCCGCCGCCTCCCACGCGGGCCCAGGCGCAGTCCTGCGATCCGAAGCAGCTCTTCGGTGCCCAAGCCCTCAGCGAGCTCACCCGGCACTTCGGGTTGCCAGAGCAATGCGGGTTCTACGAGAGCAGCACCTGGGTCGTCTTCTTCACGGGCACCGAGCCTCCACCAGGGGTGCGGCCGACGATGGCGCCCTTCGGCGGGTACTCGATCGCCGTTGAGCACTGCGCGGCGGGTGACACGGCGTGTTCAGTGGGGGTCAGGGCTCCCTGCTCGTCTCTCTACTCGCCGGGTGGCACCTGAGGTTGTCTCAGTCTCCGTGGAATTTCGCAGGTGGTCCTCGATGGTCATGATAGTCGGGGGTATGGCACTCAGCTCGCGTCGGCGAGCTCTCGCCTGCGCTGGATCGCAGTGCTGAGAGCCTGAGCGAGCTTGTCTAGCTGGCGGTGGCCGCGGACCCGGTGGTACTG
>JAJYWG010000243.1 GCA_021791615.1 Actinomycetes bacterium
ATGGCTTTTGAGTGCCTGTTATGTGGAATTTCACATAAGCGCCATTACGTGGACGGCTGGGTTATGTGGCCGGCTGTGATGTTTGCGGTGGTGGGCGAGCTGCGGGGGTCGGTCCCGGCCACATAACCCGGGGCCGTCGTGCAGGTCAGCGACCGGCTGGTCCGCGTGTGCGATGACGTTCGCGCCTGGTTGCGGTAGGCGGACTTGGTCTGCGCGGGCCCGCTGAGGCCTTGAGTACGGCGAAGAATCGTCTCGTTTGTTCATCACGATCAGGGAGGTCGATTCTCATGCAGGCAACAGAGGTCCGCGAAGCGTCCGGGCGGGTGATCGCCGTGTTGATGGCGGCGGGGCGGTCGAAGACGACAATCAAACGCCACGAAGCGGAGTTCAACGCGTTCGCCGGGTTTCTCGGGGCTCGCGGCCGGGCACTTCCGAGCGAGGCGGACTGCCTTGATTTCATCGCTGTGCGGTCGGGGTGCGGGCTCGCGGGCCTGCGCGAGCCGACTATTTCCAGGCGGGCGCAGCTCGCGCGCCGGCCGTTGATCTTGTTGATGGAAGCGTTGGCGGGTGGGGCCCTGGAGGTGGGGCAGGCCACAACGCCGCCGGTTGAGCGCTGCCCGGCGTGTTTCCGCGCGGTCAGGGATGAGTACCTCGCGGCGTGCCGTCAGCGGGGTAACGCCGAAGCGACCGTCGTGACCAAGCAGCGTGCTGCGGATCACTTCCTGGCCTATCTCGAGGAGGTCGGCCGGGAAGCCCTCGACCAGGTCCAGGCCCAAGATCTGGCAGGGTTTTGGGCCCGGCGCCAGCGGCGGGGTTACGCCCCGAAAACGACCGGGTCGCTGCGTTCGGCGTTGGCCGACTTCCTGCGCTACCTGCATGAGAGCGAGCAGATCCGAGAAGACTTGGTCAGGCGGCTGCCGCCGCAGCGCTATCCCCGACGCGGTCAGTCGGCCCCGTACCCCTGGACGGCAGGCGAAGTTCGCTTGGTGTTGGAGCGGATAGACCGGCAATCGGCGATCGGGAAACGCGACTACGCGATGGTGTTACTGACCGTCAGGCTCGGTCTGCGGGTCGGGGATCTGCGCCGCTTGGAGCTTGGATGGTTCGACTGGCGCGCCAAGACCTTGGCGTTGACGCAGCACAAGACCGGCGTGCCGTTGACGCTGCCGCTGCCCGAAGACGTCGGGTGGGCCGTGATCGACTACATCCGCCATGGCCGGCCGGAGGCGGCCTGCCGGCAGGTGTTCGTCAAACACCGCTACCCCTTCACCGCGTTCGGTTCCTCGACGTCAGCGGGCTGTCGGCTGGGTTATTACGCGCGCCGCGCCGGGATCGTGTTCCCAGCGGGGCGCTCGCACGGCCTGCATTCGCTGCGCGGCGCGCTGGCGGTCGCGATGCTTCAAAGCGACACGCCGCTGCCGGTCCTCACCGCGGTCTTGGGTCACGCGGCGGGCACCACTACCGCCGCGCACTATCTCAGGCTCGACACCGAGCACCTGCGCCGCTGCGCACTCGATATCGAAGATGTCCTTCACGCGGTGCAAGGGGCACGGCCGTGAACGCGCTGACGCTGAGCGATCTGGTCGACACGCTCGTCGCGGCCCGCCGCGCCGGTGCCTTCCGTTACGAGAGCCAAGCACGGGTGCTGGCACAGTTCACCGAGCATTGCATCCGGGAAGGCTATGCGGACGGGTCGATCATCCAAGAGGCTGTCGAGGGGTTCCTCTACGGCCGCCACCTCAAAGCGTCCACGATCCGTCGTGAGGAGATCATCCTGCGCGAGCTGGTGGAACACGCCCGCCAGTCGGGCTGGCCGGCGTGGGCGCCACCAACACTGACTCGCCTGAAGACGCGCCACCGGCCACCGCCGTATGTGTTCAGCGACGAGGAGACCCGCCGCCTGTTCCACGCGATCGACACCCAGCCGCTGTCGGAGATGTCCAACCGGGCGCTGGTCGACCCGGCGCTGTTCCGGGTTCTCTACGCCACCGGGATCCGCATCTCAGAAGCGCTCAACCTGCAACTGCGCGATCTCGACGCGGCGAGCGCCACCATCGAGGTGCGCGACAGCAAGAACCGCGAGAGCCGCATCGTGCCCGTCACCCGGCGTCTCGCCGACACGCTGGAGGGCTACATCGCGGCCGCGCACCCCCAGCCGGAACCCGCCCACCATCTGTTCCACACCGGCGACCCGTCCAAGCCGGCCGACAAGTCCACGATCTATAACCGGTTCCGCCGCTACCTCGCCGATGCGGACATTCCCCATTTCGCCCCGGGCGGCCCGCATATCCATTCGCTGCGTCACGGCTTCGCCGTGGCGAACCTGCGGCGCTGGGCGGCCGACGGCAGCGACCTGGCGGTGATGCTGCCCTACCTGTCGGCGTACATGGGCCACGCCGACCTGCGCGGAACCCAGTACTACCTGCAGTTGACCGCGGACGCCTACCCACAGGTCGCTGCCATCGCACAAGCCAGGTTCGGCTACGTCATCCCAGACCCGGCCGCGCCGAAAGGAGCGCAACCGTGAGCCGCGTCACCCCAGACCGCGGGGAGCTGGCCGGCAGGTGGCTGTCAAAGTTCCTCACCGACCACCTCGCCGGCGAGCGGGACCTGTCCCCCCAGACCATCGCCTCTTACCGAGACGCGATCAAACTGCTGCTCACCTGGTTCCGTGACGTGGAGGCGACCCCGCCCGAGAAGCTGCGCCTCGCCGATCTCGACAGGCCGCGGGTGCTCGCCTTCTTGGACTGGCTTCAATCCGAACGCGGCAACTCCCCGGCGACCCGCAACCAGCGTCTCGCCGTCATCAAGTCGCTCGTTCGCTACACCGCGGTCGAGCGACCGGAGTTCCTCGACCAGGCCACCCAGATCATCGCCGTCAAGCAGAAGAAGACCCCGGCCACCGACATGGGCTACCTCACCGGCGACGAGGTCAAAGCCCTCCTGGCCGAACCAGACCCGGCCACCCGGCGCGGACTGCGCGACACCGTCCTGCTGTCCATGCTCTACGACACCGCCGCCCGCGTCCAAGAGATCTGCGACCTGAACGCCGCCGACATCCGCTCAGCCCACCCGATGCTGGTCACGCTACACGGCAAAGGCTCCAAAACCAGGCGCGTCCCGATCATGGGCCCCACAGCCCGACTGATGGAGGACTACCTAGACCGGCGCGCACCCCACCCTGGCGTCGGCGCAGACGCAGACCCGTTGTTTCAAGGGCCCCAATGGACCCGATTGACCCGCTGGGGCGTCACCAAAATCCTCGCCAGGCACGTCCAATCCCTCCGCCGCCGTGACCCTGGCTACGCGCCCGGCGTGAACGTCACTCCGCACGTGATCAGAAGGACCCGGGCGATGCACCTACTCCAAGCCGGAGTCAACCTGATCTACATCCGCGACCTACTCGGCCACGCCGACGCATCAACAACCGAGATCTACGCCCGCGCCGACCCGGAGACCAAACGCAAAGCCATCGAGAGCGCCTACCAGTCGCTCACCCCAGATCCCCTGCCAAGCTGGACAGCCGACCAAGATCTCCTCGACTGGCTCGACCACGTCTGCCGATAACCGCCCGGGTTATGTGGCCGGGACCGACCCCCGCAGCTCGCCCACCACCGCAAACATCACAGCCGGCCACATAACCCAGCCGTCCACGTAATGGCGGTTATGTGGAATTTCACATAAACGCCATTCGAAGGCGATGCACCTGCTGGAAAACGGAGTCAACCTCATCTACATCCGCGACATCCTCGGGCACACGTCCATCATCACCACCGAGGTCTACGCCAAAGCCAACCCAGAAATGAAACGC
>JAJYWG010000446.1 GCA_021791615.1 Actinomycetes bacterium
CCTTGGCCGGACGAATCCGGTGACGGGCGGCCCCCCGCACAGATCCCAGCGTGCGGAACTACCGTAACCATTCACCCCTCACCGGCGACGCTGCGGACCACGAGGTGCGTCGTGGCGCGTTGCGACAGCGATGATGCAGATCAAGCGGTGAAGGACCGCGGCGACAGATCAGGTGACGGCCGGCGGCATCCACACGTCGCCGCGGAAGATCCCGGCGAGTGCGCGGAAGACGTCGACGTCGTGCTTGGCCGCGGTCGCGATGTAGGAGCGGATGGTGGCGAAGCTCCGAGCACCGGCGTCGCTCTGGAAGCAGCCACTGATCTTGCGGTGCAGCTTGGCCATCCGCAGCGCTCGTTCGGCCGCGTTGTTCGTCATCGGAACCGACAGGTCGGTGACGAAGCGGGTGGCCTCGGCCCGCAGATCTTGCAATGCCGAGACGAGATTGAACGACGCCCGCTCGACCGAGTCCCGCTTGCGGCCGAGCGGGGCAGGGTTGGCGGCGAGACCGTCTTCGACGATCCGGTCGTAGCGGGCCAAGAAGTCCTTCACGACGGGGCGCCCGAGCCGGGTGCGCCCCTTCTCCCGTGCTGCGTTGCCGGCCGCGTTCATCTCGGAGAGCAGGTCGGCCATGTCGTTGGCCCATCCCTGGTTCCACACGATCCCGACCGCAGCCAGCTCCCTGGCGATGTGCGCCAGACAGATCGCATGGGTCGCCTGGTCGTAGTTGAAGTACATGGCGAGGCGGTCGTGGACCATCGTCCCGGTGAAGTCACCGAGCACACCGGCTTGGTCGGGAGCGTCCTTGCCCCGGGTCGGACTGGCGAATAGGTACGTGAACAGGTTGTTCGTCACCACGTGGAACCACCAGGTCTTGGTCCCCACCTGGTCGGAGGTCTCGTCGGCGTGGACGAGGTCTGCGCCCCGCAGACGCCGGCAGATCTCGGCGATCACCCCCGAGGCATCGAGCGCCTCGGCTGCCTCGGTTGCCAGCGAGGCGACAAAGCCGGTCGAGACCGGAGCCCCGAAGAGCGAGGACAGCGCCTCGGCGGTGCGCTCGACCGGGAGGTGCTGGCGGTGGAGGAGGTAGAGGGCGACGGCGCGCACGCCCGGCCCGTAGCAGGTGGTCGAGCGTGCCTCGGGAGGGAAGCTCGCCTTGGTCGTGGCCCCGCACGAGCAGCGCTTGGTCGCCGCCCGGTGCTCGATGCACTCCAAAGGGAGCGGCACCGGGGTGTCGAAGACCTGGCGGATCTCGATGCCTTCGACCGGTGCGGTCGCGAGATCAGCGCCGCAGGAAGAGCAGCACTCAGGCTCGTGGTCGATGACCGAGGTGGGGTCGTCACGCTTCTTCAGCGTGGCTCCGGGTGCACCGGGCTGCTTGCCCCGCTTGCGGGTGAGATCTTCCTTGCGGGCCGCCTTGGCCGCCGCCCGCTTCGCGGCGCGGTCCTTGGCCGCCTCCGCCTTGTCCTTGATCGAGTCCGCAGAAGGCGGGAGCGACGAGTTCTTCGAGCTGCGCCCCACGCGGTGCTCCAGCTCGGTGATCTTGGCTTTCAGCAGCTCGATCTCACGCTCCTGGGCGGCGACTCGCGCACGGAGCTCCTCGTTCGCTGCAACCAGGTCCGACCGGCTCTCCGACACGCCCGAAATTCGAGCACGTCGGCGCCAACTTCGCGAATCCCCAGGTCAGCACCCTATTTGGACTACACCGGTGTAGTTCGAAGCGGGCCGCTCAGGCCCGACCTCACACCGAGGCGGTCGGGCCCTGAATGGTTACCTTCGGAGTGAGCGGGAGGTTTCTCGGATCTGATCGCGAGGGTGTTTCCCTTGGCGTCAGTTGAGTCTCCGGAACATCCCCCGCTCGGCCTTGTAGAGCCGCGGGAACTCGGAGAAGAGCTCGTCGTAAAGAGCCCGATTGGCGGGGTCCGGTTCGAAAATGCCATCCACGGGGACGAGGGAGCGGACCTCTTCGAGCGAGATCGCACCCAGGACCACGCCGGCGAAGATCGCGGCCCCTCGCAACTGGGCGCTGAGCGGCTGGGCCACGCGCTCGATCCGCCGGTCCATCACGTCCGCGTGCACCTGGCACCAGAGCTCGGACTGGGCGCCGCCGCCAACCATCCGGAGCGGGTCGAGTGGTCGTCCGGCGAAGGCGTCGACCGTTTTGGAGAGCCACCGGATGTTGAAGGCGACTCCTTCCAGTACGCTTCGGGCAAGGTCGGCGCGGGTGGCCGCAATCGAGAGGTTGTGGAAGCCCCCACGGGCTCGGCGGTCGTCCACCGGGGAGCGCTCACCGTTGAGCCACGGGGTGAAGAGGACCGACCCGGCGCCGGGCCGCGCGGTCGCCGCCTCCTTCAGCACCTCCTCGTATGAGCAGCGTGGGAACACGGTGTCGCGCAGCCAGGCGAGGCATGCGCCTGCCGTCTCTTGGTTGTTCGCAATGAGGTAAGGAGCGGCACCGCCGAGCCCGAGGCCCGGGAGCGACGCGACCGAGTGAAGGACGTCGGTCTTCTTGAAGACGACCGGTGCTCCGATCCAGGCGCTAGTCGACACGGCCAGGTGGCCCTCGAGCGCCCCCACGGCTCCGGCACCGCATGCCGCCGCGTGCAGGTCGGGAATGCCGGTCACCACCGCAACCCCCTCGGGCAGCCCGAGCAGGGACGCGATCTCCGGACGAACGGAACCGACGACCGACGCGGTCGGGACGAGCGGTGGCAGCCTGGACGCGTCCACCCCTGAACGGCGGACCAGGACTGGGTCGTAGGCTAAGTGATCGAGACGCCGGTTGTCGGTGAGCCACCCCGCCATCATCGACGCGTGCGAGGCGACCGGCTGGCCGGTGAAACGCATCGCGAGGTAGTCGACCGGCTCGAGGAACCATGCCGTGCGCTCGAGGACCTCGGGGCACTCGTGCTGCAGGTAGAGCATGTGACCGACGGGATCGGCGCCAACGAGCGAGGGGGCGCCGCCGGTCCTGCGTACCCAGTCGCCGGCGCGTAGCGGGGCGTAGCCGAGGAAGGGACCGCCGATCACCGCCCGTGACCACGGCGCTCCCCGGCAGTCCATCCACAGCAAGCACTCGCCGACCGGCTCGCCCGTGCTATCGACCGGCACCGTGCTCGCCCACTGTCCCGTGCACGAGACGGCGGCGATCCGAGAGGGCTCGACGGCGCCGCTCTTCAGCCCTTGCCGCGCGGTGTCGACGACCGCCTGCCACCACTCGGCGGCGTCCTGGGACGCGCCGCCTCCGGGCCAAAGGTGGGTCTCCACGTGCTGGTGGCCCCACCAGAGGACTTCGCCCGAGAAGCGCACGTACCCGACCTTCGGTCCGCCGGTGCCGAGATCGATCGCAAGGCAGAGGTCCGAGCGGTCGCGCACCGGGCCTCACACTTCATCAGCGAGCTTCGTGGGCGAGATCTTGGGCGGCTCGGGCGGCAATCCTTGTTGGCGGTCGAGCATGTCGGCCATCACCGCCTTGATGAAGTCGTCCGCCTCGTTGCTCATGCCGCCGGGCACTCCACCATAGATAGCCGCGCTCTCCGGGGCATGCCCGGCGGCCTGCTCGCGTGCGGCATACGCGACCGCGTTGGCCAGGTCGCTCGCGAACGCCTCGGCGACGCCGGGCGCCGTCTGCGGGAGAGTGACCGCCATATGCAGCGCGTTGGGATATTGCTGCCCGTTGAAACGCCAACCTCGCTGACGCATGAAGTCGTTCACATGGTAGACGTCGAACTCGTCGCTCCTGAAGGAGAAGAGGAACGTCGGGCGCCCGATGAGGCAGAGCTCGGGGTGCGATCGCACGGCTGCTTGC
>JAJYWG010000247.1 GCA_021791615.1 Actinomycetes bacterium
CGAGGGCAGTACGAGGGGCAAGTTCAACCTTCGGATCGAACCCGACCTCGCAGACGCTCTTCACGAGCGAGCCGAAGAGGAGCATCGCAGCATCAGTGCGGTCGCCCGAGACGCACTCCGGCGCTACTTGGCATCGTGAGAGAACTTGGGCAACCTCGACCGGGCGCCGTGCCCCATAACGAGACGGCTTGCGATCGGAGCCCCTCGCCCTGAACGCCGGGTCGCGGGCGACCGCGAATTGGAGGCTCAGGGGTCGCAGTCAACGGCGACTTCGAGCGCCTCGCAAAGCTGCCGCATCCTCGCGTCGCCAAGGCGCCCGATCCGCTCGGTGAGGACGCCGAGGGCGACGCTCTCGATCGAGTCCACGTTGGCCACGCAGTGCCGCGGCACCGGGTCGTCGCCTGGTTCGAGGACGACCTCACTGGGCAAGCCACGGATGGTCGTGGTGCACGTAGCGATGACCGCCCGCCGAAGGCGAGGAATGGCGGCGTCGCGCGACAACACGATCACCGGCCTTCGGCCGATGTCGGGGAGCTCACACCACCAGACGTCGCCCCGAGCGGGCAACGGGCTCATGACGCCGCGGCCGCAGCCCGGAACGATCCGCACTCCGCCCGGATGCCTACGAGCTCAGTGAGTCCGGCCTGACGCCCACCAGCGCTGGCTTTCTCCGGCTGGACTCGTCCGGAACGGCAGGCGTGTCTCGCCGACGCTCACCGAACCAGTGCTTCGCGAACCGCGGCGATGGCCGTGTCCGGGTCGATCTGCAGTTCCGCCGCGACTGCCGCATACGTGCTCGCAGCGTCGCGAATGCGGCGGCGCCGGTGCGCCGCGTCAGGCAGCGTCGGAGTTCCCTTGACGTGGGTCCCATGACCGCGGCGCGACTCGATGAGGCCTTCGCTCTCGAGCTCTTTGTACGCCCGCCCCACGGTGCCTGGTGCAAGTCCGAGATCTGCCGCGAGTTGGCGAACCGTCGGAAGCCGAGTCCCGACCGGAAGTGCTCCGGTCACGATGAGATGCCGGATGGCCGTGCGCAGTTGCTCGAAGGGCGGAACTGGCGACCTTGGGTCGATGCTGACGATCACCGTGCCACCGTGCGCGGCACGTGCCAGGAGGCGCCGATGAGCCCCCAGGCAGCGCACGCGCCGAGCAGTGCGGCGACTCCAGCAACGACTCCCACCACGTGCAACCACGTCGGCGACGCATACCCGGCCATCTCGAGCAGACATGAGCTTGCTCCGAAGAGTGCGATGGCGAGGCCCGCTCCCCCGAGGGTATGGACGGCCTGCGCGCGCAACGCGTCGTCAACCGCCACCAGCTCCCAGCTCGTGATGGGCTGAGATCGAGCAACGACGATGCGAATGGCAACAACCGTCACGATGGCGACGATCACGACCAAGGCAAGGCCGGCAGTGCTGCTGCCGCTGAAGTCCGGCAGAGCTCGCCGTGGCTCCAGCTCGTAGATCGCCACGGCCAGCCCGGCGACCACGACGGCAACGCCAAGGGCGATGAACGCGAAACGCGGGAGGTAGTCGGTCAGCCGCCGCTGCGCCAGGGACGCCTGGCGCGTCTGAGCCCCTCGTGCTCGCGGGACGAGCGCAGTCACGAAGGCACCGAGCAGGTACCCGATGATGCCGTAGAACAGGCTCTGGTTCGCCACACTGACGCCCAGGGCGTAGAGGACCGAATGGGCGCTCAGGCCGATCGCCGCACCTGCCAGCCGGCCGCACCGGCCTACTCGGATGTACCACTTCATGGCCGAGTGCGTCCCGGGGGTGGCGGCGATGCCGTAGCGGCTGCTGAACGTGCGCAGCTCGCCGGCGGACACCGGTCGAACCGCCAGCACTGCGAGCACGACCGGCAGCGCTCCCCAGAGGACGTCGAAGACCCGGTAACCCCACACCGATCCCATGTTGCCCGTACTGGACAGTATGTGTCAATGTATTGGCACAAGGAATCAATGAGGGAGGGCGCTCATGATGCGGGGGGCAGAGCCCTGGCGGCGCTGGGGCACCGCGCTGGGAGCGATCTTGATCGCAGTGACCCTCCTGGGAGCGACCGTGCAGGCTGGCCTGCTCGCACCCCAGTTCCGATCCACCTCAGGGGGAGGGACGGCGAGCGGCGTCACGTTCGAGAACATCGAGAACGTGTCGTGGCGCTCCTGGACGATCACCGGCGTCCATCTGGCGAACCCGCGGGTCACTCGAGCGCTCCTCGGTGGCCGCATCGCTGGCGTGAGCCTGCACAGGGGTCGGGCGCCCAGCCCCTTCCACCTGGGACTGGCGCTGAGACGTCTCGTGGTGGCGCCCGGACAGCAGTTCAGCGTGGAGCTCGCCAACGTACGGGGCGTGTGCACGTCGTCGAGACGGCGGTCCTCGCTCTCGACACCGATGCACATCTCGGTCGTCGTCTCGCTCTCGACCCCGTTCGGCAACAGGCAAGTCGTGGAATCCTTCCCTGTGTGCTGAGGAGTCGGAGAACGGAGCCATCGCAGCGTGGTTGCGGCGCTCCTGCTGTTCGCGCTGCACGACGGTACGCAGAGCGACCGAGGATCCGTACGCTCCTCTGGGCCACATCGCCGTGGTCGCCGGGCGAAGATGGTGACGTCTCGAGCGACGCTGCACTGGGCCAGCCTGCATACGTCGCTGAGCAAAGGGATGAGCGGATGTCGTTCACAGCACGACGTCGGACTTCCAGTACGTGATCGACGGGAATCCCTATACCGGGTCATGAGGGACCGACGGCTCACCGATGGCATGAGAAGTGGCGCTTCGACGAGGTGCCGACCCGCGTCGAGCACCACGTGACGCCGCCAGACGTGCGGGTGACCCGCCACCACGCAGCGCGCCGACGCCGGCGACGGTTCCTTGGCGCGGGGCTGGAGTTGCCGTCGTGTCGGGTCTGTGGCCATGAGCCTGAGCCTGGCGGCGCAGGGTCCCTTGACACCCGGCGTCACCGTGCAGAGGAGGTCGCTTCTCACCTGGTGCGCTTCGGAGAGGTCCAGTACGGAGTCAAGGACCTCGCTGTGCTCACGAAGCGGGTGACCACCATCGTGGAGTCCATCTGAGCTCCCAGCCCACGGCGATCGGGCACCTGAGACCATCGGCGTCGACCACGAGGACGCGTGGGTCATCGACAGCTTCCTGGGCACCCTCACCAAGGTGGGCGCGGGAGGTGAGGCGCGGCTTGCTTCGCCGCGTGCCCAGGGCGTCCCCCCTTCTTGCTCGGGGATGCGTCGCTTCTTGGTCGGGGATGTGTGGCGTCGAAGCGACGATGTCCGCCGCGCAGGCGGAGCGGTGGCTGAGCGCGGGCGCTCCCGTCATCGCTCGGCGATCTCGAACACCGGATGCCAGGAGGCGATCGCAGCGATCTCCTCGTCGGTCGAGCTCGGACCGACTCCGTCGAAGAACACGCCGACCTCCGCCCTCCAACGCGTGAGGTACGCGCGCAACACCGGGACCTTCTCCTCGTCCGAGAGCTCCAGGGCCGAGTAGCGCGTCCGCTTGCGGCCGAGCAGGAGGTCGAGGGCGCCGTCGGCGGCTCGGACGTTGCGGACCCATTCGGCCTCTCCGCGCGGAGCGACCAGGTACGTCCTGCCCTCCAAGCAGAGCAGGTTGACCGGCGTTCGCCGGGGCTCACCGGACTTCCGGCCCCGCACCTCCAACACCCGGCTGCCCCAGACGCTGATGCCGAGGCGCGTCGCTTCCGCCACTGCGCGGTTGAACACGTGCTTCGTGAACCACCCGGGCCTTCGGTAGTGACGTGTGGTCGCGCTCATAATCGCTG
>JAJYWG010000379.1:0-7912 GCA_021791615.1 Actinomycetes bacterium
GTACCTTCGAGGTCAGAGGCCATGTTCGTTGGTATCTTGGCTCGGCAAGCTTGGTATCTTGACCGGCCCAGGGCCGGTGGCGTCCCAGTTGTGGTGTAAAAACGCCTTGGACGTAGGACCCTTAGACGATGGTAGCTCCCTCCACGGTGTAGCGCTGGCGAACGAGCGGCAAGCCGACAGCGGCTCTTACGCGCTCAGGTCCCGAGGTCCTGGTGAGCGACCGGCTCATCGCAGTGGGGACATGGGCCGCCTGTGCCAATGCGCCGGCAGAACAGGTTGCAGTCGGGGCAGCGGCGAGTCGGCCCCAGGTAGCGGGCTTTACATCCTGGGCACTCGTAAACCATGGTCATGCCCATGGCAACTCGATTTGGCGGCCGGGAGTCGGAGGGTTCGAGCCGGCGGGCTCGGTAGGCGGCCTGGCGACAGGCGTCGCTATGAAACACCCGCCGCCCCGAAGAAGCGAAGGGGGTGCCGCACCATGCACAGGTGGCCATCCACGTATCGTAACGCCTAACGTAACGTATGGGGCGGTGGCCCACCGGGAGCCATGCGGGGGGGCGGGTGCCCCAAGCCCCGGTGGGGTCGCTGTGAAACACCTGCCGCCCCGAAGGAGGTGCCGCACCATGCACAGGTGGCCATCGATGTATCGTAACGCCTAACGTAACGTATGGGGCGGTGGCCACCGGGGGCTCCGGGGCGTGGTGGCCTCGAGCCCCCGGCGGGGTCGCTCAGGCGGCGGCGGGCACGCTCTGCTCGGCGGTGACGCCGCCGGGCTGCCGGTCGCTGCGGGTGCCGGGTGAGCCGAGCAGATCGGCTCGGAGTGCTTGGAGGTGGCGGACGACCTTGGGGGTCATCTCCACGCCCCGCCAGCCGGCGCTGGCCCGGTCCAACACGGCCCAGACCAGCGACAGGCAGGACCGCTCGCCGGGGAGCCGGCCGATCACCTTCACCCTCCGACGGGTCTCCCCGAAGCTGCGCTCGATGAAGTTGGAGTGACGGATCCGGCCCCAGTGCTCCTTGGGGAAGCGCAGGTAGGTGGCGAGGTGGTCGAAGTCGGCGTTCAGGATCTCGACGGCGGTCGGGTAGAGCTTGGCCCACTTGGCGGAGAAGGCCTTGGCCCGGGCGGTGGCGACGGCGACGGCTTCGTCGCCGGGGCTGGCCTCGATGCCGTCCCAGATGGCCCAGAACTCGGCCTTGACTTTGGCCTGGGCATGCTTGGGGATGCGGGCCAGGAGGTTGCGGGCGCGGTGGATGAGGCAGCGCTGCCGGGCGGAGTGGGGGAAGACGAGCTCGACGCCGGCGATGAGCCCGGCCCCGCCGTCGGAGATGACCAGCACCGGGGCCCGCAGCCCCCTGGCCACCATGCCGGCCAGGAAGCCCCGCCAGGCGTCGGTCGACTCGGTCGCCCCCGGCTCGACTCCGAGCAAGGCCGGCTTGCCGTCGGTGGTCATCCCCCAGGCCACCAGCACCGGCTCGGCGGCAGCCCCCGGGTGCATCCGGAAGTGGCTGCCGTCCAAGTACAAGTACTCGAGCTCCACCTCGGAGAGGTCCCGGGCCTTGAAGGCGTCGAACTCGTCCTTGATCGCCTCGCAGATCCGGCTGACCGTGGACTTGGACACCTTGGCCTCCGCCCCGAGCGCCTCTTCCAGACCAGCCTCGATGTCCCGGGTGGAAAGCCCTCGCACCCAGCCGGCGATGACCAGGGACTCGATGGCGTTGGTACGACAGACGCCCTTTCCGAGCAGCCGGGAGGCGAAGGCGCCGGTCGTGCCCCGCAGCTTGGGTCGGGCCAGGGTGACCGGGCCGGAGGTGGTCTTGATCGTGATCGGGCTGTAGCCGTTGCGCGACCCGCTCGTCGCCTCCTCGGCCTGGGTGTGCCGCTCGTAGCGGTCACGGCCCAAGAACCCGGTCACCTCGGCCTCCAAGGCGGTCTGTAGCAGCAGGCGGGCCCCGAGGCGGGCGACAGCCTCGAGCGCCTCGCCCAGGTCGCCCCCAGAGGCGAAAAGCTCGTCAATCTCGGCACGGATGCGCTCCGTCGGCGATACTCGTGATGTCATCGGGTGTAGGCCTCCTTCGTGAGTTGGTTGCTCTTCGAGGGACCCTACGCCCGTTGACTTTTACACCAGCGGATGGACGCCACCCAGGGCCTTGGTTGGCCACGATGAGCGTTCAGCCGACGACCCAGCCGTCGGCTGTCTTGCGGGTCTGGAGGCCGACCTGCTTGCGAGCCCGGTGCAAGGTCATGGTGGCGATCCCTGCGTCTTCGGCGTCGGCCAGCAGTACGGCAGAGGAGGTGGTGCCTGGATGCTCTGCGCGCCAGGCGGTGAGCCACGCGACCGCTTCACCGAGGGCCGAGGACTGCGTTCCTGCCAGCAGCTCGGATGCGCTTCGCCGGTCCGCCTCGGTGTCCCAGTCGACCCGGGCCACGCCGAGATCGGGCACGTCTGTGAGTGAGTACCCCCATGTCGGGGCTTCGGCGGCGAGGTTCGACTTCACAGTCGCCATGAGGCGGTGATCGGGGTCGTCGGGGTCGCGGATCACCGCGTAGGCGGCGCGGGCCGCGCCGATGATGCCGATGGACCCGCCGCCGCGGTAGAGAGCCGGTCCGCCTGGCGCCTTGTTGTGGTGGCGAATCAAGATGACCGCTGCCCGTGTCCTCGCCGCGGCCAAGGCGAGGAGAGCAAGCAGGCGGCGCACCGACTGGTCCTTGTGGGAGTCGATGCGGTCCGACAGGTAGGCCGCCAGCACGTCGACAATCACCATCGCGGCGGCGGACTCCTCGATCAGCCTAGCGATCCAGCCGATGTCCTCAGGTATGACGACCGGCCGCAGGATCGGACCGTGCTCGCCGTCGACCTCGCGCGCTGCGACACAGATGCAGCGATCCAGGTCAGCTCCTGCCGCCTCCAGGCGAGGGCGGATCGTGTCCCCCCAGCCGTCCTCGGCGGAGAGCAACAGCACCGAAGCGGGTGACACTCCCGCCTCGCCGTCGGGCCAGGTCGACCCGCGGGTCACCCGTGCTGCGAGGTCGAGGGTCATGGTGGACTTCGCGGTCGCGGGGTCTCCCTCGATGACGGTGAGCTTGCCGGCGGGGATGCGCCCCGGCCACACCCATTCGACGGTCTCCCGGGGGATCATCGACGCGGCGCGCACCGTCCAGGGATCCCGGCGATCACCGGGGCCGGCTACCATTGGCTCCGACACGTGTAGCTCCTTGCTCTTGTGGTCTTCAGCCCCCCGGTGCCAGCCGGGGGGCGTTTCATTGCCTGGGTCAGATGGCCAAGCGGTCGGCGACGGCGGGCCGGTCGGCCACAGATGGCTGCTCTGGGCGGATGTGGACGCGACGAGGGCGGGCGATCACGATGCGCTCGGGCATGATCGAGCGCCACTGTCCCGCAGGCCCACCCACGACGGTGACCGATCCGTCCCGGCCGCTCCCGCGCACCGTCCAGTCGCCCCGCAAGCCCCGGACTCGCACCTTGGTCCCCACGAGCCCGGCGTGGTGCAGGACACCGGCTTCGGCACGTCGCCCCGCAAGCCCCGGACTCGCACCTTGGTCCCCTCTGCGGGCACGGGGGGCGCAGGCGAGCTGCCAACGGCCTCTGGCCTCCCCCGGGCGACCTCTCCCCCCTCTCTGCTCGTGCCTGAGCTCGGGTGGGTGTGGACCCATGCCAGTCCGGCGTTGTCGAGGGTGTCCTTCGCTCGTGTGACCGCCACGTAGGCGAGCATGGCGTCGGCGCGGGGGATCGGGAGCGGCTCGCCGGTCTCCTTGTCGAGCGGCTCCTTGAAGTCGCCTGCGATACGGACCCTGCCCCACTCCAGGCCCTTCGCCTTGTGGGCGGTGGACACGATGAGCTGGGCCGACCGGTCGGGGACAGTGCCGTCGATGGCAGCGACCACACCGCCTGCGCCGTACTTCTCGATCATCCGCACAGCCACGGCCAGGTCGCTGCCGGCGGGGTCTTTCTCCGCGTACTCCACGACCTGGTCCCATGAGCCGAACGCAGCCAGTTCGGGATGCCCCGCGGGCTTGCCATCCTGTAGTCGCTCAGCTGCCTGGGCGAGAGCCAGCATCTCCCTGCCGTCGCCGACCAGGTGCACGCGCACACCGGTGTCGTGGGCGTCGAGCAAGGCGTCGATGGTCCCAGCATTGGAACGGCAGAGGATGGTGTCCGGCCGGTCGAGAGGCTCCAAGGTCGAGGCCCGGTTCGGGTTCCCGACGATCCGCATGTCCGTGCCGACGACGCCGAGCCACACGTTCGCCTCATCCGCGACCGCCTGGCCGAAGCGCCAGCTCTGCGTGAGGCGGAGTCGATGCATCGCGTCCACCCGGTTCAAGAAGTCACCGGCCCCACGCCAGCCATAGATCGCCTGGGCCGAGTCGCCGACAGCTATGAGCTGCGCGTGGCGCTGGTGCTCCACCACGTCGGCGGTCGCGGGGTCAGCGTCCTGGGCTTCGTCATAGAGGATCACGTCCCAGCCGGACAAGGACGGCTTCGAGAGTTGCCACTGTTTCAGGTACACGTCGTGGGTCGGGTGGCACCTGCCCTTCGGTCCCGAAGTCAGGTCTGCCCACGCGCTTCTCGCCAGCGGCAGGAGGTGGCGGGCGAGGGCGGTTGTCTCGCCATCGGTCAACCCCTCGGGAGCCAGGAAGTGGTGCGCGGCGATCTCATCGTCTGCCGAACGGCAGAACCGGGAGACCATGCCCATCGCCAGCGACGCCTGCGCCGCTGCGGAGAAGATGCGCTCTGCATCGAAGCCGAAGGCGCCGCGGACACCGAGCGCGGCAGCCGTGTCGGCCCCGCGCATCCTCGGGCCGTTCAACCGGTCCCGCATCGGTGCCCCGAACTCCCGGTAGGCGAGCGAGTGGGCGGTCTTCGCGGTCACGTTGCTCGGGAAGCTCTTCTCTGCCTCGACCTGGATCGCTTTGTTGTAGGCGACGTAGAGCATCCTGGTCCTGGGCCGGGCTTCCGCGATCATCCTCAGCGTCGAGGTCTTGCCGGTTCCGGCCCCCGCTGAGATCGCAACCGTCCTGCCGGTCCCAGCGGCGTCGGTGATCGCCTGTTGCTCGGACGTGGCCGTGAGCGCCGCGCTCAAAGCTCGACCCCCGGTCCGCCATCGGGCGCTTCAGGAAGCTGGGCTCGGCGATGGCGTTCTCCCAGGCGCTGGGCGCTGAGGATGTAACGCCAGGCCGGGCCGGCCCACTCGTCGAGCCGATCCTCGCCTCCCGCCCCGTCGGGTTCGTACGGGTCGAGGCCCACCGGCTCCGCGAACGCGTACGCGTCCGTGGCTGGACCGGCGAAGGTGACGGGGTCAGGGTCGGCACTCCACCCGCCGGCCAGCTCCTCGACCGCGGCACGCACGGAGCCGGCCACCTCGAAGCCCAGACCGCCGTGGCGCTCGGCGATGGCGCAACCCCGTGCGATGTGGACCGCCGCGACCTCGGTGCTCGACAGCCACGACCCGGCGAGCGCGTCCCAGTCCACCCACGCCCCGTGCTCGGTCGGCTCGTAGCCGTCCGGGAAGCCGGCGCGGTGATCGAGCAGATCGGAGAGGATCGCGAGAGCGGCGGGCGTGTCGTCGCGGTGGAGATGCTGGCGGCTGTCCATCACAGAGTGACCTCTGGGCTGGCGGGCGGGTCGAAGGCGGCGGCGCTACGGGGACGTGCTCCGAGAGGTGGAAGAGCGGCGAAGCGGTCGAGGGGATCGACCAGCACCGCACGGGCGAAACGCTCGTAGGCACGATGCGCCTCGACGCCCAGACGAACCGACCCTGGACCGGGCCTGGCCGCGGCGCCAAGGACAGCCCCGTCCTCGCTTCGCGAGCGCACGGCGCAGCGACACAACAGGTCGAGGGCTCGGAACGTGCCAGATGGGGGCTGCGTGTCAGCCAGAGCGAGCAGTGCGCGGTGCACAGCGGCCAGATCGGCTCCCAGGTCGCCCGCTACGACCGCGAGTGGAGCCAACTCTGCGTGGCCGTCCGGCGCATAGAGGGAGGGGGCCGCCTCCGAAGCGTCGGCCAGCGCGACGGCGATCGCCCCCGCTGCTTCTGCGCCCGCACGCACCGTGACGTCGGCCTCGGTGCTGTCGGGCTCGGCGAACAGCAACCAATCCTCGATCCGGGTCATCGTGTCAGCGACGTCGCCCATGGGGTCGAGGACCACTGCCGTTGTCGGGGCGGCACTCACCTGGTCCTCCCGTTGCCGTTGGTCGTAGCCGTCGGGCAGCTTTTCGCCAGGCGGCGTACCTCGGTGACGTCCAAGCCGAGGACGACAGCGGTGAGATCGGCGGAGACCTGGCGGGCCATGTCTGCTATCGCCGCTTCCACTCCGCCTTGGGCGGCAGCGACCTGGCGGTCGGCCTCGGCGAGCACCTCCCCTCGCCGGGCGAGCGCCTGATCGAGGCGGGCGACGGCGCGGCGATGCGCGGCGTCGAGTGTGGCCAGAGCGCGCTGGGCGTCGCGCACCTCGTCTCGGACAGCCATGATGACCTCCTTGGCGGACCGCGACCTGCGGTCTCTGACAGGGAGGGGGGTGGTGGGGTCACCCTTGGCGGGCCGGAGCGCCGGCACCTCCCCCGGGTGCGAGCTGGTGGCGGCTGTCAGCCGGTCAGGTGGTTGGAGGTTGGCGGGTGAGGCGACGCACCTCGGGTGCACGCTGGCCGACCGATGTCGAGACCAGTCGTTGCGTAGTCGGCGTCGGGCTTGCGGCGTGGGCGATCACGATCCCGCCTCGCTCCGTACCACTCCCGTGGTACACTAGGGTGGTGTTCGGGGAGGTGATGTGGACCGAAGACTCCGAAACCCACATTGGCCGCCACAACGTGACCCCACTCGAAGTCGAACAGGTCCTCTACAGCCAGCCTCGCTTAGCGGTCCCTGGCCGCGACGACACAACGGAGATCCTGGGTCAGACCGACGCCGGCCGGCTGCTGTTGGTGGTCGTGACCGAAGCCGGCGACGGTCGGGACTTCGTGGTCACCGCCCGCGACATGACCGTCGCCGAGAAACGAACGTTCCGAGAAAGGAGCCGTTGACCATGGACCAGGACAAGATCGACCAGCTGCGCGACTACTACGACACCACTGACGTGGCCGGGCACTTCACCGAGGCCACGCTCCAGACCGACAAGGCCGCCGAGGTCCTGGTGTCATCGTCGATCCGACTCCCGCAGTCGCTCATGAACCAGGTCCGGGCCCAAGCCGCCGAGCTGGGAATCCCGGCCACGACGCTCATGCGTCAGTGGATCACCGAGCGAGCGACCACACCTACGACGCCGGCGGCGGTCTCGGTAGCCGATCTGCAGCGCTTCATCGCGGAGCACGCTCACCCGTTGGCTTCGTAACCCCCACCCAACGACGGGCGACAGGCAAGTCAGGCCATGGGCAGGCGGGCCAGGCGGCGCAGTTCGGGCGCGCTCTGGCCGATCATGTCGAGACCGAGCGTTCCGTAGCGGGCCATGGTCTTGCTCGCCTTGGCGAGGGTGGTACGAGCGGCGAGCACCTTGGCGTCCTCGCTGTCCAGCACCCGGTCCCGCTCAGCGATGGCGGCCTCCACTGCAGGCCGGGCGCGGATCGCCCGGGCCTTGGCTTTGGCGGCTTCGACGTCGTGGAAGGAGCGCCTGCGACACACCGCCTCGAAGCGGACCACGCTCAGCCCACCAGTGGCGTTCGTGACGCGGCGCTCCAACTGCTCGCAGAGCCGGTCCCGAGCCTCGACCGCTCGCTGCCAGTCATCGTAGGCGAGTCTCCACCCCTCGGCTGCATCGGCCATCTGCACGGCCGCTGCCCGCACCTCGTCTCTCACCACCACGCAGCTACTCATAGCACCCACCAGTGACGCTCACCTGCTGTCTCTGCCATAGATAGCAACGATCGCCTACCTCGATAGCGGACCACGTCGTCACCCGCCGTGC
>JAJYWG010000379.1:7922-22706 GCA_021791615.1 Actinomycetes bacterium
GCTGCCCGCACCTCGTCTCTCACCACCACGCAGCTACTCATAGCACTCGCCGGTGACGCTCACCTGCTACCACTGCGACAGATCGCAACCATCGCCACCTCGATAGCCGACCGCATCGCCACCTGCGTTCCTTCCAACCAAGAATCTCATCCCTTACACAGTCGGCATTCGAGGCACCCGGTTCGTCCAGCCCGGTGGAGTTGAGTCGGTGACGCTCAAGGCGATGGGTGACCCCACCACCCCCCTGAAGGGCAGGAGCCCGGCCAGAAGGCGCCGGGCATCGTCCCTTGGGAGGGTAGGTGACCTCGATTGCTCGGACTGCCCATCGCTTGGCGAAGCCGGGCGCGCCCGACTGCTCGCTACGGGAGAGGAGCGAGGCGTGATCTCGATACGGCGCATCAGCCTGGGCGGCGGTTATCGCTACCTGATGGACTCGGTGGCCAAGGGCGATGGAGCGTCCGAACGCTCCAACGGCCTGGCGCGCTACTACGCCTCCTCCGGCACCCCGCCGGGCGTGTTCCTCGGCGCAGGATTGGCCGACCTGGACGGCGGCAGAGGGGTGGAGGTCGGCTCGCAGGTGAGCGAGGAGCACCTGGAGGCGATGCTGGCGGGGTTGGCCGATCCGATCACAGGCGAGCCGGTCGGAACCGCGCCCAAGGCCCCCCGGGGCGGTGTGCCGGTGGCGGGCTTCGACCTGACCTTCAGCCCGTCGAAGTCCGTCTCGGTCGCCTGGGCACTGTCCGACGAGGGGACCAAGGCGGTCATCTACGAGTGCCACCGCCGGGCCGTCTCCTATGTCCTCGCCTACGCCGAGGCCGAGGTGTTCCGCTCCCGTTCGGGCACCAACGGGATCGTCGAGGAGGACGTGACCGGTGTGGTCGCCGCCGCGTTCACCCACTGGACCTCCCGGGCGGATGACCCCCAGCTCCACGACCACGTGGTCGTCTGGAACCGGGCGAAGTCGCTCTCGGATGGCAAGTGGAGGACCCTCGATAGCCGGAGCATCTTCAAGGCGACCACCACGCTCTCCGAGCTTCACCAAGGCGTGCTGTCGGACCTGTTGACCGAGGCGCTCGGGGTGGGCTGGGAGGCGCGAAGTCGGCGGCACTCGACCAAGGCTCGCTATGAGATCGAAGGCGTCGAAGAGGCGCTGATGGCCGAGTTCTCCAAGCGCGCCGGCCAGATCGCAGAGCACAAAGAGCACCTGCGGGCACGCTTCGCCGCTGCGCACGGCCGCGCTCCGACCGCCGTCGAACAGATGCGCCTGGCCCAGCAGGCCACTCTCGCCACCCGGCCGGGCAAGAGCCATCGCAGTCTTGCCGAGTTGACCGAGCAGTGGCGAGAGCAGGCGGCCGGCTACGTCGGAGCCGAGCAGGTGGCGTGGCTGACAAGCCTCAAGGATCGAAACGACCTGCCGTTGCTCCGCTCGGACGACCTGGGCGATCCGATCCTTGCCGACGCAGCCGACGCGGTGCTCGCAAGCGTGGCAGAGCGCCACGCCACCTACGGCCGCCAGAACCTGTTGGCCGAGGCGCATAGGACCCTTCATGGGGTGCGCTTCGCCTCACCCGACGACCGGGTGGCCGTCGCCGAGCGCATCACCACTCTCGCGCTGCGGTGCTCGCTGGTCCTCGCGCCGCCGGCGATGCACCACACCCCGGCCCGATACATCCGCGCCGATGGGACCTCCCGGTTACGGCCCGCGAGCCGCGTCGCCTACACCACCCAGGCACTGCTCGACGCCGAAGCCCGGCTACTCGACGCCGGCAGAGTGGCGGCGGGGCCGGTGGTCGGGGTGGCAACCGTGGCGACCATCGTGGAGGCAAACCTGCCCGGCCGGGACTACGCGCCGAGTGTGGACCAGGCCCTCGCGGTGGAGAAGATCGCCACCTCCGGGCGAGTCCTCGACGTCCTGGTCGGCCCCGCAGGCACCGGCAAGACCTCCACCATGGCGGCCCTGCGCGCCGCATGGGAAGCCGAGCACGGTCCGGGATCGGTGATCGGCCTGGCTCCTTCGGCCGCAGCCGCCGAAGTGCTTGGCCTGGAGCTTGGCATCGACACCGAGAACACCGCCAAGTGGCTCACCGAGTGGCGTCGCATCCCCGACCTGGCGGCCCGGCGGGACCGCCTCGCCACCCAGCTCGAGCGCCACCCCCACCCCCTCTCTGCTGGTGCCCGCAAGCTCCGGGAACAGATCGACGTTGCCGGCCGGGCCGTCGAGGAGCGCCGCTTCCAGCCGCGTCAGTTGGTGATCGTGGACGAGGCGAGCCTGGCGGGAACCTTCGCCCTCGACGAGCTGGTCTCAGCAGCCGCCGGCGCCGGAGCGAAGGTGCTGGTGGTGGGCGACTGGGCGCAGCTCTCCGCGGTGGAGGCAGGCGGGGCGTTTCACCTGCTCGTCGCCGACCGAGGCGACCTGGCCCCCGAGCTTTCCGACGTGCGACGGTTCGGTTCCGAGTGGGAGAGGACTGCCAGCGTCGAGCTCCGTATGGGACACGAGTCCGCGATCGACGCGTACGACAGCCACGGCCGGGTCTCGGGCGGCGAGCGCACGGAGATGCTCGATCAGCTCTACCAGGCGTGGAAGGCCGACGTCGACGCCGGTCGCTCCAGCCTGATGATCGCTTCGGACTCGGCCACCGTCGCCGAGCTGAACCGTCGGGCCAGGGCTGATCGGGTGGCCGGGGGGGCCGTCGCCACAGAGGGTCTGGCGATAGCTGGCAACCAGGTGGCCGGCGTCGGCGACGAGGTGGTCACGAGAGCCAACAACCGCCTTCTTGTGACCGGCAGGCGCTGGGTGAAGAACGGGGACCGCTTCGTCGTCACAGCCACCAACGACGATGGCAGCATGGCGGTACGTCGCTGCGGTGGCCGGGGCGAGGTGGTGCTGCCCGCCGACTACGTGGCCAACCACGTCGAGCTGGCGTATGCGACCACTGCGCATCGGGCGCAGGGCCGCACGGTTGACACCGCCCACGCGATGCTCTCCCCGACGATCACCAGGGAAGTCCTCTACGTCACAGCGACCAGGGGTCGGGAGTCCAACCGGCTGTACGTGGACACCCGCTACGACCCCGACCCCGACACGTCTCACGACGGGCTGAGCGAGCCCCAGAGCGCCAAGGACATCCTCGCAGGGGTGCTACAGAACGAGGGCGCGGACATCTCGGCGCACGAGACCATGCGCCGGACGCAACACCAGGCGGAGGACTTCACCGCCCTGGCTGGTGAGTACCAGACCCTCGCGCGTGTCGCCCAGGCCGAGCGCTGGGAGGGCCTCCTGGAACGCTGCGGGCTGGATGCGTCCCAGCTGGAGCAGGTGCGCGCGAGTGAGGCTCATGGTCCGCTCCTCGCCGCTCTGCGAGACGCTGAGGCACGTGGCTTGGACGTAGATGCGGCGTTCCCCAAGCTCGTCTCTGCCCGGACGCTCGCCGACGCGGAGGACCCCGCCGCGGTCATGCACGGCAGGGTGGACACGTGGGTGGCTGTGGCAGGGTCGCGGCGCCAGGCGGCCACGAACCTGATCGCCGGGCTCATCCCACGAGCCGCAGGTGTGGCCGACGCGGAGATGGCGAGAGCCCTCGACGAGCGAGACGAGGCGATGGAGCGCCGAGCGCGTGAACTGGCCGACAAGGCGATCGAGTCCGGCCAGGTGTGGGTCCGGCGCCTTGGCGCACCACCTTCGGACCCGGCGGTGAGGGAAGCCTGGAGCCGGGCCGTCTCGACCGTCGCCGCCTACCGCGACCGCTGGGGGGTCGGCACCGACCACCGCCCCCTCGGTCGGGAATCTGCCGTCAAGACCATCGAGGCCATCGGCCATCGCAAGCGAGCACAGGCCGCCGTCGAACGCGCGTTGCACCTGGCGGGAGAGGCGAAGGCGAAGAACGCCGAGGTCCATGTGCCGGTCGCCGCCGAGGCAGCCAGAGGGGGAGGGGTGGAGCTGTGAGCGTCTTCTGGGCTGTCTTCGGGTTCGGGTTGGCGGTGGCCCGGACTTGCCTTGCTCACCGCGAGAGGCACGCGCGACGACCTGCATGGCGGTCGAGTAGAAGTGACCATCGTCCCCCTCCGCGTGGCTGCGGACGAGTGCCTTGACCTGGTCAGCGGTCGCCATGGTCTTCTGCCCCCGAGGCTGTCATTCGCGCCGTCCCCAGGCGCATGCTGGGGCTTGACATCATCCCCATCATGGCCCGGACGAGAGGTGGACAGGCAGATCTGCGACGTGCTCTGCAAAGCAGCCTCGGCAGCCGGACGAGGCACCTTCCCGCCCCCCTCTGCGAGGCGCATTGCGCTCGCGTCTTTGCTCCGAGCAATCCAACTACAGCTCGCCGGGCGCGGCCAACATGGTGTCGTGCGCTTGCGACCCGATCGAACCCTGGAGCAGTTCCGCAACGCGGTCGAGAACCTGGACCACCAGGTGGGCAACTTCGCGGCGTGGAGTGCGGGGCCGAGCCACGATGCTCTGCGAAACGAGTACCTCAGGTGGGTTCGTGACGCCGAGGCGGTGGCCCAGCATCATCTTCTTGACGTGCCGACCGACCAGTTTGCGACGAGCCGGTGGCGGATGGTCCTTGAGGACACCGTCCCACACGATCGCTTCTGGTCGGTCGTCGACGGGGACGCCAAGGCGCAGCTCGACTGGCTCTCTGGCGTGCTCGCGGATCTCGACGGTGGGGCAGGCCCGATTGTGGACACCTCCGGCGATGGGCTCTGGAGACCCGGGCAGATTCGGGCGTTCATCTCCCACCTCGCATCCGAGAAGGAGTTCGCGAGCGCGGTCAGCGACGAGCTGGCGACGATCGGCGTCCAAGGGTTCGTCGCGCACGACACCATCGAGCCGTCCTTGGAGTGGCAGGCAGAGATCGAACGGGCGCTCCGAAGCGCACACATCTTCGTCGGGCTCATTCACCCCGGCTTCTCGACCTCCTATTGGACCCAGCAGGAGGTCGGGTGGGCTGCCGGGAGGAGCATCCCGCTCCTCATGGTCCGGCTTGGGGAAGACCCTCGGGGCTTTCCCGCAAAGTTCCAAGCTCCCTCCCTTGTCGGTCGGGATGCCCAACGGGTGGCAACGGCGATAGCGGTCTGGCTCAGCCAGGAGGCGACGTTTGGCACGACCGTGACGGACCGCCTTATCTCGGAGGTCCGTACCGCAGGGAGCTTCAAGGACGCCGAGGCTGCTGCGCTTCGCGTCGAACAGATGGGGAAGCTCTCCGCTTCGCTTCTCGACGAGTTGGAACGGGCGTACCTCTCCAACAACCAGCTCTATCCACACCACATTGGAGCCCGTGTCATCGAGCGGATTCTCCGCGCACACGACAGACCCCTTCCGACGCAAGGGGAGTAGCACGATCCCGACGACATCCCGTACGAAGTCCAGATCGACACGCCGGCCCCTCTTGGATCACGCACGGACTCGAAGGCGCTCCAGAGGCGCCCGCGGCCTCGTCCTCGGCCTCGTCCTCTGCGCAGATGGCATCCCACGGCCCATTGTTAGCGTGTGCATAGAGAGGCGGTCACCGGGTCGTTCGCCACCCAGAGCACCCTGACCGGCGGGTCGTGGTGGCCGGCACCAACGGGACCGACGAGCGCAGAGGTACGGTCGAAGCGATCTACCGCCAGGTCGGGACCAACCCGCCGGGCCGGTGATGAGGAGGTCATCGATGCGCTACAGCGTGGTCTACGAGCAGGGAGGCACCAGCTGGGGCGCGTACGTTCCCGGTGTTCGCGGTTGCGTGGCCGTCGGCGTTAGCCGTGCGGAGGTCGAGGTCCTGATTGTCGAAGCCATCGGGGCTTACCTCGACGACCTGCGCGAGGCTGGAGAGCCGATCCCCGAGCCCCGCAGCGCCACGGGGCTGGTCGAGGTCGCGTAAGCGCGCTGCCTGCCACCGCCGAGACGGCTCGGCCCCGGTGCACCGGCCCGCACGCCGCGGGGTTCCTGGTCGGTCGGCTTGGCGTGTGTCAAGATGCTCTCCGTGGAGATCGTCTCGGGTGCAGAGATCGGCCGACGACTCGGCGTGAGCAGAGAGGCGGTGCGGCTGTGGCGGCGCCGGCCGGGCTTTCCCGAACCTGTCGGTCGGGTGGGCCAGGCCGTCGCCTGGGATTGGGAGGACGTTCGCCGTTGGGCGGAGGAGCGTCCCAGGCAGGCAAGTGACCGATGGGGAGCGCGCCGTGGCTGAGCAGCTCCCCGCAGAGGCCCTCCATATCATCGAGGCGCTGCCTGCCGACGGCTCGACGAGCGGGAACCTCCGCCTGCGAGAGCGCGTCGGGCTGGACCCCGAGCGCTATGCCGAGGCGGCTGCCAAGCTCAAGGCCCTCGGCCTGGTCGTGGCCGGCCGGGGACGCGGCGGAAGCCTCGCTCTCAGCGAGAAGGGTCAGGCGTTGCGAGCCCAGGTCTCCCGCCGTTCCGCAGTGCAACCGAGCGAACCTCGCCCTCCAACGCCTCCGGTTGCCGAAACCCCAGTGCCGAGGCAAGCCGGGCGGGCCGGGAAGGCCAACGGAGCCGAGCCGCTGGGCTTCGAGGACACGTTGTGGAAGGCCGCCGACAAGCTCCGCGGCTCGATGGACGCCAGCGAGTACAAGCACGTCGTGCTCGGTCTGGTGTTCCTCAAGTACATCGACGACGCCTTCGGAGAGCGCAGGGGCCGTCTCGCAGCTGACCTCGCGGCGGAGGGCTTCGGTGGCGCCGAAGTCGACGAGCTGTTGGAGTCGAGAGATGAGTACACCGCCGAGGGCGTGTTCTGGGTGCCGCCCGAGGCCCGCTGGGGCCATCTTCGGACCAACGCCAAGCAGCCCGAGATCGGCAAGCTCATCGACAACGCAATGGACCTGGTGGAACTCGACAACCCAACACTCCGCGGCGTGCTGCCCAAGAGCTTCTCTCGTCCCGCGCTGGACGTGCGCCGCCTGGGTGAGCTGGTGGACCTGGTCTCGGGGATCGGGCTCGGCTCGGTCGAGCACCGCGAGAAGGACATCTTGGGCAGGGTGTACGAGTACTTCCTCGGACGCTTCGCATCCGCTGAGGGCAAAGGCGGCGGCGAGTTCTACACCCCCCGCTCGGTCGTGAAGACCCTGGTCGAGATGATCGAGCCCTACCAGGGCAGGGTGTACGACCCGTGCTGCGGCTCGGGGGGGATGTTCGTGCAGTCCGAGCGCTTCGTCGAGGCGCACGGCGGGCGGCGCAACGACATCGCCGTCTACGGCCAGGAGTCCAACGACACCACCTGGCGCATGGCCAAGATGAACCTCGCCATCCGCGGCATCGAGGCGGACCTCGGGCCGCGCTGGGCCGACAGCTTCCACGAGGACCTCCACCCCGACCTGAAGGCCGACTACATCCTGGCCAACCCGCCGTTCAACATCTCGGACTGGGGTGGTGACCAGCTCCGAGACGACCCCCGTTGGCGCTACGGCGTCCCGCCGACCGGGAACGCCAACTACGCCTGGCTCTCCCACATGGCCTCGCACCTCTCGCCGAGGGGCGTGGCCGGTGTCGTGCTCGCCAACGGGTCGCTCTCCTCCCAGCAGTCCGGTGAAGGGACGATCCGTCAGGCAATGGTCGAAGGCGACCTCGTGGAGTGCATCGTCGCGCTGCCCGGACAGCTGTTCTACTCGACCCAGATCCCCGTTTCGCTGTGGTTCTTGAACCGGGACAAGGGCAACGGCCACACCCGGCCCGGCACGCCCACCTGGCGCGACCGCCGCGGCGAGGTGCTCTTCATCGACGCCCGCAAGCTCGGGGCGATGGTCGACCGCACCCATCGGGAGCTCACCGACGAGGACATCGCCCGCATCGCCCACACCTACCACGCCTGGCGTGGCGAACCCGAGGCCGGCGCCTACGAGGACGTCCCAGGCTTCTGCGCCTCGGCCACTGTCGCACAGATCACCGAGCACCGCTTCGTGCTCACCCCCGGCCGCTACGTCGGCTCTGAGGTGGCCGAGGAGGACGACGAGCCGATCGGAGACAAGATCGACCGCCTGAAGCGCGAGCTGTACGAGGCGTTCGCGGAGAGCGACCGACTTCAGAAACAGGTTCGTAGCGCGCTGGCGCGGCTTGAGGTAAGCGAGTGACCGGCTGGCCGAAAGTGCAACTGTCGCAGCTTGGTGCTGGTGGCCGCGCCTTTGCGATGGGGCCATTCGGCTCGCGTATCAAGACGGAGAACTTCCGCTCGTCTGGTGTTCCGGTGCTTCGAGGAAAGAATCTTGGCGGAAACCGCTTCGACGATTCCGATGTCGTGTTCGTTGATCAGGCGAAAGCGGAAGAACTAGCGGCATCCATTGCCCGGCCTGGTGACTTGGTTTTCACCCATCGAGGCACGCTTGGACAGGTTGCACTGGTACCACGACGTCCGCGATACCCGCTCTATCTTGTTTCGCAAAGCCAAATGAAAGCTACGTTTGACGAAGAGCGCGTTCTTCCAGAATACGTTTACTACTGGTTCTGCTCCCCCGAAGGACAGCATGCGCTTCTTCGGAACACGTCGCAGACCGGAGTACCGGCGATCAGTCAACCGCTTACGAGCTTACAGGCGATCGCCATTCCCCTGCCTCCCCTTGCCGAGCAGCGGGCGATTGCCGAGGTGCTCGGGGCACTCGATGACAAGATGGAAGCGAACCGACGAGTGGCTCGCTCTCTGGAACAGCGACTCTCAGTCATGTTCCTTCAGTTTGGCTTCGATGAAGTTGGCGATGCGGGCGACGATGGAGTAGCGCTGCGCGAGATCATCGAGGTGAATCCTCCACGAAAGAAGATCCCGCTGGAGGTCGCTCCGTACATTGACATGGCGGCCCTGCCGATGGACTCGGCCCTAGTCGCAACGCCTGCTTTTCGAAAGCCACAGTCGGGCACGCGATTCGTGAACAGCGACACTCTCATGGCACGCATTACTCCGTGTCTGGAAAACGGCAAGGTGGCATTCGTCGATTGTCTGGCGAGTACAGAGGTGGGAATTGGCTCGACGGAGTTCTTGGTGCTGCGACCACGTGAGCCCTTGCCTGCTCAGTTCGCCTATTTCCTGGCACGAAGTGAGAGATTTTCAACCTATGCCGTTCAGCACATGTCCGGCTCGTCAGGTAGGCAGCGCTGTCCAGCAGAAGCGATTGAGCGTTACAATATTGCGCGACCTGGCATGACCGATCTCGGTGTTTTTCGAGAGCTGGCTGGTCCTGCATTCGCAATGATGCGCGCAACGGTCAACGAATCAGTCGTTCTTGCTGACCTCCGCGACACTCTCCTTCCGAAGCTCCTGTCGGGCGAGCTTCGTGTCCGTGATGCGGAGCGTCTCGTCGGGGAGGCGGTGTGACCTCGTTCATTGCTGAGTCGGCGGTCGAGGAGGTCTGTCTCGACTACTTCGCCGGCCTCGGCTGGCAGGTGCTCTACGGCCCGGAGATCGCACCGGGCGAGCCGAAGGCAGAACGGGACTCGTATCGCGACGTCCTGTTGGAGGCGCGCCTGCACTCGGCGGTCGAGCGACTGAACCCGCGCCTGTCTCCGATGGAGGTGTCGGACGTGGTGGCGACATTCCGCCGCCCCGAGAGCGTGGACCTGAAGGCGGAGAACTGGCGGGCCTACCAGATGCTGACTCGTGGGGTGCCCTTCGAGCACCGGCGCACCGACGGTGAGGTGCGCTCCGAGCGGGCACGACTGGTCGACTTCGACGATCCTGCCCGCAACGACTTCGCAGTGGTCAACCAGTTCAGCGTCGAAGGGGACAACCACACCCGCCGGGCTGATGTGGTGGCGTTCGTGAACGGCATCCCACTGGGCCTGATCGAGTTGAAGGTGCCCGGCCAGGAGCGGGCAACGCTGCGCGGAGCGTTCGACCAGCTCCGCACGTACGCCGCACAGATACCGGCCTTGCTCACCTTCAACGCCTGCTGTGTGATCTCGACGGGCACTCAGGCGCGCATCGGGCCGCTGCCGGAGCGCTTCGAGCACTTCGCCCCCTGGAAGACCATCGACGGGACCAGGTTGGCACCGACTGGCAGCCCGGAGATGGAGGTGCTGGTCCGCGGGGTGTTCGAGCGCGCTCGCTTCCTCGATCTCATCCGCAGCTTCGTGAGCTTTTCGGACGAAAGGGCCGGGGTGGTGAAGCGCCTGGCCAAGTACCACCAGTTCCACGCCGTGAACAAGGCCGTGGCGGCCACTCTGGGGGCGATGGGCCGAGGCGACGGGCGGGCCGGGGTGGTCTGGCACACCCAGGGGTCGGGCAAGAGCCTGGAGATGCTGTTCTGCGTCACCAAGCTCATGAGTCACCCGGCGATGGCCAACCCGACCGTGGTGGTCATAACCGACCGCAACGACCTCGACGACCAGCTCTTCGACGAGGTGTTCGCCCCTGCCCGGACCCTTCCCGAGCGGCCGGTGCAGGCTGAGTCGAGGGAGCACCTGCGCCGGCTGCTAGCAGAGCGGGCATCGGGTGGGATCGTGTTCTCTACCATGCAGAAGTTCGGGCGGTCCAAGCCCGAGCGCGACGCCAACCGCCGCTTCCCGCTGCTGTCGGAGCGCTCCAACGTCGTGGTGATCGCGGATGAGGCGCACCGCACCCAGTACGACCTGATCGACGGGCTGGCTCGCAACCTGCGTGACGCGCTGCCAAAGGCAGCGTTCATGGGGTTCACCGGCACCCCGATCGAGGCCGAGGACAAGGACACCCGGGCGATCTTCGGCGAGTACATCGACGTTTACGACCTGACCCAGGCTGTGGAGGACCAGGCCACCGTCAAGGTGTACTACGAGGCCCGCCTGGCCAAAGTGGAGCTGCCCGACGATGTCCGGGAGGGCCTGGACGCCACCTTCGAGGAGGCCACCGACGCCGTCGATGGCGACGCCCGGGACCGCCTCAAGTCCCGCTGGGCTCGAGTCGCGGCGATCGTCGGTGCGGACAAGCGGGTCGCTCAGGTCGCCTCTGACATTGTGGAGCACTGGGAGGCCCGCCAGGCTGCGATGGTGGGCAAGGGCCTGATCGTGTGCATGTCCCGGCGCATCTGCATCGCCCTCTACGACGAGATCGTCAAGCTCCGACCCGACTGGCACTCACCCGACGATGCAGCCGGCAAGATCAAGGTGGTCATCACCGGTTCGGCCTCGGACGGTCCGGAGTTCAACGCCCACGTCCGCAACAAGGACCGCTTGCGGGACCTGAAGGAGCGGGCTAAGGATCCCGACGATCCCTTGGAGCTGGTGATCGTGCGCGACATGTGGCTGACCGGCTTCGACTCCCCCTCTTTGCACACCATGTACGTCGACAAGCCGATGAAGGGCGCGGGGCTCATGCAGGCCATCGCCCGGGTGAATCGCACCTTCCGGGACAAGCCGGGAGGGCTGGTGGTCGACTACATCGGGATCGCCGAGAGCCTCCGTGCCGCGCTGGCGGACTACACGGCCAGGGACCGCGAGCGCGAGGAGATGGGCGCCCCGGTCGCGGAGGCCTTCGCGGTGCTGGTCGAGGCGCATGAGGTGTGCTGCGAGCTGCTGTATGGCTGTCCGTGGCGTGAGGCGCTCGATTCGGGGGCCGACCGGGCCAGGATCGAGGCACTGATGGAAGCGTTCGACCACCTCCTCGGTGGAGGCGAGATGGACCTGGCCGACCGCTTCGTCCACCACGAGCGGCGAGCCCGCCAAGCCTTCGCCATCTGCGCAGCGCTACCCGAGGCCGCAGGCTACCGGGACGACATGGCGTTCTTCCAGGCTGTCGGTGTCGAAGTCCGCCGGAGCCGGATCACGGACGGCGGCGTGGGCGACAGTGACCTGGAGACCGAGACCGCGCTACGCCAGGTCGTCTCCGAGGCCGTGTCTGCGTCGGGGGTGGTCGACATCTACGCAGCGTCGGGCCTGGAGCGCCCCGACCTGAGCCTCATCGACGACGACTTCGCCCGCCGGGCCGCCACCGACCCGAGGCCGAACCTCCAGATCGAGCTGCTTCGCCGGCTCCTCGACTCCGAGGTCCGCATCCTGGCCAAGACGAACGTCGTTGCCGAGCGCAAGTTCTCCGAGATGCTGGAGCGAGCCATGCGGGCCTACAACAACCGATCCCTCACCGCCGCGGAGGTGATCGCCGAGATGGTGGAGATGGCCCAGCAGCTCAAGGCCGAGTACGACCGGGGCGCCAAGCTGGGCCTTCGCGACGACGAGCTCGCCTTCTACGACGCGGTGTGCCAGAACGACTCGGCCGTCATGGAGCTGGGGGATGAGACCCTGAAGCAGATCGCCCAAGAGCTGGTGACCGCCGTACGGGAGAACACAAGCGTCGACTGGGACAAGAAAGAACAGGTCCGGGCGCTGCTCCGCAGCCGCATCAAGCGCCTCCTCGTGAAGTACCGGTACCCGCCCGACAAGCAAGAGGCGGCCATCGTCCTGGTGATGGACCAGGCCGAGCGCCTCGCCGCCGAGGCGGTTTCGTGAGCTGCAGGTGGCCACACCTGAACCGCTGGTGCTCCGGAACCAAGCGCTCGCAGTTCTTCTTGTGGCGGCCGTAGGTATGACCAGCCCCGCTTCTGAGGGTCGTCCACGACACGAGCCATCGGGTCGCAAAGCGGTCCGGGTCACCGGCCGGGGTGTCGCCACGTTCCTCACGGGTACCCTGTCTGGCAGTACGTCAAGGTGCCCCAGATCGAGTTCAACAAGCTCCAGTCCGCTGAGTTGGCCGCGGTGCGGCTCGCCTTCTCGGCTTCGTAAGCCGGGGCGATGAGCCACTCTGTCGGTGCCGTGTCACGACAGTACCTTGTCGCACCCCCTCCCTATCCTTCCGGTCGTGAAGGCGTGCGGGGGACTGAGAGCAGGACCATGACCGAGATCGCCCGGCGAGCCCGCCTCTTCCTCGGTTCCTACGTCCTCCTCTTCGTCCTTCTAGCGATCCGCTTCCAGATGGTGTGGTTGGAGATCGCCTGCGGGGTCATCGCCGCTGTCGGGTTCGTCGACATGCTCTGGATCGTCTTCGGCGTCACGCGGCGCACGGCCGCCGAGCCCATTCGCCTCGCCGAGATCCGCGACGCCGGCCCGGAGGTAGCCGGGTACCTCGCCACCTACCTGCTGCCCTTCCTCACCGTGGCCGTGCCGACGGTCCGCGACGTCGTGGCGTATGCGATCTTTTTGCTCGTCACCGGCCTCGTATATGTGCGATCCGAGATGACCCAGGTCAACCCGACTCTCTACATCCTCGGTCGGAGGGTGGTCGCCATCCGGACCGACCGGGGGTGGAGCGGACACCTCGTCGTACCGGGCTTGCCCGAGGTCGACGACGTCGTGCAGGTCGTGTCGCTCAATGCGGACGTGCGGGTTGCCGTGCGAAGCAAGGCGCCCGCGCCGTGAGCCCCGCGACGGCGCCCGCCTTCGATCCAGCCGCCATCGATACGAGCGGCGCTGTCACGCTCGTCGTGGCGCAGCGGTCCGGTCGCAACTACAAGGGCCACCGCATCGCCATGAACAACGACGTCGCCAACGAGCTGCGGGCAATCTGCCAGGCGACCTTGACGGCGATTGCCGAGCGCACCGCGGTGGCGTACGCCGACGATCTCGACCACGACGGCGCCTCGCAGTACGTCCTCGTGCCAACCGACGCGCTTGTCGCCCATCGCCCGGAGCCGCGCCGGGGCCGCCGACCCGCAGATGCGCCGGCCGAGCCGCCGCAGGTCGAGGTCGATCCGGGGGCTCGCACGGTTCTGGCAGACGCGTCGTCGCTCCCGGAACTGAACTCCCGTGACCTCAAGAACCAGTCGTTCACCTTCTATGCGGCCGTGGTCGGCAACAACCCGGCCTCTCGCGTCGCCTTCGTCGACCGGTGGAACCCGTACAAGGCGGGGCTCTCAGGCAGGCTGCTGACCAACTTCGGTGACCGGCTCAGCCGGATTGAGGGACCGCTGCTTGTCTTCGAGCGCTCATTCGACATGGTCGTCACGGATACTGCCATCGCCGTGCTCGACCTCGGTGCCTTCGAGAGCATCTTCCGCGACATCGACGCGATGGTGGAGCGTAGGCCCGGCTGGAGCAAGGCGGCCGTCGACGCCCTACCCTTCGACGCCGCCACTGCAAGCCGGCTGACCAAGCTATGCGGCAAGGGTGGGCGGCTCGCCACCCAGCTTAGGGGCATGTATGAGCGCGGCGTCTTCAATCGCGCTTTCGATGTCGCCACTCTGCGGGCCGAGATGGAGCACCAGAACCTCGATGCCGCCCGGATGCTCGTGAACGGACAGCTCATCTTGGATGACGATGATATCCCTACGGTCCTCAAGGTCATCGATGAGAAGCTGTACCGAGGCTGGCACACTGACACGCCATGGGATGTCGGCACCCGGTCGAAGCGACCGACCTGACATCTGCAGGCCCCGCCGGAATCGGCCGGGCGCGTAAGCCCACCGATCCGGAAGCCGACGCGGAGCACGGGGGCGCCCGAGCCCCCGCGCCCCGAGGCCGTGCCAGCGTTGATGGTGCCCCTGGAGGCGCATGAGCGTCTGAGCCGACATCAGAAGGTCGTGCGTCCTGAGCCGACTGGCGGCCTACTCCGGGCTGGCAGCGAACTTGTAACGCGATTTGTAACGGGCGGCGCAGGACAGACTGCGATGGGAACGACCGACCGGGACAGCCTCGCAGGGGCTCACCGAGGCTGACCAAGACTTTCTCGCCTGGTGGGTGCAACGAGAGGGTCCGGCTGGGACCACGGGACCTTCCTACGGATCAGAAGGTTGGGGGTTCGAATCCCTCCGAGCGCGCTGGAAACGTCCAGATCAGATCTGGTTTTCTGTCTGGGTTGTTCGACTGCGTCGCCTCCTGGCCGCCGAGCCGGAAGCCATGGT
>JAJYWG010000009.1 GCA_021791615.1 Actinomycetes bacterium
GTTCTTGCTGCTGCTCGACCGCCTCAGCCCGACCGAGCGGGCCGTGTGGCTGCTCGCCGAGGTCTTCGGCGAGCCCTACGCGCTCATCGCCTCGGCCACCGCCAAGAGCGAGGCGGCCTGCCGCCAGATCGCCGCCAGGGCGCGGCGCCGGCTGCGCGAAGAACGCCCCGCACCGCCACAACGCCTCGACCCCGGCCTCCTGCGCAGGCTCCTGGCCGCCGTCAGCGCCGGCGACCTCGACCAGACCCTCGACCTGCTCGACGCCGACGTCGTGCTCGTGAGCGACGGCGGTCCCGATCACCATGCCGCACGCCACCCCGTCGTCGGCGCAGACCGAGTGGCTCGTCTCGCCATCAACCTCGCACGTCGCGGCGAGGTGACCGCCCTCCGAGAGGCGACGGTCAACGGGGCAGCCGCGCTCCTCGTCGAGATCGACGGTGGCATGCCGCTCGTCCTCACCGGCGAGCAGCACGACGGCCGGATCACCCGCATCTACCTGCTCCTCAACGACGACAAGTTCGGCGGCCTCTCCGCCCGACCGGCCATCACGTGAGGAGGCAGCACGGTGGCGCCGCCGGACCGAACCCGATGAGGTGAGCTTCGGCCACCTCGAGGCCGACGAGTGCGGCGCCATGAACGACTGGTTGGCCCTCGCCCCGAGAGCCACCGTGGTCCACGGGACGCTCGGCGTGAACGTCTCGCTCAACGACATGGCCGACCGCCAACCGCACTCGCTTGCCGACGGGGCGTCACTGGAGCTCGGCGCAAAACGCGTGACGTGGATCGACACGCCGCAGCTCCCCCACGGACGGGAAGCGGGACTGCTCTTCGAGACGACGACCGCCACCCTCTTCGCTGGCGACCTCTTCACCATCCCGGGCCGAGTCCAGCCGACGAGCGAGGACGAGATCGTCACCCCCGCGCTCGAGGGCGAAGACCGTTTCCACCCCACCGCCCTCACAGCGTCGACCGCACCGAGGATCCGCGGCCTCGCGCAACTCGCGCTTCGGACGATCGCCACCATGCACGGACCGGCCTACACCGGCGACTGCACCGCCGCCCTCGAAGCACTTGGCGATGGCTACGACGCGAGGTTCCGTGCCAGCCTGCGTGACGACGCCATTGACCCACCAAGGCGCGCCTGAACCGCCCTCAACGATTGACCACCGCCTTGCTGGTCGGCGCGCGCCACGATCCCGCTGGTGGATCGTCATCCTCGCTTGCCGTAGAGGCGGAGCGCGATTGGCGCGAACACAACCGTGATAGCTCCAGAGGCGACGAGGGACCAGATCACGGGGCCACCGGCTCCGCCGGTGTTGTTCATGAGGGCGCGGGCCGCGCTGGCAAGGTGGCTGACCGGGTTGGCGGCGACGAAAGCCTGCAGCCAGCCGGGCATGGTGCGGGCTGGGACGAAGACGTTGCTGGCGAAGGTGAGGGGAACACGACGATGCTGGCCAGGCTCATGACGGTGGCCGAGTCGAGGATCAGGAGGGCGACGATGGTCCACACCCACGACAAGGAGACCCCGAAGGCGACGACGAGGGCCATCGCGGCGAGGACCCCGGGAGCCCCACCGTCGGGTCGGTAGCCGATCGCCACGCCGAGCGTGGCGACGATGCCGGCGGCGAGGAAGTAGCGCCCAACGTCGGCGAGCAGGCCGCCGGCCACGAACGCTCCCCGCCAGACTGGCAAGGATCGAAAGCGATCGAACACGCCGGTGCTGAGGTCGTCGGCAAGTCGGGCGCCGCCGTACATGGTGACGATGGTGACGCCCATGACCATGGTCCCGGGCACAAGGAGCGTGAGGTAGTGGCGGGGTGATCCGCCGAGCGCGCCGCCGAAGAGGTAGGTGAAGAGGAGCGTGAGGAGCGCGGGGACGGCGGTCACGTCCACGAGCTGCTTGGGCTCGTGCTTGATCTTGAGCATCGCTCGCCATCCGAAAGCGACCGACGCCGCCAGCGCGCCAGGTCGTCGGGGCGAAGCACAGGGCGCCAGCAACAGGTCCTGGCGCGACGCCTCTCGGGCGGGGTGGGCGACGGCAGAAGCGGCGGCCGTGGTGGTCACTGGTTCGCGTCCTCCTGGTCGGTCGAAGACCCGGCACCGGGCCGGCCGGTGAGGGCCAGGAACGCCTCGTCCAAGCTGGGGTGGCCGAGGGCGATCTCGGCCACCGCGACATGGGCTCTCGACAGCTCGGTCATGGCCCGACCGACCAGCGCACCCACCTCGGTCGGCTGCAGCTCGGGCGGGAAGCGGGCGGACAGGGCGTGCGGATCGGGGAGGAGGTGGACCACCGTGCCCAGGGCGGCGCCGAGCACGGCCTGTGCCTCGGGCCGCTGCCGGCGATCGAGCAACCGGACGTGGAGGCCGCCCGAGCCGACCTTGGCCTTGAGCTGGGCGCTCGTCCCCTCGGCCACGATCCGGCCGCCGTCGACGACCGCGATCCGCTCGGCCAGCTGATCTGCCTCCTCGAGGTACTGGGTAGTGAGCAGCACCGTCGTCCCGGCCGCGGCGATCTCACGCACGAGCCCCCACACCTGGCTGCGGCTGTGTGGGTCCAGCCCGGTGGTCGGCTCGTCCAGGAACAGCAGCTCGGGGGTCACGACCAGGCTGGCGGCGATGTCGAGACGCCGGCGCATCCCACCCGAGTAGCCACGCACCAACCGACGCGACGCGTCGCGCAACTCGAAGAGCTCTGCCAGCGCCTCTGCCCGCTGCCGCGAGGCGCGCCGAGACAACCCACGGAGCCGACCGACCAGCAGGAGGTTCTCCTGCCCGGTCAGACCCTCGTCCAGCGAGGCGAGCTGGCCGGTGAGCGCGATGCGGGCCCGAACCGCTTCGGCTTCGCCAACCACGTCGTGGCCGAGGACCCGGGCCGTGCCTCCGTCGGGGCGCGTCAAGGTGGCGAGGATCCGCAGGGTGGTCGTCTTGCCCGCCCCGTTTGGGCCGAGGAACCCGAACACCTCGCCCCGCCGGACCACGAGGTCGATCCCGGCGAGCGCCTGGAGCTTGCCATAGCGCTTCACGAGGCCACGGGCCTCGATGGCGGGCCCGTGGGCGACCGTCACTGCCATCTCGAGCTCCGCCGAACCCAAACGCGGTCCGCTTCCCGGCCCAGCTGGAGAGCGAGGCCCAGCCTTCGCCCCCGGGCTCGACCAGCGTCTGGGCGGCCGGGCATGCGTGCGGGAACCGTACCGAGCATGGGGACCAACGTCGCAGGCCCAGCGTCAGGTGTCTTGGAGAAATGTTCCACTGCCCGCCGTCAGCAGCTCCTGATAGAGCCGTCAGCTGCTTACGCCGGGTTCACGTCACGTCGCGAATGCCGCGCCCCCCGCAGCCCAGGCGACGTCGTCGACCGCCAGGAACGGCGCCCGGGCAACTGCCGCGGGCGTGACCCCGGCGAAGGCCACGACGTCTCGGTGGAGGTGGGACTGGTCGACGTAGCCGCTGTCGGCTGCCACCGAAGCGGCGCTCTGCCCAGCGGCGAGAAGGTGCGCCGCGTGGTCGAAGCGGACGAGCTGCGCCGCACGCTTGGGGGTGAGGCCGATCTGGGATCGGAACCGGGACCACAGCCGCTTGCGGCTCCAGCCGACCTCGCTCGCCAGCCGCTCGACCCGGACCCGCCCTCTGCTCACCCCCATCTGTTGCCACACGAAGGCAACCTCCGAGTCGACGACGCGACCCGAATCGAGACGTCGGACCAGCGCGGCCTCTGCGATCGCGAACCGCTTCTCCCATGACTCCGCTTCACGGAGTTGCTCCTGAGTTCGCACGGCCTCGCG
>JAJYWG010000397.1 GCA_021791615.1 Actinomycetes bacterium
CGAAATCCCTGGCCACCCTGCTCGTCGGCTTCGGCCTCGGGCTCGTCACGCCCATCGCGTGGTCCCAGATCGGCTTCGTCTGGATCTACTGCCTCGTCTGGGTGTTCGTCGAGGACTGGGTGAAGCTCACCGTCTACCGCCACCTCGACCTCGCCGGCCGCCACCACCGGCGCTTCCTCCAACGGGTGCACGAGCCCCTCCACCCAGGGGCGTGACCGATGGCTGTCCAGCGGCGCCCGTCTCGGGTTCGGGCAGCGACACTGCCTGCTTCCCTCGCCTCTCGGCTCGCGTCACACGAGGAGCGCCCTGGCGACGTGGAGAAGGTCCTTGGGCACCATCTTGATCCCCGAGGTGGCCTCGTCGAGACCGACGAAGCGGATCGCGTCGCCCGCGAGCGCCGCCATGACCCCGGCCGCCCCATCGTGCACCGCGTCGACGGCAGCGACCCCGAAGCGCGTCGCGAGCAGGCGGTCCGCCGGCGTGGGCGACCCTCCGCGCTGGACGTGCCCGAGCACCACCAGCCGGCTCTCGAACCCGGTCCTGCTCGCCAGCTCCGAACGCACCCGCTCTCCGATGGCGCCTGCGGTGATGGTGCCCGTGGGACCCTCGACCGGAGCGAAGTCCAAGGTGCCGGGCACGGGAACGGCGCCTTCCGCGACGACCACGATCGAGAAGCTCTCCCGCTGGTGGCGATGGCGCAGCGACGCGGCGACCTCTCCGATGTCGAAGGGCTCCTCGGGGGCAAGGATGACATGCGCGCCCCCGGCGACCCCCGCCCCGACGGCCAGCCACCCGGACCGGTGCCCCATGACCTCGACGACCATGAGCCGGTCGTGGCTCTCGGCGGTGGTGTGGACCCGGTCCACCGCCTCGGTGGCGATCCACAGCGCCGTGTCGAAGCCGACGCTGCGCTCGGTCATCAGCACGTCGTTGTCGATCGTCTTCGGGATCCCGATCAAGCGTGCGCCTCGCTCGGCGATGGGCCGCGACGCCCCGAGCGTCCCGTCCCCGCCGACGACGAGCAGAGCGCCGATCCGGTCTCTTTCCAGCGTGTCGACGACGCGATCGACCGCCCCCTCGTGGGACGCCGGGTGGTAGCGGGAGGTTCCGAGCATGGTGCCGCCGGTGTCGAGGACCGCATGGGTCGACGCGCCGGTCAGCTCGACGCTGTCGCCTTCGGCCACTCCGTGCCAGCCGTGGCGGTAGCCGATGACGGTGTCGCCGTAGCAGCCCTCGGCGCTGCGCACGACCGCCCGGATCACGGCGTTCAGCCCCGGGCAGTCGCCTCCACCGGTCAAGATCCCGAGACGCACCTGCTGCCTCCTCGCCACCTCGCACGCCCCAGCGTGAGCCGGGCAGGGGCCCCGGACCAAGGTCGTTCGTCCCTGGGGCCGGCAGCGCGCCCCGCACCAGGATCATGGTGACAGGCTCGAGCCAGCAGGTCGAATCCCCATAGGAGGTCGTGCGATGACTCAGGGCTCTTCTGCAATGCTGTCGGCCGCCTTGCGCCAGCTGATCGACGAGGCGCGGGAACGTGCCGCCGCGGCCGGGAACGGCTCGCCGGAGCGGGACTTCTACGCCGGCGTGGTGAAGGCCGCAGAAGCCCGCCTCCGTGGGGCTGCCCTGGCCGGATCCGACGACGCACGGCTGGACATGGAACCGGCCGCGTTCCGGCAGGGATATCTCGAGACGACGACCATGATCTCCTCGGTCGCCGCGAGCGCGCCGCTCCGTCTGCCGCTGCCAGCGTTCGATCCGCACACCGACGACCGGCACCCCGATCGCTGAGCGCGACTTGGGGCTGGCGTGGAGGAGAGGATCATTGTGCTGACATCCGACGACCCCCGAGTCATCGCACCCGGACCCGAGGCGGGAGCTGCCACGACCACCCTCGGTGGGCTGAGCAGCGCCGAAGCCGCCGAGCGTCTCGAGGTGTCGGGCCCCAACGCCGTCGCCGAGGCGCGCGCGAACCGGGCGCTGGCGCTCGCCCGCGGCTTCTGGGGCCTGGTCCCCTGGATGCTCGAGGTGGCCATCGGCATCGAGCTGTACCTGGGCAACTGGGTGGAGGCGGTCGTGATCGCGGCACTGCTCGTGTTCAACGCCGGCCTCTCGTTCTTCCAGCAGAACAAGGCGCAGCGCGCGCTCGGCCTTCTACGCCAGCGGCTCAACGTGACCGCGCGGGTGCGCCGCGACGCCACGTGGCAGGAGATCCCCGCCGCAGGGCTCGTGCCCGGCGACGTGATCCACCTGCGGGTGGGAGACATCGTCCCCGCCGACGTCGAGCTCGCCGACGGCACGATCGAGGTCGACCAGTCCCAGCTCACCGGCGAGTCGGCGCAGGTCGGCAAGGGGCCGGGCGCCACCGCCCATTCCGGTTCGCTCGTCGCCCGGGGCGAGGCGAGCGGCGTGGTCAGCGCGACGGGGACGCGCACGTACTTCGGCAAGACGGCCGAGCTGGTCCGGGTGGCCGAGGCGCCTCGGCGCCTCGAGATCCTGATCGTGCGCATCGCCAAGTACCTCGCGGCCGTGGTCGTCGCCCTCGCCGCCGCGGTGTTCGTGTACTGGGGCGTCGAAGGCAGGTCGTTCCTCGACATGCTCCCCTTCGGCCTCATGCTCCTCGTGGCCTCGGTTCCCGTGGCGCTGCCCGCCATGTTCACGATGTCGGCCACCCTGGGCGCCCAGGGGCTCGCCCAGAACGGGATCCTCGTCACCCGGCTCTCCGCCATCGAGGACGCCGCCACCATGGACGTCGTCTGCCTCGACAAGACCGGCACGGTGACCCAGAACCGCCTGAGCGTCGAGGCTCTCGAGCCCCGGGGCTCGACGAGCTCCGACGAGCTGTTGCGCCTCGCCGCCCTCGCCTCCGACGAGGCGACCCAGGACCCCATCGACCTCGCCATCCTCGTCGCCGCCCGAGCCCGCGGCCTTCCCGACGGATCGGCGAGGGAGACCTTCGTGCCCTTCGACCCGGCGACCAAGCGCTCGGAGGCGACCGTGCGCGACGACGGCAAGGTCCTCCGGGTGGTGAAGGGTGCCCCCGCGGTCCTGTCCGCGCTCGTCCGCGAGACGGACCCGAGCACGTCGGCCGACGTCGAGCGCCTCTCGGCAGGAGGCTCCCGGGTCCTCGCGGTGGCGGCAGGTGACGGCGCGAGCCTGGAGCTCACCGGCCTGGTCGCGCTGGCCGATCCGCCGCGCCCCGAGTCCGCCGAGCTGATCCACCGCCTGCATGCGAGCGGCATGAAGGTGCTGCTCGTGACCGGGGACGGCGAGGACACCGCACGGGCGGTCGCAACGAAGGTCGGCATCACCGGGGCGGTGGCCCCTCCGGGGACGCTGCACGAGGGGGTCGGCCCTGCGGCCATCTCCGGCTTCGAGGTCTTCGCCGGGGTGCTCCCGCAGGACAAGTTCACCCTGGTCGAGGCGCTCCAGAAGGCGGGCCACGTGGTCGGCATGACGGGGGACGGCGTGAACGACGCGCCTGCCCTGCGCCAGGCCGACGTCGGCATCGCGGTCGCCGACTCCACCGACGTGGCCAAGGCGGCCGCCAGCATGGTGCTCACCCGTGCCGGGCTCGGCGAGATCATGGCCGCCGTCCAGGGGAGCCGGCGCATCTACCAGCGCATGAAGACGTTCGTGGTCACCATGCTGGCCCGCAAGATCGGCATCCCGGTCTTCCTGGCCGGCGGGGTCGTGCTCGCCGGCATCTTCGTCACGACGCCGGCCCTCATCGTCCTGCTCATGTTCGGCACCGACATCGCCACC
>JAJYWG010000042.1 GCA_021791615.1 Actinomycetes bacterium
ATACTCCAGAGCTGTATTTAGGGTTGTATGATAACCCTATCTAAGGAGCAACCATGTCTCGGGTTATCCGCCGCCGCTGGATCAACGACTACACCGGCCCGTCCCGCAAGGACAACCGCGGGTGCGAGTACGAAGCCTACGTGCCCGACCCGCTCGTCGGACGGGCGTTCACCATCGACGGTGAGGTCGCGGCCGACATCGCGGATGCCGAAGCTGCCATCGCTCGCCTGAACGCCGAAGCGACGAGCCTCGTCGATACCGAGGCACTCGCCCGCATCCTGCTGCGTGCGGAGTCCGTCGCCTCGTCCCGGATCGAAGGACTGGAGATCGGAGCACGACGACTTCTGCGGGCAGAAGCTGCCAGAGGTCTTGGCGACGACCCGTCCGACGTCACGGCCGTCGAGGTCCTCGGGAACATCGACGCCATGGTCTTCGCCATCGAGCACGTCGATGCAGGAGACCCGATCACGGTGGAGCTGGTGCTCGATGTCCACCAGCGTCTCCTCGCCAAGACGCGACTGGAGCGCTACGCCGGGAAGTTCCGGGAACAGCAGAACTGGATCGGCGGGAGCGCCTACAACCCCTGCAGCGCTGCCTTTGTCCCTCCACCGCCGGAGTACGTCGCCGACCTCGTGGCAGACCTCGTCGCCTTCGCCAACGACGACTCGCTTCCCCCTGTCGCCCAGGCTGCCATCGCGCACGCTCAGTTCGAGACGATCCACCCCTTCGTGGACGGCAACGGTCGGACGGGAAGAGCCCTCGTACACCTCATCTTCCGACGTCGGGGCGCGGCCCCCCATGTCCTTCCTCCCGTGTCGCTCGTCCTTGCGACCTGGGCTCAGGACTACGTCGGTGGTCTCGAAGCGACCAGGTACCGGGGACCCGCATCGGGCAAGGCAGCAAGCGAAGGCATCAACCTCTGGATGGGACGCTTTGCCACTGCGTGCAAGCGGGCCGTCGATGATGCGTCGAGCTTCGAGGAGCGCGCCCGTGCCATCGAAGCGTCGTGGCGGGAACGCCTCGGCCGAGTCCGTGCCCGCTCGGCAGCCGACCTCCTCCTCGGTGCCCTCGTCGGCGCGCCCGTCGTCACCGTCAACAGCGCAGCCGAGACGATCTCCCGAAGCTTCATCCAGACGAACGAGGCCATCTCACGCCTCGTCGAGGCAGGCATCTTGAAGCAGGTGACCGTCGGTCGCCGCAACCGAGCCTTCGAAGCGCCCGAGATCATCGCTGCCTTCACCGACCTGGAGCGCCAGCTCGCAAGCCCCGAAGGCGACACCCTCACGAGTGAACCTGTCCGTCGCGTCCCACGGCGGCAGTGACCCATGGACAATGGGGTTCCGAAATCCGTATCGTCATTGCATAAGCAACAATCGCGTCCCCCGAGTTCGACAGTTGTAGGTGAAGGAGTCCACTGATCTGGTCGTTCAACAGGCGCGACACGAGAGGGCCGGGTCGCGTGTAGTGCCTGCGCGGTCCTCTTTCCCCTGCGTCGGTGGGGTGTCGAGAGCTCGAGGACGACCGGCGGCTCGGCGATGCCCAGGTCACGGAGGATCTCGCGCTGGCGTGGTGAGGTCTCGGTGCGCTGAGTGATGACGCCCGCCGGTCCTTGGAAGGTGCCGAGGTGCATGCGGTCGAGCTCGCGCCGCAGGTTCCGCCAGCTGTCCCCGGTGGCGCGCTCGGCGACGCGCATCAACATGAGGCCGAGGAAGCAGAGTGAACCGGCCTGGGTTTCCCGGAGGCTCGCGCGTTGGATCGCTCAGCTGCCGGGTGTGGTGGCCTGCTCGTGGACCGGCAAGCAGATCTCGGTTTGCCACTGGGCGCGGTCGGGGGTGTCGAGGCCCGAGACGAGGTAGCGCTCGAGCACGGGCGCGGTGCCCACTTCCGCGCGCTCCGTGAGGTGGGTGCCGAGGGCGGCGTAGGTGAGGTCGATCGTGGCGTGGGGACCGTGGTGGACGGCCGCGGCGAACGTACCGCCGGGCACGACGACCGAGCCGGGTCGGGGCTCTGCGACTGGCTTGAACACGGTGGCGCGGCCGCGCCCGTGGGTGAACAGGTCGTGGTCGAACAGGCCCCCCAGGACTGGGTCACCCTCGCCGAGACCCGACCTCTGCTCTCGGAGGCGGGCGATAGCCCCCGTCCACCACGAGACGAGGCTGTCGTGGTCGACGATGCTCGACTCGGCGATGGCGTGGGACGGCTCGAGGCGGCGGCGGACGATCTCGACTTCGGATCGGGGTTGGGTGAGCAGGGCCCGGAGTGCGCTGACGGCGTCCTGGGTCGCTTGCAGCTGCGCGTGCATCCGCCCCAGGTGCTCATGCAGCAGTCGATCGCGCGTCGCTCCGTCGGCGGTGGCAAGGAGCGCGCCGACGTCTTCGACGGGGATCTGGAGTTGGCGGTAGCGGCGGATGGTGAGAGCGGTCGGGACCTGGTCGAGCGTGTAGTACCGGTAGTTGGTCGAGGGATCGACGTCCGCCGGCTCGAGGAGCCCGATGCGGTGGTAGTGGCGCAGGGTCGTGATGGTGAGCCGGGTGACCAGCGCGAAGTCCCCGATGCTGAGTCGCGTGCTCATGGGCGCAGTCTTGACCCTCCACCCGGGGGAGGGTCAAGAACTTGGCGCCGAGGGGTTGACTCTCGCCTTGGGGGAGACCGCACTGTGGGGACATGACCAACCAGATCCCCATCTCCGGGCTTCCCCGAGCTGTCGAGCGCTTCGTCGAGGCAGTGAACCGCTCCGACGGCGAGCAGGCGATCGCGGCCTTCGCCGGCGACGCCCTCGTCAACGACATCCGACGGGAGTTCTGCGGCGTCGCGGCGATCCGGGCCTGGCTCGAGCGCGAGATCATCGCCGACTCGGTCCGTCTCGAGATCCTCGACGCCCGAGCGCAGTACGAGACCACGATCCTGACCGCCCGGACGACCGGGGATTTCGACAAGTCCGGTCTGCCTGACCCGCTCGATCTCACGCTCTACTTCACCACCACCAGCACCACCAGCACCACCAGCAGCACCGAGGCGATCGCCCAGCTGGTCGTGGTGGCCAACCAGCCGACCCCGGACTGGGCGTCGAGCGAGCTGGGCCGCTCGTCATGACCGGCGACCGTCGGGGGCCGGACGACCGTCGGGTGCTGGTGACCGGCGGCACGCACGGCATGGGCGCGGCCACCGCGCAGCTGCTGGCCGAAATGGGTGCTCGGGTGCTCGTGGCCGCCCGGAGCATCCCTGATGGCTTCGGCCTCCCGGCGGTGGCCGCCGACGTCAGTGAGACGACCGGGGCGGTGGCGATCGGCCGGGCGGTCGCCGAGCAGCTCGGCGGGGTCGACGCGATCGTGCACTTCGTCGGCTCGTCGTTCGCCAAGCCCGGCGGGGTGCTCGCCCTCACCGACGCGGACTGGGACCAGAGCCTCGCCACCAACCTCCTCTCCGCGGTACGGATCGATCGCGCCCTGGTACCCGGGATGGTCCTTCAAGGCTCCGGCTCGATCGTGCACGTCTCCTCGCTCCAGTGGAAGCGGCCGCACCCGTCCTCGCCCGCCTACGGGCCAGCAAAAGCGGCGCTCGTGAGCTACAGCAAGGGCCTCGCCACCGAGCTCGGAGCGCAGGGGATCAGGGTCAACACCATTACCCCGGGGTACGTCGCCACTAGGAGCGTGGGTCAGTAACCACCAGTCGGTCGCCGGCCGACATGCCACCGTCGATTCGCGTTTCCTTCCGGGATCGGGGAGAATTTCCCCATGCCGAAGACGCGTGGTGAGTTC
>JAJYWG010000181.1 GCA_021791615.1 Actinomycetes bacterium
ACCGCGTAGTCCCAGGTCACAGCGTCGCGTAGTAACACGACCACACCGGGCTCTCGCGACCATTTGCCCTGGTCACGATGACTTTCTGGCCCCATTGCGTGCCTACTATCTCCGGAAGTCCGGCCTGACCGACGCAGAGCGCGATCGGATCGACGGCGAGGCCGGTTGGCGGTAGGGATCACCCTCGACGCCGGAACGCTCGTCGCGTTCGAGCGAGGTCAGCGCCGGGCGGTCGCGCTTGTGGCCCGGGCCCGAGAACGCGGCGAACGGCTGTGCATCCCCGCCGGCGTCATCGGCCAGGTGCGGCGAGACGGGCGGCGCCAAGCCAACCTCTCCCGGCTCCTCGGATCGGGCTCCTGCGCCATCGTCGGCTTGGACGACCATGGAGCCCGTGCCGCGGGGCAGCTCCTGGGCGTGGCAGGTGGCGACGACGTGATCGACGCCACGGTGGTCCTCTGTGCCCGATCCCGCCGCCATCGGGTCGCGACCAGCGACGCCCACGACATGCACCGTCTCGAGCCACGCGTCGAGCTCGTGATCATGTGATCGGCACTGGCGGCACCTCCACCGGCAGAACGCACCAACAGAAGCGCGATCAACGAGCCCGGTCGCGAAGCAGTCGCTTCCGGCGATGGGGGAGAGGGAGGGATGGCGCGCGAGCGCTCGTCTGCCATCGCGGCGTCGTACCTCTCGCGGACGTCTCGAAGGCGCTCTCGGTTGCCGTTCCACAGCTCCTTGCGGAGCACGACCCTCTTCAGGGTGCGCCAGATCACCTGGCGCACCACCGCGCCCTTGGGTGGATCTACCCAGACGACCGTGTCGGCGGCGGTGCAGACCGCTGGTTCGGTGACGGGCCGGCGACGCTCCACCGGCACGCGGAAGGACGAGGTGAGTAGTGTGGCCCCATGCGGCTTCCTCAGCGCATGGTCGACCGGGTGCATCTGCCGGTTCCGCGTTGGATCGTCGGCGTCTTCGACCCCGGCCAGGCGTACATGGGGCGTTCGAGGAGGCGACATCATCCGGGTCGGCCGCGGTGGCGCCGCCCGGTCCGCGGCTGGACCAGGTACGCACCGCTCACCTCTCGTGGCATTTCTCGGCCTCGTGGCATTCCTCGGCGAAGGTCAGAGCAACGTGAGGCGTTCGTGCCGCCCTCAGAGGTGCAAGAGCGCCTTCGCCGGCGAGTCCATGAACACGGCATCCGAAGAGACGAAGTGCTGGCTTCACTTGGTCCAGTGCTCGATGTCGCGGTCGCGGAGCTGCAGGAACAAGGCACGACGGTCGTGGCTGTTCCCCCGGGCACGCTCTCCGCTCGTATCGTCAGGTTTCGCTGGGGAGACAGCGTGCTCGAGATCAACGGGTGCCTCGGGAGCGGCCAGCAAATCACGCAGGGGACCCGGACGCGCCTTGGGCGACAGGATCCGGACAGCCAGGCGGAGATCCTCAAGCGCTATCTGGCCAGCGCGGTGGCTGACTTCGCTCCCGGCACGTAAGAGCGCCGCTGGACTGCCTCCTGCCACACGAAGGCGACTGAAATGTTGCGCGCGCACCCGGCGTGGTGCCCGCACAGTAACGATCCCACGAGGGATCGAGATCGAGGACACCTACCTCCGGGCAGTCATGGACCGCTGCGCCGCATCAAGACCGAGCCTGTCAACCTGGCCCTCCGCCATGTCGCTGGCCAGCCGCTCGGGCCGGCGGTCTGGGGCAGGTCTGTTCGTGACGATCTACCGCAATCATAGGGCGATCATCAACAATTGCCCGGCCAAGGCTCTCGGGGTGGACCCGCGGCTTGCGTAACCTCGAACGATGCGTGCTCCCGTCATCACCTATCGACGTGGTTTCCGGTTCGAACTGGAGCCGCATCGGCTGTGGGAGAGGATTCAGGAATTCGACCAGTTCGAGGACTGGTGGCCTTGGCTCTCCGACCTGCGGATCGAAGGTACTGGCCTTTCAAAGGGCACGGTCCTCCACGGAGTCGTCAAGCCGCCACTTCCATATCGCATGGAGCTCCGTGTGGAGGTCATTGGCACTGAACCGGCCCGGTCCATCGACGCGGAGGTCAGCGGGGATCTCGTCGGGGGGGCCCAGATCCGACTGCGTCCCGAAGATGGGCAGACCTGGGCTGAAGTCGCGTGGGTGGTCGAAATGAAGCAGCGAGTCATGCGACTCGCTGATCGCTTGTCTCACCCGTTGCTGCAATGGGGCCATGACCGCGTCGTAGAGATCACGGTTGCCGGGTTCCGCAGCAGGATCGAACGTCCTTAGGTGATCCCGGCGATCTCCAAGGGAAGAGGAGCACGAGGGCGTGCCCCGAGATTGGCTTACCACCAGCACGAGCTGCTTGCCCTTGTGCTCGAGTCCTTCTACGAGGCCCCTTCTACCGCTCACTGGACCGAGTGGGACGAGCGAGCGCATCGAGCCAGTCGGCAAGTGACCCGTCGCCGGCGTTCTGGGTCAGGTGCTCCCCTCTCCTTTATGATTGGGGATGGCCCCAGACGACGCTGCGTCGGGTTCCTTCGTGCCAACCCTTCCCCCCGACGAGGTCGAGCGGATCCGAGCCTGGCACGAGCGTGCTTATGCCGCCAGCTGCTCCCGTGAGGAGGAGGTCATCGACTATCTCGGCCTCTCGCTGATCGTCCCACCCTCGGTCCAACCGATCACCCCGACCTCCCACCTCCTCGGCAGAGCGGTGCTCGACGAGGCAAAAAAAGGCGAGCGTGTGTTGGACATGGGGACCGGCTGCGGGGTCAACGCGATCCTGGCCGCGACCAAGGGTGCTTCCGTGGTAGCGGTCGACGTCAACCCCGAGGCAGTTCGGACTGCTCGTGCGAATGCCGAGCGCAACGGTGTAGCCGATCGCATAGACGTCCGAGCGAGCGACGTCTTTTCAGAGGTCCCCGAGTCTTTCGACATGATGGTCTTCGACCCCCCGTTTCGCTGGTTCCGGCCGCGGGACCTCGCCGAGGCCGCGACCACCGACGAGAACTATCGGGCGATGACCCAGTTCTTCGCTGAGGCCCGATCGCACCTCGAGCAGGGCGGGCGAATGCTCATCTTCTTTGGGACCTCCGGCGACATTGGTTATCTGAAGAGGCTCATGGAAACACGCGGGTTCTCGTGGTCGGAGGTGGCGCGCCTCGAGGGCGAGAGGGACGGAGTCGAGGTCGCGTACTGGACGTTCAGGGTGACGTAGACGGCGAGTCTTTCCCTCGCCACATGTGTCTCCCGGCCGGCGTTCAGGGCGAGGGGCTCCGGTGCCGCCCATGTGCAAGACGAAATTGCCTGCGTGTGCCCGAAGCTGGCGATCAAAACGTCCGCGCTGATCAAGGCTCCCGCGGCGGCGATCACCAACACGACAGCGCCCGTTGCGGGCCATCGTCTGCGCCGGCGTTTTCGTGCGGGCGAGTGCCATGCCGACGTTCGAGGACACCCGACAGGTGATGCCTCCGACGCCGCAGCGAAGCGCTGGCCAGAGGACCGGGACAGCCGGGCCAAGCCGAAGACACCGTGAGCAAAGCGCATCGGCAGGCTGGCGTCGCCAAATGCCCAGCTAGGAGAGCTGCGATTGAACTGTACGTCAAATGGTGTACAGTCCCCTCATGGCTGCGAAGAGTGAGCGGCTCAATCTCCGCTTGACCCCAGCTCAAGACACGGTGCTTCGAGCTGCCGCCGACGCCCACGGAGAGACCGCCAGTGAGTACGTCCTGAGGAATGCTGTCGAGGCTGCTCAGGA
>JAJYWG010000451.1 GCA_021791615.1 Actinomycetes bacterium
GACGGGTGGACGCACGCCGTGCCGCTGCATGGCGTCCATCAGCTCGGGCCCGGGCGAGGCGGTGGCGGCGACGACTGCCTCAACGTCCTGGACGTCGGCGGTGACGGCGACCGTCTTGCTCCCGTCCTGCGCGACGCAGTCGACCACGCTCGTCGCACCCATGCTGGCGATGGCGCCGGCTCGCTCCGCCTTGTGGCTCAACCACTTGTCGACGTCTTCGACGTCGTGAACGAGGACAATCTTTGGCATGTCCCACCTTTCTCCATGCGCATCTTGCACCGAACGCTGCGGCACGTTAGCCGCTCCATTTGGTCGGTTGCTCACTCTTTGCCCAGCCGTCCTTTTCAGCGTTCGGCTTGGAGAACATGACGCAGGCACACAACTTTCGGCCCCGCCGCACAGTCACTTCACAGCGGACTACGTGCTAAGACGTGGCCGTCGGCCACTTGGGGGTCGACGAAGTGCGCGACATCACCCGGGCAGGAGGTTCCCATGGCAACGTCGTTCGTTCGTCACAAGGTCAGCGACTATTCGGCGTGGCGACAGGTCTATGACTCGGTCGCCGACGTGCAACGGGAAGGGGGCGTCGTCGAAGCCGCGGTGTACCGCTCGGTCGACGACCCCAACGACGTGCTGGTCGTGCAGCGCTTCGCCACGACGGATGACGCCCATTCGTTCATGGCCAGCCCCGCGCTGCGAGACGCCATGGGCAAGGCGGGCGTCGACCCCTCGAGCCTGCGGATCGAGCTCTACGAGGAGGACTGAGCTGAACGGGCGCGAGCAGGCCCCTCACTCGTTCGGGGTCGAGACCGGCCCGCAGAACCGGTAGAGCGGGTTCAAGAGCACGAAGAGGCCGTGCTGGTCGAGCACGGTCCCCTCGACCGTCACCGCCCGGCCGCAGTCGAGCCCCGGCAGGCGGCGGCGCCCCACCCAGCGCAGGGTGATCGTCCCGGTGCCGTCGTCCAGCACGGCGTCGCAGCACGGCGCCGGGTTGGCGCGCTCCCGCACGGCCCGCAGGGACCCCGTCAGCACGGCACGCCGGCGCGGCGCAGCCTCGGCCACGGTGCGGGCGACGGGCATGCCGCCCCACTCCGACGTCCCCTCCGGGAGCCAGCCGGTCACCGCAGCTTCGCCAACGCCTCGTTGAGCGCCAGGACGTTGACGACCGGCGAACCGAGGAAGCCGAGCTCGGGGCCCTGGGTCTCCCGGGCGATCAGGGCTCGCAGCCTGGAGGGCGCGACGCCCGTCGCCTTCGACACCATCGGGATCTGGACCAGGGCGTCCTGGGGCGTGATGTCGGGGTCCACGCCGCTGCCCGAGGTGGTCACGAGGTCCGTGGTGGGGGTGACCCCAACGGCATGCCAGGCCTTCACCAGCGCCTTCACGTCTTGCAGGAGCACCGTGGACCTCGGCCCCAGGTTGGCCGAGCCCGACTCGCCCGGTTTGCCGTTGGCCAGAAGCGGGTTGTCGGGGTCGGGCCGGCCGTGGAACCACTGGGGGTCGAGGATCTTGGTGGTGGAGTAGCCGTTCCAGTTCTGCCCGATGAGCGCCGAGCCGTGCTTCGTGATCGAGCCGTTCGCCTGGTACGAGAAGAGGGCCTGGGCGACGCCGGTCCCCGCCAGTCCGTAGGCGAAGCCGAGGACGGCGATCAGCACCAGGGCGAGGAGCAGGGAGCGGCGCAGGTAGGTGAGCATGGTGCGGGGTCCTCTCAGTACCAGTGGACGGCCGTGAGGAAGAGGTCGATCAGCTTGATGCCGATGAACGGCACGACGATCCCTCCGACGCCGTAGATCCAGACGTTGCGCCGCAGGATCGCCTGGGCCCCGCTTGGACGCCACTTCACGCCGCGCAGCGCCAGCGGGATCAACGCCACGATCACGAGCGCGTTGAAGATCACGGCCGAGAGGACGGCGCTGGTCGGACTGTGCAGCTTCATGATGTTGAGCGTGCCCAGCTGGGGATAGGTGGCGACAAACAGGGCCGGGATGATTGCGAAGTACTTGGCGATGTCGTTGGCGATCGAGAAGGTGGTGAGCGAGCCCCGGGTGATGAGGAGCTGCTTGCCGATCTCCACGATTGTGATCAGCTTGGTCGGGTTGGAGTCGAGGTCGACCATGTTCCCGGCCTCCTTGGCCGCGGTCGTCCCCGTGTTCATGGCCACGCCCACGTCGGCCTGCGCCAGTGCCGGGGCGTCGTTGGTGCCGTCCCCGGTCATGGCCACCAGGCGGCCGCCCTCCTGCTCGGCCCGGATGAGGTCGAGCTTCGTCTCGGGAGTGGCCTCGGCGAGGAAGTCGTCGACGCCCGCCTCCTGGGCGATGGCCGCCGCGGTGAGCGGGTTGTCGCCGGTGATCATGACGGTCCGGATGCCGGCGGCGCGCATCTCGGCGAACCGCTCCCGGATTCCCTCCTTGACCACGTCCTTCAGCTCGATCACGCCGAGGATCTCGGTCCCGTCGGCGACCACGAGCGGGGTCGACCCCTGCCGGGCGATGCCGTCGACCACCTGGTCGAGCCCGTCGGGCGGGGCGCCGCCCTGCTCGGCCACCCACCGACGGACCGCCTCCGCCGCCCCTTTGCGGATCTGGCGGCCGTCGAGGTCCAGCCCCGACATGCGGGTGGTGGCGGAGAACGGCACGAACTCGTGCCCCGAGGCGAGCTCGCGCTCACGGATCCCGAAGCGCTCCTTGGCCAGCACCACGATGGAACGGCCCTCGGGGGTCTCGTCGGCGAGCGACGCCAGCTGGGCGGCGTCGGCCACCTCCTCCTCCCGGTGCCCCCCCACGGGATGGAACTCCGAGGCCATGCGGTTCCCCAGGGTGATGGTGCCCGTCTTGTCCAAGAGCAGCGTCTGGACGTCCCCGGCCGCCTCGACCGCCCGGCCGCTCATGGCCAGCACGTTGCGCTGGACCAGCCGGTCCATGCCGGCGATGCCGATGGCCGACAGCAGGGCCCCGATGGTGGTCGGGATCAGGCAGACGAGCAGGGCGACCAGCACCACCACCGAGACGGTGGCCCCGGAGTAGTGCCCGAACGGGCGGAGCACCACCACCACCGGGATGAAGACGACGGTCAGCACCGACAGCAGGATGGTGAGGGCGATCTCGTTCGGGGTCTTCTGCCGGTTGGCCCCTTCCACCAGGGCGATCATCCGGTCCATGAACGTCTTGCCGCGCTCGGCCGTGATCCGCACGACGATGCGGTCCGACAGCACCTTGGTCCCGCCGGTCACCGCCGAGCGGTCGCCGCCCGACTCGCGGATGACCGGAGCCGACTCGCCGGTGATCGCCGACTCGTCGACCGACGCCACGCCCTCGACGATGTCGCCGTCGGAGGGGATCAGGTCGCCCGCCTCGCAGACCACGAGGTCGCCCTTCGCCAGCACCGAGGCCGCCACCCGCTCCTCGCTCCCGTCGGACCCGAGCCGGCGCGCCTCGGTCTCCGAGCGCATCCGGCGCAGCGTGTCGGCCTGGGCCCGGCCGCGCCCCTCGGCCATCGCCTCGGCAAAGTTGGCGAAGAGCACCGTGGCGAACAGCCAGGCCGTGATCGACCAGGCGAAGAGCGTCGGGTGGGCGATCGACTCGGCCAGGGTGACCACCGTCCCGATGAGGACGATGAACATGACCGGGTTCTTCACCTGGACCCGGGGGTCGAGCTTCTTGAACGCCTCCCCGGTGGCGTAGCGCAGGATCTCGGGGTCGAAGAGGCTCCGCTGCCCGGCGACACCCCGGGCGCT
>JAJYWG010000231.1 GCA_021791615.1 Actinomycetes bacterium
GTAGGGCGTCCATGCCGAGCCGTTCCAGATCTCGACCCGGTCGCCGGCGGTGATCGAGGGGTCGGTCATGGTGAAGGTGACGGGTTTGGCCAGGGTTCCGGTCACCAGCTGGCCGTTCACCGAGAAGGTGATCTGGAACGCCGCCACGGCCCCGGGGACCGACGAGAGGTTGGGGGCGGTCACCGACACCTGGACGGGACCCGAGAAGTCGCCGGCCGGGATGGCGACGGTCACCTTCTGGCTGTTGTAGGTGGCCGACACCGTGCCGCCGGTGGTGGGGACGGTCTGGCTGGTCACCACGTTGGTGAACCCGCCTGGCGCTGTTGGGGCGACCGGCGCACTCGGGCCGTAGCCTGTGCCTGCGGCCGAGGCCGTCCCACCCCACAAAGCGACCAACCCCAGGGCCAGCACCCCGGGCACTCCAAGCGACCACCAGAGCCGACGCGGGGACGGACGCAGGTCACCGCGTGGCCGCCGCCTTTCTTCGGTACGGACCCGCATGGATCCTCCTTTCGGTAGCCCGGCCGGCCCTTGGGGCCCCGTGGCTTTGCGTCCCCGCCTTGCGACGGGTTTGCCGTTTCGTGGAGTGCGCCGAATGCTACTCGACGCAGGGTGGACGTGCGAGATCGCTTCGATCGATCCAAGAAGCGGTACTCGCTGGCGCACCGAGCCGCCGGGGAGGCCCGGCCGTGAAGGGGGTGAATGGGGTACGGCCGGGCCTCCCCGGCGGGGATGGAGCCGGGAACCACGTCGGCAGTGGCTCCAGGATAGAGGACTGATTGTGAGCTCGCCTCGCTCCCCGACGAGGTCGACCGGCGGCTACCAAGAGTGCCCGATGCCCAGGGGGGTACCCGGAAGCCGATCAGCCTGTGGCGGGTGCGTGACTGTTGGCGTTCCAACGGAGGCGACAGCGGCTGGGGGCAGACGGAGCTGGACCGGGACGGCGGACGGATCGGTGCCGGCGCCCGTCACGAGCATCCGGTCCCCGCTGCCTCTCGACGCCGAGCCACGCCGCGTCCCACCTCCCTTGGTAACGCGGCCGCCCCGCGGGCCCCGGCGTTGTGTCCCCGCTTTGCAGCGTGCTTGCCATTTCGTTGGAGGGCACCGACGTTACTCGCCGGCACGATAGACGTGCGACGACGCTCGATCGCTCACGGCGGAGCGCCGAACGGATCGACGGGCGCTCTCCCCGCCGGGGCTTTGCCAGCGGCGCGACCGCACAAGTGCTGGTCGGAGGGTACGCTGACCGGGAGAGTGCCGTGGTGGCGACGTTCCGGTCTTGGGGGGACGCATGCGCACGGACAACAGGCAAGCGCCAGATGGAGAGAGGCACCGAGCGCTCGGCGCGCAGGACTCGGCCGGCGCGTTCGCGTTGCTGCTGGCGGCGAACCCGCTGCCGATGTGGGTCTACGACCTCGAGACGTTGCGGTTCTTGGAGGTGAACGACGCCGCCGTCGCCCACTACGGTTACTCGAGAGCCGAGTTCTTGGCGATGTCGATCGCCGACATTCGCCCCGCAGATGATCGGCCTCGCTTGCACGAGGCCGTGGCCCGGCGCCGCGACGCGCTCCGGTACTCGGGGACCTGGCGCCACGTGAGGGCCGACGGAGAGCTGCTCGAGGTCGAGGTGACTTCGCACCTCGTGGACTGGGAGGGGTGCCAGGCGGCGTTGGTGGTGGCCCACGACGTGACCGAGACCCGCCGCCTCGAGGCGGCGCTGACGCACCGCGCCCTCTACGACGAGGCGACCGGGCTCGCCAACGCGGCCCTCTTCGTCGACCGCACCGCAGCCGCACTGGTCCGGGACACCGGTGCCAACATAGGTATCGTGGTCGTCGGGCTCGGGGCGCTGGACGCGGTCGCCTCTACGGTGGGGGACGCGGCCGCCGACTCTGTGGTGGCCGAAGCCTCCCGGCGACTGCGATCCTGCTGCGGTGCCGGGGAGACGCCCGCTCGCTTGGGCGGGGGGCGCTTCGCCGTGCTGTGCGCGAGCGCTGACCGCCAGGACGTCCTGCGCGTGACCGGCGCGCTGCTCGGTGCGCTCGAAGACCCGGTCGCTGTGCCAGGGATTGGGGCGCTGCGCTCCTCGCCGGCAGCTGGGGTGGCGTTCGTCGACGAACACAACGCCGATGCAGCCGGCCTCGTGCGCGAAGCGACGGCGGCGATGCGCCATGCGGCCGAGCGCGGTGGGGGCTTCGTGGTGGCCAACGCCGAGTTGCGCCGGGCGACCCTGGAGGCCTTCTCGACCGAGCAGGCGCTCCTCGGCGCGCTCACGAGCGGGCAGCTGCGCCTCGTTTACCAGCCGATCGTCGCCCTCCAAGACGGCGGGGTCGTGGCCTGCGAGGCGCTCGTGCGCTGGATGCGGCCGGGAGTCGGATTGGTCGGCCCGGAGCGGTTCATCCCCCTCGCCGAGCGCAGCGGGCTCATCGTCGAGGTCGGCGCCTGGGTGATCGAGCTGGCAGTCGCCGACGCTGCCACCTGGCCCTTGGCTACCTCACAGCGGCCGAGGGTGGGGATCAACCTGTCTGCCCGCCAGCTCCACGACGAGCGCCTCGTCGGGTGCATCGTGGACGCCTGTGGCACCTCGCAGCTCTCTCCGTCGGCGCTGTGCGTCGAGCTGACCGAGTCGGCGTTCGTGGCCGCCGACGACTACGGCGCCTACCGGAACCTCTCGGTACTACGCGAGATGGGCGTCGAAGTGGCGATCGACGACTTCGGTACCGGTTACTCGGCCCTGTCGTACCTGAAGCACCTGCCCGTCGACGTGGTGAAGATCGATCGCGGCTTTGTAGCCGGGGTTGGCGTGGACCGGGCCGATGCCCTCCTCATCGAGGCGATCGTGCACGTCGCCCACGGGCTCGGCCTGCGGGTGGTGGCCGAAGGGGTGGAGACCGAGCCACAGCTCGAGGCGCTGCGCGCCCTCGGCTGCGACGCCGCCCAGGGCTACCTCCTCGCCCGCCCCGTCCCGGGCGCGGACCTGCCGGCTGCGCTCGACCACGCCGCCCGGTCTTGCTTGCACTCCGAGCCCGGGTCGCATGGAATCGGCTGACAGATAGGCCGAAGAGTTGGGATGGAGCGTCATCGGTGGACAAGTTGGCCCCAGTGCAGCAACTGAGCCTAAGGAAAGCGTGTTCCGGATGCGGAATGGACGAGACGCTCAGGCCTCTCCGATCAGACGATGGGCGACACGTTGACCTCAAACGATCGCACGCCAGATTCCTTTCCAGCACGACCAACGATGGTAGGAAGGGAGCTGAATGAAGACACGGCACCGATGCCACTTGGGCACGCCTGCGGACAATCCCGGCCGGCGGCTGAGCGAGTGAACTCTGAATGCCCCCCGAAGTGCAGCGCATCGCGTCTCGGGTGAGAGAAGGCGAACGCTTGGAGGCGATCATCTTCGACATCGGCGGTACGCTCGTCGTCGAGGCGGCACCAGGTACTCCGACGGATGATCTCGTACCGATCTTGCGCCCCGGCGTTGCTGCCGATCTCGACACCCTCTCGCACTGGTATCGCCTCGGTGCTGCAACGAACACGGCGGTCATGCGGGGGCCAGAGGTTCGAGCGCTGCTCGCTCGGGCCGACATCGACCACTACTTCCAGGCGGTAGTCACTTCGAGCGACGCCGGCGCCTCGAAGCCCGATCCTCGAGTGCTTCTCGTCGCGTGCAAGAAGCTCGCGGTCGACCCCGCGAGAGCCCTCTACGTGGGCGATCGGTCGATCGATGAA
>JAJYWG010000487.1 GCA_021791615.1 Actinomycetes bacterium
GCGGTGGTTGACCTGGCGCCCGAGGATCGACCCTCGCTGGGCGGGTGCACTGCGATCGGAGGCGGTTTGAGCCGACTTGTGGCAAGAGCTTCGGCAAGGGCATCCGGGAGATTGGACCACAACTCACGGTCCGCCAGCGAGGCCATCGGGCTTCGGCCTGCGGGCGCTCCCGCTGGGTCGGCGATGACAGCGCCGGGCGCTGCCTGTCGGAGCCGGCCGGCGACGTGGTCGGGCCGGAGCGCCCACGCACGGGCGTTGATGACGGTGACCTCCGGAGCGATGTCGTCGTTAGCCACTGCACCATTGTGCCTGCCCAGCACGAGGATGGCTCGGTGGCCTGATGCCGGGCCGGCCCGTCCAAAATATCCCTCGGGAACAGAGTCGGTGGAGTGCCACCCGGTAGAGCGATCCCGCCAACTACTGCTTAGCGCTCGGATCCGCCCGACCTGGTGAGGCCACGAGCGGCCCGGCTGGCGAACAGCCCCGCCAGGCTGCAGGCAGCGGCCCTCCCGGTTCGTGTCAGTGCCAGCCAGCCGGACCTTCGCCTACGGTGCGACCTGGCGCCCAACCTGACGGGCGCGACCGGGGACCCCTGGCTTCGGCTCACGCCGCCGCCTACGGCGGCGTCCCCGCCGGGGCGTACATGGCGGCAGTCAGCGGGTCGCCCCGGAGGGACCTCGCGCGCACCCCGGCGGCGTCCCTCACTCCTACCCCCCTCGTCGCCCCCAGCTCCCGCGCTCTATCCAAGAAGATCGCCATGCCGCCCATTGCCGACGCCTCAAGTGCTGTGCGGCGTCGCTACACGGAAAAGCCCAAAACCGTCCTAGCCTTCTTCGCCACAGTGCTCGGCATTGCCGTGGCCGGCGATATCGCCTGCGTGGCCACACTCGCCTCAACCAAACAACTCGAGTGGGCGATACCGTGGTTACACGCCTTTGCGGGCGGATTCACGCTACGCCCGACCTCCCCATCTACGGAAACTCACTTCCGTACACCGGCGCATCCTGCGCCGGCTTGCGCCCCAGCCGCAGGGCTGGCCATTGCAGCTAGGTCCGGCTCCCCTTCGCTCGTGGGTCAAATCCTCTGGGGACCTCGAAACCACGCGGCTGGCAACGAGCCTCCGAGCTAGGCGAGCACACAACTTGACCAGCGACGAGCCACCAGGAGCCGCCGCACGCATTCTGCGCGTGCCGCCCTACAGCAAGCCCGCTGGCCGGGTCCCCTCTCGCTTCGTGACCATCGCGGGCTTGCCACGGGAGACGAACAAGAGCCGCCGGCACTGGCTCGCGGGAAATTATCCTGACGCTGAGCCTCTCCGGGTCAAGGCTTACCTTGCGGGCGGCCTGCGGGCGGCCTTGATTGCCCTGGCGCCGACCGGACGAGCGAGCGCAGGTCCTCCAGGGAGGGCCACGGCCGGCCTCGATGGGCCATCCGATGGCAGTTGGCGCAGAGAAGGACCAGATCCGCCAGCTTGGTCATCGTAGCGCCGCTATCTGATAGGGGCCGGACATGGTGGCACTCGATGAAGTCATGGCCCAAAACACCGTAAGTCACCTCGAAATCGAACCCGCACACCTCGCACGCAACCCTCCCAACCGCCCGAGCAGCGGACTTCTTTCGCTCTACAAGCGCCCGGTTACGCTCACGGCTCCGGTGCTGCCGGAACAGCAGCCGGCCCTCCGCTACCTCATCCTCGTCGTCCTCGGGTGTGACCGGGAAGGCCTCATCCGAGCTGATGACACCGCCCCGGAGCCGCGAAGTGATCGCTGCAAGCTCCGCCCGGCGCTTGCTGAACAGGTCCCACACCTCAGCATCCCGCCTACCACCCCGGGTCATGCCTACACCCGGGTAACCGGGGTCGAGTGCGGCAAAATTCGCCAGCTTGAGGGCGACGCCGTTCGGGTTGCGGAAGCGCTCCAAGTCCGGGCGCACGGTGTGGATAGGTAGCTCGTTCAAGACCTCAGAAAGCTCCAGCACCCGAGCATCAGAGTCGTCGAGCTGGCCCTCGCGCAGGTACAGGTCCAGGGCCAGCAACAGCTCGTCAAAAGCCCACGGCGGATTCCGCCGAATACCAGGAGCGGCCTCGGCATCGTCACCGCGCCGAACCACTTCGAAACCCAAACCGCGAAGCGCCCGAGCCACGGTGGCCTCTCCACCGGAGAAGTCGGAAGCGCCGAGCCCGCCCACCTCTGGGAACTGGTAGCCGTGAGCGACCCCGGCGATCGCCTTCGAATCGTAGTAACGCCCGTCGTAATGTACGAAGTACGAACGCGCAGCACGAAACCCGTGTTCGGACAGGAAGCGATCCCGGCCGAGGTGGTCGAACTCACGAAGTGCCTTGAGTACTGCCCCACGGTCACAAACAACTCACACGGGGCTATGACAGAACTCCGTGCCGCAATTAAGGCAAATGAAATTTCTCTGGACCTTGCACGACTGTCTCCCTTTTTCGACGGGTTAGACTTCAATCCCGCACGCCGCCGAAGCAAACGCACTGCGCCCCAGCCTCGACAGCTCCCGCCCTCGGCATCCGAACCAGGAGCAACCTCCAATAAAGGCTGACTTATGACACCGGCCCAACTCAGATGCTCCCAGGACCCAACTCAGGCTCGCCGTCAGCATGCGCTTCCTTCCTCCACGGCCGAAGCCGCCAGTCGGAGATCATTGCCGTCTCCCCGCCGACACGAACCCCCACCGGGGATTGCGTCGAGCCTGCAATATCGCGTTGGTGCCGCATCACAGTTCTGCCCCTGGGTCGTGGGCCGGCGCGTCGTGGTCGGGACCTCCGGCTGTGATGTACGTATGTCGCTGACCTGCCGTAATCAGCCGGCGTCTGAGGTCACGAATGTAGGCGACCACCTCGGGGTGTGCCTTGAGCCACTCCGACCTCGCCCGTTGTCCAGCCACGAGCGCGCTGAGCCGCTCGGCTCCGCCAGCAAGCTCGAAACTCCTGGCATGGCGTGCCGCACTTCCCTGGAGAGCCGCGATCTCCTTGGAACGGTCCTTTCCGGCGAGCGAGTCGACCTGGCGGAGGGCCTCGGCCAGGGCGGCCCTAAGGCTGGCCTGGTCGTCGGGGCGGGGGCTGAGCACGGCGCGCGAGGTCTCGGTGGCGGACAGCTCGTTGCCACTTCGGCCGAGCGCGGCCCTGAGCAGGTCGGCGGCGCTCGGTGCGAGATGGCGCCGGTGACCGTCGTCTAAGGGCTCGCAGGCCACACAGGCCAGGTTGTGTTGTCGCCCTCGGGTGAGGCCGACATAGAGGTGCTCGGCAGTGGTGGCCTGGTCCACCACCAGTACGGCCTGGTCGGTGGTAATGCCTTGGGACTTATGGACCGTCACGGCGTAGGCCAGAGCCACGTTCTCCCTCATGTACTCGCCGGGGAGGGCCACCTTGCCCCGACCCTCGAGCGACCCGAGCAACAGCGAGCCGTCGGGGCGGCGGGCGAGGACCTGCCAGCGGTCGCCGTTTCGCACCCAGGCCCCGCTGGTCGTGACCAGGCGCCGGTCGTTACGGGTGGTGACCACCTCGTCACCGGTGCCCACAACCTGGTTGCCGACGGGGACGCCGGCCTGCTCGACTTCTCCGAGGGCGGCACGGGCAGCGCGGGCACGCATGGCGAGGGCGTCGACGGTGGCGTGGTCGGCGGCCATGACCACGACCGAGCGGCCCTCGGCACGCGCTCTCGACCACGCCTCGTGGGCGGCGTTGAGGGCCTCTTGTCGGTCACCGG
>JAJYWG010000296.1 GCA_021791615.1 Actinomycetes bacterium
AGCCCGGGGCCCGGAGGCTCAACAGCCGCTCCGGCAGAACAGCGCCTTCACCAGCCCGCCCTGGCCGTAGACGATCTGGTACAACCACCCGGAGACGCCGGTGGGGTCGACACCGCTGTACGCGACATGGCCCGGGTAGTAGCGCTCCAGGTACAGGCGGGCACGGACCACCTGCGTGGTCCCAGCCACCACCACCAACCGGCTCCAGCCGTGCGACCGGGCGAGTCGTGCGATGACCCGAGCCTCCCCCCGCGTGCTCGCCGGGTGCGGGACGAAGCACAGGACCCGGAGACCGGGTGGCGGGGCGGGGCAGGTCGAGTACGGCGGCCACGACACGGCCACTGTGCGGACGTGGTCGGCACGAGCAACGGCAAAGCCGCGCGCGTCCCGATCGCCGAACCCGTCGAGGACGACGACCGCCTGCGGGCGGGCAACCGCCCCCATTGTGGGTTCGACGAAGAATGCGACGGTCACGGCGAGGTACCCCGCCGCCAGCACCGCCACGGCGGCAAGGAGGGCACGGCGGCGGCGCACTCTCGAGCCCCGGCGTCGCTCCGTCGGGGGCGCACCTCGGCCCGCGTGCCGACGGAGCCGGCTCTCTCGTGACTGGAACGTGCGGGGCATGGGTGATGGCGGGCGCGGGACGAGACGCCTCGCCCGAACGGAGGCCGGGTCCTGGTGCGCAGATACGTCGAGGCGCCGGTCCGGTAGGCTCTACGCCTGCCGAACCAAGTGCCACCTCACCCCCGCGAGCCCTCTGGGCTCCTCCAGAAACCCGGGGGTCTTCAGGGTCGCTCGGGCCGGCGAAGGGCCCGAGAGGAGAAAAGTCCAGGTCAGAGGGTCGAAGTACACACGGGCTGTGGCGCAGCTTGGTTAGCGCGCTTGACTGGGGGTCAAGAGGTCGCGGGTTCAAGTCCCGCCAGCCCGACCACGAGGTCCAGGTAAACACCTCGACATCTTGCAGAAGCAGGGCAGACGCCCGGCGAAGATCGGCTGACTTCTCCCATCCTTCTGCCAGCGGGGCTCAGGCCCTGCGGGTTATGTCGTCGCCCCGAGGTAGGCGCGTGTGCCGTAGGCGATGCCCACCGCCGCGTTCACGTTTGTGACCTTCACGGTGCCCCGCGTCGATGTGACCGAGGCGACCATGGCGACGTGCTGGGCCTGCTTGGTCGACGAGTACGGCGCGTGGCTTCGCCTCCATGAGTATGAGGGTGTGACCCCCCCTTCACATGGGACTCATGGGGGAGTTGTTCCGCGCGAAGTTGGAGGAGTGGAGCAACGGCCAGGGGCCGCCCCCCTCAGCTGGCAAGCCTGAGACGCTCTGAGCGCATCTGGCGCCGCTCTCGGCCCGAGGTGCCCCCGATGGGTCTCAAGCCGTGTCTTCGGTGTCGTCACCTAGCGACGCGGCAAGGTTTGAGAAGTGGCCCGGGCCGTGCCGAACGACCTTGCCCCTGGCGACCTGGTCGAGCCCCTCCTCGAGCGACTCCCGAGCACGTGGGTTCCGTAGGAAGGCAAGCTCGCGCTCCGAGATCGACACGACCGGCGTCAGAAGGTAGTCACCGTCGGCGAGCTTCGTGATCCGGAACCGGCGCTGGTCGTCCTCAACGATGCGGGCGAGAGGGAGCCGCTGCCGGGAGTCCAGTTCCACTTCCTTTGGGATTGCCATACCTCAAAGTATACGGACAACGTATCGTTGTGTCAACGTACACACTGAGCCATTTGCACCAGTGGTACACTTTTATGCTAGCTTGAAGGCGTGGCGCACACGCTCACCCTCGCGCAGAAGGTCGACGACCTCGTGGCGGAGCTTTCTCGTCGTGACCAGCGGAAACACCGCAAAGTGGTGAAGTGCCTGGCGTTGTTGGAGCAAGACCCGTCGTACCCCAGTCTCAACAGTCACCCCTACCAGACGTTCAAGGGTCCGAACGGCGAACCCGTCTACGAGTCGTACGTCGAGCAGCACACGCCGGGGGCCTGGAGGGTGTGGTGGTTCTACGGGCCGGCGAATGGCGAGATCACCGTCGTGGATCTGGGACCTCACCCGTAGGGCGACGCCGTTCTGCGCCTCACCGGGTGCAAATCCCGGCAGCCCGACCACGAAGGGGCACGTCAGAGGCTCCGCCGGCGGCGAACGACGCCGGCGTCCCGGACCCGTTGCGCTCAGCTCCCCGACTCGAGCGCCGTGGACGCGGCGCTCGTCGCCCCGGCCCGCACGAGGTACCAGGTCCCGCCGAACGCCACGATCCCCTCGCCGTTCGCCTGCTTCGGCCCCGCGTCACCCGCGTACGTGTAGAGGCGGTAGCCGTTGTACGTGACCTGTCGGCCACCCCCGAGAGGCGCGAGCCCGAGCGTGCCCCGAACGCCCGGACCGCCTCGTGGGTCCCGCACCGATGGCGCGGCGAGGAGCGGCGGCCAGATCGACAGGCAGCCGCCGCGACAGGGGACTTGGGCGCCACCGCGGGAGCTCAGCAGGTACAGCGTGTGCCCGTGCGCCGTCACCAGGACGCTGCCGTAGCGGGGGATCGTCACCGTGCCGACGAGGTCTGCACCGGTGGCGGTGGCGATCCCGCCGTTCGGCGAGGCCAGCGCGAGCGTGACGGCGAAGGCAACCGCCGCCGCCAGCGCGACCGGCGCCACGACCATGCGGGGGGCCAGGGATGCGACCGGCCTCCGGAGGCTGACGGGCCCGGGCGCCGACACGCCGAGGGACCCGAGGATCGAGAAGGCGACGATGTCCATCAGTCCCGCCGCGACACCGGCCGCCGTCACCACCTCGTGGAACCCGAAGAGACCCACGCTCAGGCTGAGCAGGTAGCCGCCCAACGTGGCGAGCGCGAAGAGCGCTCCGCCCAAGGAGACGACGGGAAGCGGCGTCACCAGCACCACGGCCCCGATGGCGAACGAGACGGCTGCCTGCAACACGAACAGCGTCCCGATCGTCGGGATGTGCCCGTAGCCGCCGGCAACGCTCAATTCCAGATGCTCGGCGCCCGTGGCGACGAGGAACAGCGCGCCGGCGACCCGCAGCGCCAGCCGCCCGGCCCTGCCTGCTCCTCCGGCGTGAGGGCCGCTCTCGCGGCGCGGTCCCGGCGTGCGCGGGACCCGAAGGCCGGGCATGCCCACGTCCTACTACCGGTGGGGCGGATCGCGGCCGCGGCGTGCTCCGAGGACCACCCGCCGCTGACGCGGTGAGCCCGTCAGCGCGAGGAAGAAGAGCCCGCCCGTTGCATGCACGAACCGACGATCGACCTGCGTCGCCGCCGCCAGCAGGGCGCGCGCCGTGCGCCCCTGCTCACCAGGACGGCCAGCCGGCAGGCAGGCTGCCCCGGACCGACCCTTCGGTCGCCCCGCCCGGCGCGCCGAGGGTTTGGAGCAGCTGCGAGAAGTTCTCGCCGTACGCGGTGGATGTGGATGTGTTCCATTGGCCGGTGGCAGCGGCGTTTCCGTCCCCGGGCGGTTGCGCCCAGCCGGTCTCGAGCCCCGGGGGGCCGCCGACGAGTGTGCCGACGACCGTTGTGGGGGTGACCTGCTGACCGACCTGCACTCGGGGGACCACGTTCTCGGCCACGTAGACGATGTCCCCTGCGGCCGGGCCGCCGGACAGCCGATAGGTGATGAAGGCACCGCCCGGCCAGCCTGCGTTCGTGGTGTTGAGGACCGTCCCGTCCCCGATGGCGTAGACGGGCCCGCTCCCGCCGTAGTCCACGCCCTGGTCGATGCGCTCG
>JAJYWG010000435.1 GCA_021791615.1 Actinomycetes bacterium
TCATGACCAAAGAATCTCGGGGCGTGTCCATGTAGCGGCCTTCGCTGTCCGCTGCTCTGGCGCGATGCGCTTCCGAGCGCGCTCGCTGTGTCGCGGGCCTTTGCAGCCCGCGCCCCGGCGAGCCCGACTACGGTCGATCCCATGGTGGCGTGTCGGCTCTTCGGGCATCGCTTCCGGTTCTCCGCACAAGGCCCCACCATGCGGTGGGAGTGCCAGCGTGGCTGCGGTGCCGGAGGAACCAAGCTGTACTCTTCTGCGTCCGCGGCGTCGCACTACGCGGCTGCGTTCGACCGGGAGGACCGCGATGGCCTCGGCAGGCGGGCACCCTTGCTCGGTATGTTCCCGCTGCGCATCTGGTACAAGATGCGTGGCCATTCCGGTCCCCGCTAACACCCACTCGCGTGCCGAGCGCCTGGCACGCTGCCACCTGCCCCACTGGGTGTCAGCGACACCGTCGATGGTGGCCAACATCGTTGGTGATGGAGGCGTCTCGTCACGGGCACTTCTCGCCGAATTCGCGAGAAGCCGGTCTCGGGCACCGCTCCCGGGCGGCTTGGGCTGGATGGGTTGCCGGCCGACTTGCGCCCAGCGTCGAGCCGTTCACCCGTGACGGCCTTGGCTGGTGTAGCCAACGACGACCAGCTGCCGGTGCGACAGCGGCGCGCCGGAGGCCACGCCACCGCCGTGTCGGGGGAGGTTCGTCTGCGGCCGGGTGGGACGGCGACCCTGCATCACTGGTTGCTGGCATCGCCGTCGCTCCTCTCCTCCTGGGTGTTTTCCGAGCACTGCGCTCGGGGTCTGCGTCGCCAGGGTCTGGAGCAACGATGTCGCGGTCAGGGCCTACCCGGTCCTGACCATACCTGCTGGCTTACCACCATCCCCGTTGTCCCGCAAGGTCGACGCGAGGTGAGACCGGGTATTCGAGCGGAACCAGTATCGTCCAGGCGCGCTTCGACGCGCATCGACGACCGAGGGGGCTGGCCCCGGAGGCACCTGGGCTTGCAGACGAAGCGTGATATCGCACGCCACCTCGGCCATGGCCAGGGTGTCACCGACATCCCCCAACAGGCCCAGGATCCTGGCCAGGAGAGCGCTCGTCACCGCAACCCCGGCCATTCTGCACCTTCGCCCGGTGAGCGACAACAGCGTCGCTCGTGGCAACCGAACTTCCTCGCCATTCAACTCACTGATGCGGGGCCGCCTGCCGCCGTCGCTCTTGTGGCGAGGTGGGTCTCGACGTTCTCACCCCGGCTTGCGTCGTATCGGTCCGGGTAGTAGGCCAATGGGAAGTAGTTCCGGCTGAGCCCGAGGGCCCAGTCGACGGCATCGTTGCTCCAGACCCTGGCGGCGCTGACCCGAGTGTTGTGCTCGAAAGACGCCCAGGAACAAAGGAGCAACGTTGGATATCTGCCCGCCGGCACCGAACCGGTCGACGGCACCACCTGTGACTTTCGCGAGTCAGCCTGCTCGGGGCGAAGACGCTGGACTTCGCCTTCACCGACCTCCTCCGGGACGCGCACGGCCGGGACCGGGCCCGCCTCGGGTGGACCATCCGTCGAACAGCCGCAGTCTGGGCGGAGCACAGCTACCGGGTCGTCGAGCTCTATGCCTGGCGACCCTGGCCGCATTCGGCATTACCAGGAGAGCCACTCGGGTTGGTGCGCTGACCGCCGCGGCCGGCGGCTCGGGCATCACCACTCGAGACTTGACCGGATCCTGGGAGAACGCGGATTGGACAACCCACATGAGCCCCAAGGAGCGCAGTTACCGATGTGACAGGAGATCCTAGGTATGGTCACGGCCCCAGGACATTGCCCGGGCGCAGCACATCTGGTGGTCAGTAGAACGTGCTCGTTTCCCCGGGAAGCCACATCGACTGACCAGCTCGCACTTGCAATGGTGCGCCAGTGAGCCCCCCGGCAGGCGCTGCTGCACTTCTCGGTTCGGTCATCAATCTGAACCCCCCCAGTCACTACATCCACTGGGGGTTCATCCTCCTTTCCCTGGCGAACTTTCTGGTCATCGTCGCCATGTTGATCGTGTTCGTCCTAGCGCTGACCCTGCCGTTCGTCCACAGCCGGCGAGCCAAATCCCGCCGATCCGGCGCTACCCCGCCCGACGTTGCTCCGGTCACCGGTTCCAGTACCGGTACGGCATCTCCCGCGGGCGGTGCAGCGTCAGCCGTTGTTGGTCAGCACACCTTGGGGGACGACGAGTCGGGCCTGTGGACGGCGAAGGCCCGTAAGGCATGGCTTCGCTATCTCCCGCCGGACAAGATGCTGCCGGACAGCCAACCGGCTTACGTGGCGTCGTGGATCTACGTCTTCGGGGTGCTCACGCTCATGTCCCTCACCGTCGTCATCGGCTCGGGAACGGTGCTGGCACTGGAGGGTCCGGTGTGGTGGCACACCAGTTCGGTAGGGCTATTCGTCAACTCGCTGCATCTGTGGAGCGTGGAATGCTTCTTCGGGTTCATGGCCATCCACCTATGGGGAAAGTTCTGGATGGCCTCGTGGCGGGGGAAGCGTCAGCTCACCTGGATGACCGGGGCGATCGCCTTCCTCGTCTCGGTCTTCGAGGGCTTCACCGGATACATTTCGCAGACCAACTTCGATTCCCAATGGATCGCCTTCGAGGCCAAGGACGCGATGAACGGTGCGGGGATCGGGGCCTTCTTCAACACGATGAACTTCGGCCAGGCATTGATGCTGCACATCGTCGTCATGCCGCTGGTGATCGGCCTCGTCGTGGTCATACACATCGTGATGGTGCGCTTGCGAGGGGTGGCGCCCCCTATCGAAGCTCTGCCCGAGCATCTCGGCGAACCTGAAGGGGCTGCGTCGAGCGTCGCCGTTTCGAGCACAGCAAGATCCTCGCCTGGCTCTCCGGATACGTTGGATGCGGGATTGGCCATGGAAGACGCCACGACCTCGGGGAGAGGTTCATGAGCGTATCGAGCGAAAGCCCGGGCCAGCTCGACGGCACGACTCGCCCGCTGAGCCCCCGCCAACAGCGTGCATTGCACCGTGAGGCCGAGGCCGCCCCGTGGAAAGGACCCCACCGCCGGTACGACATCTTGAAGGAGGGCACCATCGCTCTGGTCGTGGTGGTGTTCCTCGTGACGGTCCTGTCCATCTTGTTCTCCTCGCCCGACGTGCCGCCTGTCACTCTCCAGGCGTGGTCGTCGGCCCAGCCGATCGGGTTCATCCAGATCGCTCTGTCCGAGCTCGAGGGGACCAGCACGTCCGCCAGCTACGGACCGCCCTACAACCACGGGTCGGGCTCGGTGCAGGACATCTACGGGGTGTCGATCCAGCGGGCTATCGGGGTGACCGACCCGATTGACCCGGCCAAGGACTTCGTAATCGATCCACTGGGCACCGTCTCGGGCCAACCGGCGCTGAAAGCAGCCCTCCTGCGCTACGCCAGCGCGGACCAACAGACCCGTCGATCGTGGGATCAGGCCTATGGCCGTGCACTGTCCAAGGCGACGTTGGTCGATTCGCAATTGGAGGTACCACGGGGCAACTACGGGCCGGTCGGGACCATGCTGGCGAGCTTTCTGTCGATGGCTCGATCCGGTGGCCTCGACGCCCAGCTAGTCGCCCACTCGGCCTTCTACGCGACGAACTACACCAACCCTCTCCTCTTCATCGGCGACTCGGCGGTGGCCCAGCCATCGAGCTACTGGAACAAGATCGTCACGGCCCAAAAGATGCAAAG
>JAJYWG010000001.1 GCA_021791615.1 Actinomycetes bacterium
CCGTCGCACCCCAAGGTCCAGGTGACGGTGTGGTACAGGACAAGCCCAAAGCCCCTCGGTCAGCGCCGCCGTCTTCGACGATCGTGGCGCCACCAGCATCGGCGCGACCCGTGAGGCCGATGCCAATGTCGAAGCGGGCACTGCCCGACGACGCCTATCGGCGACTGCTGGCGCTTCGCGCTGGCTTGCGGCGCTTCGAGCATTGGAGCGAGGCGCAGTCGAGGGCGGCCGGGCTGACCCCCGCCCAGCACCAGCTCCTGCTCGCGGTGCGAGGGCACGATGATCCTCGGGGGCCGAAGGTCGGCGACGTCGCCGAGTTGCTGCTGCTGCGCCATCACAGCACCGTGGGCCTCGTTGACCGGGCCGAGGCGGCAGGTTTGCTGCGGCGGGTCAGAGACGACGACGACCATCGGGTGGTCCGGTTGCAGCTGACGCCGAGTGGCGAGGACCGGTTGGCCGCGCTGTCGGCACTCCATGTGGAAGAGCTGCGGCGCCTGGCTCGTCAACTCCCGGATCTCTGGGAAGGCCTGCCTGACGTCGAAGGGGAGTGACCGGGGATCACCGGGTCGATCCGGTTGGTGCGTGGAGCGAGGACCTCTTGGGTCACCAGGTCACGCGCACGCCCGTGTCCCTGCTGGCGCTGGCTTCGCGCGGGCACCGGCCGATGTCCTAGCCTAAAGGAGAAGAACGCCCCGGAGGATGCCAGTCTCCCCGTGCCGCCTCCACGGTCCGGGGACCAGCCGCCGCCACGGTGCGGCAGCCTAGGAGCACCCGGATCGACAGCAAGAGTCAGGAGGCAAGATGCGCATCGACTACCGACGCGTGTTCCCGGCGGCTATCCAGGCGATGGCCGGCTTGGAGCAGGCGGTGCGGAGCAGCTCCCTCGATCCGGAGCTGCTCGAGCTGGTGAAGCTCCGTGCGTCGCAGCTCAACGGCTGCGGGTACTGCGTCGACATGCACACCAAGGACGCCAGCGCGATCGGCGTCGACCCGCAACGGCTGCACCTTGTGGTCGCCTGGAGAGAAGCGCCGTGCTACTCGGAGCGAGAGCGCGCCGCGCTCGCCTGGTGCGAGGCCCTCACCCTCCTTTCGGGCTCCGATGTTCCCGACGACCTCTACGACGAGGTGCGATCCCGGTTCAGCGAAGAAGAAGTAGTGGCACTCACCCTCTCGGTCGTCGCCATCAACGGCTGGAACCGCTTTGCGGTGGGCTTGCGCTCCCCGGTCGGCAGCTACGAGCAGCCAGGCGGGCGTCGTTGACGACTGTCCCCGCCGCTTCCGGCGGCGCCGCCAGGCCAAGCATTTCAGGTTGCCTGCCGCGCCAGGCGGTGCGCGGAGGCGAGCACCGCCGGCAAGAGACCGCGGCCAAAGAGGAGAATGCCCGGCACTCTGGCTCCAGGGTGCTGTCAGTGAACGTGGGCCGCCCGGCGCGGACGGGTTGGCACGGCCGCACGGTGCGCTCGTCGATCTGGAAGTCGCCCGTCACCGGGCCTGTGGAGGCCCGAGGGGTGAACCTCATAGGCGACGCGCAAGCTGACCGCAAGGCACACGGCGGCCCCGACAAGGCCGTCTACGCGTACGCCGCGGAGGACCTCGACTGGTGGAACGGACAGCTCGGCTCGGGACTCGACCCGGGGAGCATGGGCGAGAACCTGACCACTACGGGTGTCGACCTCTCCGCGGCGGTCGTCGGGGAGCGCTGGCAGGTGGGAAGCGTCCAGCTTCAGGTCACCCAGCCGCGCATCCCGTGTTACAAGCTCGGTATCCGCGTGGGCGACGACCAGTTCCCGCAGCGTTTCGCCGAGGCTCGCCGTCACGGCGTCTACCTGCGGATCCTCACCGAGGGCGAGCTCCAGGCCGGTGACGAGGTCCACGTCGTCCACCGGCCGGCGCACGGGCTCCGTGCAGTCGAGGTGGCCCACATCTTCTACGATCACCACGAGCGTGCCGGCGAGCTGCTCTGCGTGCCTGAGCTCGCTTCGTCGTGGCACCGCTGGGCACGTCGGATCCTCGGCTCGGGCTCGTAGGAGGCCGCAGTAGAGGCAGTAGCCACCGTCGGTCCGCTCGGCGCGAGCACCAGGCTGTCGCCGGATCTCAGCGGGGCGGCGGGACCGTCGTCGCAGTCGGCGGGATCGACGGCACCGTCGGGTCGTCCCGCTCGCACGTCGGGATCCTCAGGCGTCGCCCGGAGCTCGGGAGGGGCCTCGACGCGTGCAGCGCGGCGGTGACCGCCCAGAGGGCCAGCGTGGCGCAGGCGGCTGCCTTCCCGACGTCGGTCACGGCCGGGAGCCCCAGCATCTTGCCGGCGCCGAGCGCACCGAGGGCGAACACGGCGGTGGAGAACGTCGGCGGCCAGGGCGCGGCCTTCTCGATCCGGCGACTGCGAGCGAGGGAGCGCACGCTTGCCGCCACGATCGGCACGGCAAGGAGCGCGGCGAACGACCAGGTGACGATCGCCGCGCCGTGAACGAGCGTGACGACATCGGCCGGCCACATGCCACCGCTGGCGGAGAGCGCTCGCGCGAGCCCCGCCGCGCCGAGCCCGCCGCAGCCCGCCGCGATCCACCAGAGCACCCTGGGGCCGTCCCCCAGGCCCCGGCGGGCGATGGCGATCGCGGACCCCAGGACCACGGCCCAGTACCCGGCCACCCCGACGCCGGCCACGACGAGCGCCACCCAGCGTCCCAGGTCCGCCAGCACGCCGGCTGCATCGGTGGCATAGGCCCCGGAGGCGATCCCAGCTCCGAGGAGGGCGGCGGGGGCGAGGAACCAGCCCCCGTCAAGGCTGTTGGACCGGCCAGGGTGCGAGACCGACACGGAGAAGCGGGCGACGAACAACGCGGCGCTCAGCCAGGCCAGGACCACGAGGGCGGCGCCGAGGGCCCTCGCTGGCCCGGGCTGCGCGCTGAGGCCGGTAGCGACAACCGCCAGACCCAGGGGCACGGTGAGCACTCCGGTGTGCTCGGCGGGTGGCCCGATCCTCGTCCAGACCGACAGCGCGAGGCGAAGCTCGCGGCGATGGCGGATGACGCCTCGCCCGGCGATCCACCCGGCCTCGACGACCGCCAGCCACAGTAGGGGGCGCACGGCGCCGGGCACGGCGCAGGCTCTGGCCAGCTGTGCCGCGCCGCCGGTCGCCATCACCGCCCCGTAGGGAAGCCCGTGGCGCAATGCCTGTTGCGTCACTTGATGCCGCGACTCGCCCGCCTGCTGCCCGACCGATGACCTCACCGATCGCCCCCTGCGACAGGGGCCGGCACCTCGCCCGAAGTGATGCGGTCGAGCTCGAAACGGAGATGCCCCTCGGTCGGGGACTGGATGGGCAAGAACGCCGCCTCCCGTACCCGCCGGGCGGTCGGGCTCGACGCCGCGTACCCACCTCCTCCCGCCACCCGAAGTTCGATGTCGACCGCGTGCTGGGCGATCTTCGCGGCCTCCAGACGGTGCGCCACCATCGTCGGCGTCGGGCCGAGCTCCACGACGAGCTGCTGGTGGCGCCGACTCAGCGCCTCGAGGTGAGCCCGGAGGCGGTCGTGCTCGAGCCTGAACGACGCGAAGCTCCGCTCGAGCGAGACCTCGGCGCCGTCGAGCGCCCCTCGAGCGAGGCCCAGGCAGAACGAGCTCTGCAGGAGCAGGAACCGGGGCTTGACCGTGCGCAAGTAGGGCTCGAAGTCGGTGCTCACCACGAAGGCCGGGTCGAGCCGGACCTGTTCGAAGCGC
>JAJYWG010000253.1 GCA_021791615.1 Actinomycetes bacterium
GACTCGTGGGTCTCCTCGACGCCAGTTCAGAACGCCTGATGAACTTCTCCGACCTCACCTCGTCCAGTTCGATCAACGCCAAGGGGTCTGCGATCGGGTTCTCGATCACGCTCGCCGGCCTGGCCTTCGAGGTGTTCTCGGCCCACTGCTCGTCTCCGTGGACCTCTGAGACTTTCGGTGGAGATCCGGAGAAGGCTCGCTCTACCATGAAGTACGTCTGGCGGTCGATCGTCGTCACTGAGGTTCTCGGAGTCGGAGGTGTGCTCCTCGCTCACAACGTGGCTCCCCTCATCGCTACAACCCTCGTCTCTCTCTATATGTTCTGGACCTACACACGGGCTATGAAGACCGCCGTCTCCAACGGCCCGCAGCAATGGCAAGCGCCACAGACTGCAGGTGTAGGATCGGGCTATGGATGGTGAGACGAAAGTCCCGACCTGGCTGAACTGGATCGTCGGCACCACTATCGCTGCCGGCATCGCCTTTCTGCTCTGGACCGCTGTTGCCTGGTGGCTCAAGCGTCATGCCCTCCTCGAGTCCAAGGACGCTCCCTCCCCGAAGAAAGCTCGGGACGATGAAGCGCAGTGACGACGACGACCGGGCCCTCATGGTGGCGTTCCTGGTGGCTGTCTTTCGCCAGGCGACCTGGCGTCAGCGTGCTTCCATCCTCCTCCGGCTAGCTCAGCGGAGGCGGTGACATGCTGCTCCTCTCCCTCGGCTGCCTTTGCCTCGGGTTCACCCTGGTCTATGCCGGATGGCGTCCCGGCCCGAACGACATCTACGCCCACGAGCCCTGGATGCTGTGGGTCGAAGCCTTCCGTGCCCTGAACGAAGAGGCAATGTCGGCGAATGGAGGAGCGGTCCTTGCCTGATCCCTCCTCCTCGACGCCGAAGGCGCCCTCGAGCGGCTCTGCTGGATCTCCCGCGGGGTTTCCCCGATCGACGCCGAAGGCTCCCTCCCATCGGTCTCTGCTCACGGTCTCGAAAGAGCAGACGAAGATCGCCCTGCAGCTCCTCCTCGCCGAGGGGCTCTACATGGTCAGAGAGTTCTCGATCGGCTATGGGCCCTCTCCCCGCCAGATCCTCGGGATCGGCCTCGTCTTCGGTGCCATCTCGGTCACCACGCTCTTCGGGGAGGAGTGGGCTCGCCTCGGATCCTTGTTCGGGTGGCTCGTCATCCTGGCGCTCGCATTCCAAACGGTGAAGACCACCCCGCTCCTCGCGTATGGGATCGGGAACGCTGCCGCCAGCCGGAGCCCGCTCTTTCCGGAGGCAAAGTCGTGAGCATCTCCACGACAGCGGCCGCCGCTTCTTCGAGCAGCTCCTCGGCCTCGGTTCCCTCGCAGATCAACTCGCCTCTCGACTGGGCAATCGTGCTGCTCAAGTACATGAACCTCCCCGTCACCACCTCGAACGTGTCTTTTCTCGTCGGGTGGGCTGTCGCTGAGGGCGGAGCGTGGCACAACACGGCAACCGGGAACCCCCTCAACACCACGCTGCGCACGGCGGGATCGAAGACGATCGCCAACAACTCAGCCGGCGTCCAGGCCTATCCGTCCTGGGCAGCTGGCATCCAGGCCACTGCGCAGACCCTCCAGGGATATCCCGAGATCATGGCCGGCCTGCGGGCCGGGGACGCCGCCTCGGCAGACCTGGCCGGCAGCATGGGCTCCGACCTGAAGCGGTGGTCTGGAGACGCTTATCAGGTCGTGCCGCCCTCGTCCGTCTCGTCCAGTCAGGTAGCGAACCTCGACCTCTCCTGGGGACAGATCGGCTCCTCGATCTTAAAGGGCCTCGGGTGGGCCTTCGACTTCGGAGCGAGCGGTGCAGCAGTAGGTTCCCAGGCGGTGGGAGGGGTCAGCGGCGCCGAGCACGGCATCAATGCAATCGGCCACTTCTTCAACTCTCTCGGGGAGGGGGTCACGTGGATACGTCTGCTCGAGATCGTGGGGGGGTTCCTCGTCATGGGCCTCGGTCTTTATCTGTATGTCAAGATCGCCTTCCCCGGCGTCGTCAGTGGAGCAAAAGAAGCTGCCCGATCGGGCGCCGGTATTGCCAAGGTGGCAGCACTATGACTATGAGTGACGTGTTGATCGGAGCGGCCGAGATCGTCGCCGCCGAGGAACGCCGGGCGAGTCGCGACATCGCCACACAGGTCCACTGGCGCTTGGCTCGGGACTCCTCCCGCACCCCGACCATCCGGCCTGCCCTCTCCCGAGCTCGGGCCTGGTGGGAGATGCTGCCGGAGGGGGAGAAGGAGCAGATCGTCCTCCTTGCCATTGCAGTCGGTGCGGATCTCGTCACCACCCTGGTTCGCCGCCTCTTCAACGACAACAACTAGAAGGAACGCCATCATGGAAACTGGAATCCCCGCCGTCCCCGACCCCTCGAGCACCAAGAACCACCCTTCTACTCTTCCCTCGTGGACCGTCGCTCTGGGATCGGCCCTCGCTGCCGGCCTCACGACGGCCGGCTACGGCCACCTGTCTGCGCCGATCGTCTCGGTCATCGACGCCTCTGCTGCCCTGCTCGTCGCCCTTCACGTTCACGTCGCCCTTCCTCGGGCAGCCCGAGCGGCTGTCCCCCGAGTCGCTGCTGCGCTCCGAGCCCTCGTGGACTGATGCCCGTCCAGGCTCAGCCCCTCGTCCTCACTCCGGGGGCCACGCAGACCCTCACGCCCCCGATCGCCCCTGGGGCCATGAACTCATGGTCGGTGGAGCTCGACAACTTGTCCCCGTGGACCCTCACGGTCCACGTGAACGGGCAGTCATACCCGCTCGGGCCAAGCGTCATGCGTCTCATCAGTGCTCCCTCAGGGCCCGCACAGGTCACCGTCGACGTGCCTCCGGGGGGGACCGGAACCTACGAGCTCTACTCGACCTGGGCCCAGTCGCCGGACTCGATCCAGGGCGTTTTTCCGTCTTCGGTGGGTCTTACCTCGGTGAGCACCGGGACGGTGGACGCCAACATCTCGGGGCCGGTGGTTATCGAAGGGCTCGAGGGAGGGGTGAACGTTGGGGTGGCATCCTATGCAACCGAGCTGGGCTCGCAGAACTGGACGCCGCTTTCTCCGACGATGGAATGGACCAACGTTCCTCTGCAGACGAGGACGCTGCTCGTGACGGGAGCCGGATCGCCGTATGTTTTCACCCTGACCGGCCAGACGAGCGGCATCTCATTCGTCTCGGACATCGGCTACAACGTCGTCACGCCGGCCCTCACCTTCCTCGCCATCCCCATCATCCCCGGCCTCGATTCGGCGTTCACGGCGACCGTGACCGACTTCGGGAACGGGATCAACGCGGGGACCATGAACCTGATCAGCGTTCCCGATGTAGTGAAGACGGTGCTTCCTCCGCCCTCTGTGCTTTTTTTGAACAACAACAATCTAAACGGATCGACATCCCAGTCGGTCAACGGTGCCACCTATCAAAGCCCCGTTCTTGCCCTCTCGACCACGGTGTCTTACTATGGCACCGAGGTTGCTCAGGGGTCGATCGCGTGGGGAACTCCAGCCGGGACCACCACCCTCGGCTACTTCGTCAGCAATAATGCCAACACGCACGGGAACGTCTTCTTTGACCATCACGGCTGGGTTGGTCCCTTCGATTCGTCGAGCAACGACCCCCCTGCGTTTGTTCTCACTTGCGAGCCAGGGGTGCTGGCCGATGCCACCTTCTTCTACGTCAACCTCGCATGATCTCCCTCGCTGCC
>JAJYWG010000355.1 GCA_021791615.1 Actinomycetes bacterium
CCACCTGGAGGAGCTGCGGGGACGCTGGGGCGCACGCCAGCTCCCCGGCCCCGCCTGGTCGGACGACGCCGTCTCCGTTCTCGCCGGCGAGCTCGCCAGAGCCGAGGTCGCCCGGGCCGCCAGCGCGCACATGGGAGCCGCCCGGGCGTCCCTCGAAGAAGCCGCGAGGCACGAGCAGGCCGTCGCGAACCGCCGGGCGTGGGCCGGGGTGGAAGCGGCCCACAAGGCCCGCCAGCGCCCGTTGGTGGAGGCCGCCCGGCGCGCCCTGGACGAGGTAGCCCGCGCCCGGGCCGAGCGCGCCCGGCTCACGAAGTCGATGTCCCCCGGGGCGGTCGCGGCCGCCGACCGGGCGAGGGACGCCTACCTGCTTCGCGACCGCCACCGGACGCTCTCCGAGAGGCCGCTCGGGCGCTCGCCGGACAGGGGACGGGAAGGCCCTGGGATCGACCTGTGACCATAGCTCAATCCTCGGGGTGGGCCCGCTGGTATATCGAAACCCTCCGCCCTGGGACTAGGGCGTCACGTCGTGATGCTCGACCACGCGCTCGCTGCCGCCGGGGCTGTACTGCACGCTCTCCCGGGTGGTCGTGTGCCGGTTGGCACCTAGGGCAAACATTACGCCACCGATAACCACGGCGCAGATACCTACGACTAATAAGATTATACCAATGGTGTTCACATTGAATCCAGTGGTAGTAACCGAAACGGCAAATTTTAGAATGGCACCGACAACTACCAGTACGATCCCTAGGCTAATCAAACCGCTCCCAGTTCCTTTGGACATGTCTCCTCGTTCCACTCGGTGTTCCTCTTGACCTCAACCTTTATTGCAGGTTAGCTGTGACAATTACATACGGCGCAATGGCGGCCTCCTAAATCATCTAGGCCAGGTCTTGCTTGCAGCTCACCAGTGGCTTGCAGCTCACCAGTGGTAGAAGTGGTGCCTGCCGTTGCTGCCACGTCCCAGTGCGAGCCCGACGAGCCAGATGACAAGGAAAATGACTGCGGCGATCCACAATAAATGTATGGCGAACCCAATCCCCAGGAAGAACAGCACCACCAACAGTGCCAGCAGGATAACCATTTCAAGGTACCTTTCTCTATTCTATGACTAATGCCCTAATGTCTGAAGGGACACCTTCGGCCTTTTCGCACCACGCGCCTCGGCTCCCAGGGAGCTGACGCTAGTCCGGGGCAAATCATTTACTAAAGGCGTCCTTTAGCTTCTCGCCGACCTGCTTCAGGTCGCCTTTCGTCCGGTCGGCCTTGCCCTCGGCGCGGAGCTTGTCGTTGCCGCTGAGCTTGCCGGCCGTCTCCTTCAGCTTCCCCTTGGCTTGCTGGGAGGTGTTCTTTGCTTTGTCGATCGTTGTCATGGCTGGTCCCTCCTTGGGACGTGAGCAAATAGAAAGTGGCCTGCGCTCGTCGCGGTGTCCCGGTGCATTCCTGGCCAGTCAGCCATCTGCGCGGGTGCTAGCGGCGTCTTGACGGGGGACCGCTCGGTGCTCGAAGCGGTGCCGCCTGCGCCGGCCATCCACTGGGTTGAGACCGGCCTCGCCGTGGGATGAGCTGGCTTTCAGCACGCTCGCCGTTTCAGCGCGGGCGGCCTCGCGTTGGCCGAGCATGTCGTCGCGGTCGTTGCGGGCAGCGACCGTCTCAGAGCGGGAGTGTTCAAGCCCGCGCCGAGCAGCCCTGCCGCGGCGAGAGGTGCGGCGGGCGCCAGCCAGGAGCAGGATCAGCCCTAAGACGGCCACCGCCCCGACCACCACGCCGTAGAGGAACAGCGTCCCGTTGAGCCCGTCACGTGGTAGCCGAGCAGCGCGAACCCGTGGTTGAGGGTATGCGCGCTGCCATGGTTGCTGAGGACGCCCGCCATTCCGACAACTATGGCGGCGACGAGAACTATGAGACCGAGGACGATCATGGCTCGCCCCGATGATCACGTTGGGATGACGGACGTCGCGCGCGCGAACCGCCATGCCCGGTCGGACGCGCCGCGTGGCACCTCGTCCCTTCGAAAGAACTGCGTTGCGCTCTTTTTCACAGTCGACCTCGGCTTTGCTCTGGGGGCGTGGCCGGGGACCGGGGCAACACTGGGCACAATGAAGTGCTCCTTGTGCAACTCTACTTCGTCGCTAGTCAATAACCTGACGAAGGAGCAAAGTTTCTGTGATTGGAGCTTCTCAGCTGGCGGCTTCGGCCCTGGCCCGGTACCGGGCCGCTTCCTGTCCCAGCCCGACCTCGCCCCTCGACCATCTCCTCGTACCGGCAGACACTGGACGTCATGACCGCCGAGGTGGGGCCGTCGGTCCCGGTGAAGGAGCTGAGCGCCGCCGACCTCGCCGAGGTGGCCAAACGGCGATGGGCCTGTGCTGCCCCCGCCACATGGAACCGCCAGGTGGCGACGATCGGCTCCTTCGCCGCTTTCGCCAGGGCACGGGGCTGGTGGGGTGACGGGCTCTGGCCTGTCCCGGCGCCGGGAGCACCCCGACCGCACCCGGGCCATCCCGACCGGTGAACTGGAACGGCTGTGGCGCCCCCGCCTACCGTCGGGAGATCAACCGCCAGCTCAACAAGGGCGAGGCTTTCAACGCCCTCCGCCAGCGGATCTATTTCGGCCAGCACGGCAAGATCCGCCGGGCCGACCCCGACGCCCAGGCCGTCCAGGCCAATGCCCTGAACCTAGTCACTGCCGCCGTTACCTGCTGGAACACCGTTTACCTGGCTGAAGTGGTGGACCAGCTCCGCCAGGAGGGCTGGCAGGTCACAGACGACCAGCTGGCCCATCTGTCGCCCACCGAGTGGCGCCACATCAACCCCTACGGGGACTACCGCTTCGACCTCACACCCCACGTCGGACGCCGGTCCCTGCGAAGGCCGCCGTCGTGAGCACACCCGACCGCAAACGACCCCCACACTTTCAGGAGACCACCCAAATGACCTTCGACCGGATCACTGTCGACCCCGACCAGATGGGCGGGGTGCCCTGTATCCGCGGCATGAGGATCCCTGTCGCCACCGTCGTCGGCATGGTCGCCGACAAGATGAGCACCGAGGCGATCCTGCGTGCCTTCCCCGACCTCGAGCCAGAGGACATAACCCAGGCCCTCCGCTACGCCGCTGAGGCCGTCCTGGACCAAGAGCTGCCGCTCCGTCGCGGAGCATGAGGTTCCTTGTCGACCAGTGCCTCTCGGCCGAGCTCGCCAGACTCCTGCCCTGGGGAAGAGGTTCCAACGCCACGCTTAGGTTGGGTTGCCTTGAGCCAGCCGCTTACCGCCACGCCAGGCCGTCTGAGGCGGCCCGGGGTCTGGTTGGCAGTGGCGGGGCGGCGCTGAAGGCTGCTGCTAATACTACTTAGTGGAAGCACGCCGGCCCTCGGCTTCCACTAATGTGGCCGCTGGCCGGGCCGTAGGGGCTGGCTCGTGCTTCCACTAACAGGGGAGGGCGTATGGCTGCACGGGCCAAGAGGCCGGTCCTCGCCGAGCGCGAGGAGGTGGACGCGGGTGCCGTGGTCGCCAAGTACCGCTCTTGGCTCCGCCGCCAGCCGCTCGCAGAGCGGAGCCGGGAGGCCTACCTCGCCCAGGTGAACGGTTTCGTCTCCTGGCTGGCCAGCTCCGAGCACGGGGGCCAGGCCCTACGGGCCGAGAGCGTGCGCGACTGGGCGGTGCGCGACTACAAGCGGTACCTGAAGAAGTCGAGGCGCCTGG
>JAJYWG010000259.1 GCA_021791615.1 Actinomycetes bacterium
GTCGTCTCCTGCACGCTGCGGGTGGGCGGCCGCAGGTGCAGGCCCGGACGTCGTGTTGTGCCAGCCCCCCTGCTCCTGTGCTGCGTGGTCGTGGGGGCAACGGCGTGGCGCGCTGCGGGGGGCGTGCCACGCGCTACGAGGACGGCGGCGGTCGCCCCGCCTCCGGCCATGAGGGCGAGGACGGCGGCGGTCGCGATGGTTCGGCTTCTGCCCATGCCCTCATGTGGGGTGGGGCCGGCCGCCGCGCGTCGGGGACATCAGAGCAGGCTCATCTGCTCTGGCTTGCCGTCTGCTTGGCGCCCGCGTGCCTCGGGCACCAAGACGGCGTAGCCCTTGGCGACCAGCGCCTCGGCATGGGCGATGCGGGCTTTTGCTATCTCTGCGTACTGTGCCTCGGCTTCTATCCCGACGAAACCGAAACGCTCGAACACGCACGCCATGCCGGTCGCGCCCGAGCCGCAAAATGGGTCGAGGACGACGCCCCCGGGTGGCGTGACCAGGCGCACCAGGTGGCGCATGAGCGCCAGCGGTTTGATCGTGGGGTGGTGGTTGCGCCGGCCCGCCTCGTCGGCCGGGAAACGCTCGTCCAGGCCTGCCTCCCGTTCGGGGGTGGTGGCCTTGGGGCAATAGACGAACAGGTCGAGCTCAGGGGCCCAGCCGAAGCAGTGGAAGAACCTGCTGGCGCCGCCCTCGTCATCGTACTCGGCCCCCGTGTGCGACATCCCCCAGCCGTCTCCGGGCGTGGCACTACGCGGGTTGCCGATGCGGCTCACCGAGGCCCCGCTCTGGCGGTCCAGCTCTGCCACCGGGCAGCCCGGGGCGCACTCGTAAACAGCGACCACCTGCGGGGGGGCCTGCGTGCTTGAGTACGGGTGGCCGGCGCCGCCGCCGAACGGCTTGGCCCCGTCGGTGAAGCGGTTGATCGTGTAGCCGTCCATCACGCGCTCGCCGACTTGGCGGCACTCATATGAGTGCGTGAGGACGAGGTTGGCGGGCCAACGGCCGATTTTCGGGTCCCAGCCACTGGTGGTGCCAGGGTCGCGGTTCGAGAAACCGCTGTAGATCTGCCTTTTGGATGGGTCCGAAGGCGAGCTCGGTACGTCCTTGCCGCCAGCCACCCTGCACCCGTCGATGTCCAGCGCCCCGGTCCCGTAGGCCAGGACGTTGCGGGCGACGCTGCCAGGGAAGGGCCTGCGGGCCACGACTATCGGCTCGTAGCCGGGCTTCAGGGCCGTCCCCCACCCGGCCCACGCCTCGGCCCATGCCGATCTCGGCCGGTACGGCCCGACTGGGTTGGGCGAGAGCGGCTTCCCGTCCGGCTGGGCATGGCCCGCCACCGGGATGGCGCGTCCTCGCGGCCCGTGCCCTGCCAGCCTGTCGATGGCCGCCGCCACGTCGTGGGACTTCGGCATGCCTTCGCCGTAGACCCACATGATCGAGTCGCGGACCTCGAAGCCGGCGTCCTCAATGGCCACCAACAGCCGGTGGTAGGTGCGGGGGCTGCCGAAGGCGAGAAGGTGGCCGCCGGGCTTCAGGACTTGGTAGGCGCGCCGCCATGTCTCGGGGTCGAAGGCCACGCCGGTGGCGTCCCAGGAATTGCCACTCCAGACCATGCGCCCGTCGTAACGAGACATCAGGACGTGGTTGCGCTCTAGGGTGACACAGTGGACTGGCCCCTCGTAGGGAACAGGCACTACGGCCGGTGGTCGGAGCCGGTCGGTCCTGCCGTCTCGCTCCATCCAGATGTGCTGCTTCCCTCGTGGCAGTACCGAGAGCACCCAACTAAACCTGAGCTTGCCCCATGACATGCGCTCGCCACGACGGGTTTTGGTGGCGCTGCGGCCGGTATGCAATGCAAGGCGCTGTACGTCGTCGGCGAGGATGTCGCTGACCGTGCAATAAACCTCTTGGCGCTGCGGCCCTTGCCGGCACCCGTCGGTCTCCATTAACCTCAGCTTTTCACGCGTCCACGCCACCTGAGCTGGGAGGGTCCACCAAAGTGCCTGTCCTGTAAGGGATAATGGGGTTGCTCAAGACCACATAGCCCTCACAGGAAGGCACTTCCCAAGTGAACAAGCGTAGCCCCCGCTGGGCCAAGATGAAAGTATCTGCGGACGGTGCAGGGGTGGCCTCCCACGCCGGCTGCGAGCTGCTGAGGGAGCTCGCAGCAGCCAGTGGGCTGGTCGGTGCTTGGGACAGGGCCCTCATCGGCACCTACTCTGGCCTGCCCTTCCACTTCCCTGGCCAGGTGCTCTCCGACCTTGCCGTATCTATTGCCGATGGGGCGACGTCGATCTCGGGCCTCAGGTCGTTGCGCGACCAGCCCGGCCTGTTCGGGCCGGTGGCTTCGACGCCGACGGCGTGGCGGGTGCTCGACAAGGTCTCCGAGGACCGGCTCCCGCTTATGAGGGCGGGCCGTGCCAAGGCGAGGGCGGCGGCATGGGAGGCGGGCGCAGCGCCCGACCTGTCGAAAGAGCTGGTGCTGGACTTCGACGCCACGGTAGTCGTAGTGCACTCCGAGAAAGAGGACGCGGCGCCGACTTGGAAGCACACCTTCGGCTTCCACCCGCTCTACTGTTTCCTGGACCGCCCCGAGGTCTCCTCCGGGGAAGCCCTGGCCGGGCTGTTGCGGCCGGGCAACGCCGGCTCCAACACCACCTGCGACCACATAGCCGTGCTCGAAATGGCGCTGGAGAGCTTGCCCGCTTACGCCCGCCCTGGCCAAGAAGGCGGCCCGCGGCTCCTGGCACGCGCCGACTCTGCGGGTGCCACCTACGGGTTTGCCAAGGCCTGCCGGGACCGCCACGTCGGCTTCAGCTTCGGCTTCCCGGTAGACGAGGACGTCCGCGTCGCGATCACGCTCGTGCCCGAGGACATCTGGGAGCCGGCGGTAGAAGCCGACGGCGAAGAGCGCGAGTCCGGCGAGCTGGCCGAGCTCACCAGGATGCTCGACCTTTCTGCCTGGCCAGAGGGCTCGCGGGTCACCGTGCGCAGGGAGCGTCCCCACCCAGGTGCCGCCCTCACCCTCTTCGAAGCCCAAGACGGCTGGCGCTACACCGCTTTCATCACCGACACCGGAAGGGCTGTGGTCCCAGGCGGTATCGCCGGCTTGGAGCTCCGCCACCGCCTCCACGCCCGGGTCGAGGACCGTATCCGCCAGTCCAAGGCAGCCGGGCTCAACAACTTCCCCTGCGAAGCGACGCCTGAGAACAAGGCCTGGATGGAGTGCGCGCTCGCTGCCGCCGACCTCGTGTGCTGGTCCAAGCTCATCTGCTTCGCCGACGAGGCCGTCGTCGCCCACTGCGAGATCGACGCCTTCCGTTACGCCATCTTGCACATGGCAGCCCGCATCACCCGCTCTTCGCGGGCGGTCCACCTCCGTTTGGACCGCACCTGGGCCTGGGCGAAGGTGCTCGCCCGGGCGTTCCTCCGCTTGCGGGCCGCTTTTAGCTGACAACAGGGCAACCTCCAGACGACCACGAAGGCAAACGGCGCTCCTGCACGCCCAAGAACCCCTTACGAGCCGGTGACGGCAACCCGTCGGCGCCCAGGACGGGCGCCGACGGGGCGTCAGCAGTGCTTTTTACCATGGACGGCGCCTACCACAGCGGTTAGGCCCCACTTCAACGGCTTTCGGCGACATCACCGTCGCTGCGTGAAAGAGCGAGGTTAAGCCTCGGTAAAGGTGCTCGA
>JAJYWG010000515.1 GCA_021791615.1 Actinomycetes bacterium
GCAAGAAGGTGTCCGACACGACGGCGCGGGCTCGGCGCGACGAGTGGATCGAAGCGGGGATCTTCACCGCCATCGTCGAAGAGGCGATCACGGCCTACGACAAGATCATCGGCCTCGACCTCTCCGACGTGGCCGTCGACGGGGCCAACCGCAACGACTCGGTCCTGCGCGCCCCCACCCTCGATGACGTCAAGGCCAACGGACTTCTCGGCGACATCCAGACCGTCTGGCTCGACCGCGGGTACGACTCCACAGCCACGCGAGACCGGCTCGAAGAGCGCGGAATTCACGACGCCGTCATCGCCAAGAAGCGCAAGCGTGGTGACGCCCGGGGCAAGCAGCGCCAACCGATGGGGCTGCGCTGGCCGGTGGAGCGGACCAACTCCTGGCTGTCGAACTTCGGCCAGCTTCGCCGCAATACCGACCGCAAGACCCGCCACCGACTCGCGCAGCTCGCCCTCGCAGTTGTCTTCATCATCACTGCGAAACTCATCGACTGGCGCAACCGCTGGTCACCAGGCTGTGTCCCTATCCGCTGAGCCTCTAACCACTCCCATCGTCGCATTGCCGTGCTCTCCGACTTTGAACGATGCGCATTACAGCGACCATTAGCGGAACAAAGCCCAATAGGAGAAGGGCCGACCCCGCGTCCCCGTCTTTGCTCACTATGTCCAATCCGACGCCAACAAGGGTGAGCAATCCTCCCACCGAACCCCATAGTGCCGCGACAACAACGTAAGCACCTGCGACGAGATGTTTGGAGTTGCCCTGCACTCTTTGAACGCGTCCTAGACCCCAGTGAGCTATCCGTCGTTCACCGGGAAACATCCATCGAAATCCATTGGGGTCGATCATTCGGCGAAGGTCACCCGCTAGTTCCGACACAGGGTCGCAGCCCCAGCTGCGGTCGTAGTGATGTCGAATACGGACGCGGCAATGCCGAAGATCGCTGAAAATGCCCCGAGCCCTTGGAAAATCGCGTCTGGAAGAGACTCCAGTCCCCAAAGACCTGCCGCAAGCCCACCAGATCCGAGTGTCGCAAGGGAACCAGTTGCGACACCAACAGCTCCAAGATCTCGACCGACACAGGCCGCGGCGTTACCTTCAGCACACGCAGCTGAATCGAGATAAGTAGCCGCAGACCCGGCGGCAGTCGCCGCTAGTCCGGCGACGATTGCACCCGTAGAAGCTTCGGCAACGGTGGCGCCCGCAGCGACTGCCGAGGCTACTCCGGCTGCTTCGATCACCGCCCCTACGCCAGTCGCGGCTGCCGCGACCCCGAGCGCGATGCCAGCGCCGACTTCGATCGCTTTTTTGTGGGTGACCACGAAGTGTCCGACGTCTCCAGCGGCTTGCGTTACGTCGGAGATGGGGTTCCAGCCCCACAGGCCAAGCGGGTCCGCTTCGTTGACTGGGTTGTCATTTGCATATGTGTAGCGGTCCCCGGCCATGAGGACCGCCGGACCGATCGGCAGGACCTGTGAGTTCGTCTGCTCGCAGGAGCACGGGTGCGTGAAGCTTGTCGGAGGATCGGGCGCGGGGAACGAGGCGGCGATGCGGTGACTGGTCGAGCGGGGGTCGTAGACATGCCGGCCGCAGCGCGGGAGCGGCCGGATTGGTCGACGACGACGTCGTAGCTGCATGAGCAGCTCGCCAGTGTCGTCGTGGAGCCGTCGTATGTCCTCGTACAGACTGGTCACGTCAGCCGCCGGCTGGCCGTAGGTGTAGTCCAGACGAGGTGACGCGTCGTAGGCGGATGTCGCCATGCTCGACCGTGGATCGGGCCGTAGGGACGTGGACGGTTGGACGTTCGGCGGGCAGGAAGTTGTAGCGGAACGTACGGGCGCAAGAATGGGGCTGATGTCGAAGCGCCGGCGGATGCTCCAGCGGGATCGGGTGCAGGCCGGCGCAGGGGCGGTGGCGATCGCCTCCCGCTCACCGACAGCGCGCACGACGTCCAAGGCGATCGGTCCGCCTCGACCTGTTCCGGTCACATGGCAAGTCTGCATGATGTCGGTGTCCCGGCCAAGGACGTGCCCGTGGCCTGCCGCGTGTGGCCGGCGAGGTCCATGGGTCGGGGATCGGGGGCGGCAGAGCGAGGTGAGGGTGACGTGCAGGGTGACGCACGTCCGGGACAGTCGCCCGTGCGGGGGGCATGGCGCCCCCTCGCGGACGATGGACACGGAGGTCTCGGATGGTTGACGACCGCAGGCGGAGCGGACCCGGCCGATCATGAGCCCCTATCCGCATCTCTCGGACTCCCTGCCTCAGCTCGCCACGCCGGACGAGGTGGCGCCGCTCCTGTCAATGACTGCCCTCGGCGTCGGCCGCCAGTGCCGGGCCGGCAACCTGCCGGGGATCAAGGTCGCCGGACGATGGCTGGTCCACGTCGGCCGGTTGGCTGCCCTGCTCGACGCCGAGCCCGGAGCGGCCGGCCCGCGGCCGAGGGGTGCTACCCCGGGGTGAGGACCCGGCCGAGGATGTCGGCGGCCTGGCGCTGGCGTTCGGCGGTGGCGTGGGCGTAGACGCCCAGGGTGAGCGACGGGTTGGCGTGGCCAAGGAGCTCGGCTGCGTTGCGGGCGTCGATCCCCCCTGCCAACAGCTCGGCGGCGGCGAAGTGCCGGAGGGAGTGCAGGTGGACGTGAGCCATTCCCAGCTCTCCACATATCCGGTGAATGGCCGAGGAGAAGCTGTCGGGGTTGACCGGCCGGCTGGCATCGGGGAAGGGGGGGACCACAAAGCCGTCGGCCGCCAGCTCGACCCCGGCGGCCGCGGCCCGGTCCTCGCAGCTGTGACGCCACTGCCCGAGGAGCTCGACCCCCGCCTCGCCCACGCAGACCTGGCGCTCCCGGCCGCCCTTCGTCCCCTTCTCCCCCCGGTCCTCCCTGGCCCGGTAGATCGACCGCCGAAACCGGATCGCCGATCCCTCGATGTCGGTCCACCGCAGGGCGCACAGTCCCCCCCCGCCTCGCCCCGGTGAGGACGGCCAGCACGACGAGCATCCCCCACCGGTCGCTCTCGGCCCGGGCCCGGGCCAGTAGCGCCCTCACCTCAATGGGGGTCGGCACCTGCAGGTTGGCTGGGCCCAACTCGGGGGGTTGGGCCCGCGCCGCCGGATTCTGTTCCAGCCACTCCCACCGCACCGCCTGGCCGAGGGCGGCCGACAGCACGGCGTGGTGCCGGCGGATGCTGGTGGCCTTCAACGGCTGGGCCCGGCCCTCCCCGGTGGCGAGCGGTGCGGTAGGGCTCGTCGAGGTGCCGGGCTGTCAGGTCCCGGAGGGGGACGTCCCCCAGGACCGGGAAGATGACCGTCTCGGCCGACCGCCGGGCCTCATGGAGGGTCTTCGGGGCGCGCCTGCGCGCCTTGGAGTGGGCCAGCCACTCCTCGAGCAGGGTGCGGACCGTCGCCGTGGAACCCGAGGGCTCGACGGCGGCCACCTCGTCTCGGAGGCGGACCAGCGTCTTGCGGGCCTCGGTCTCGTTCTTCGCCTGCATGGCACGGGTCACCTGGCGGGGATGGCCGGTCACCGGGTCGGTCCCGACGAAGACCCGGAGTCGGTATCGACGCCCTGTTGCCTCACGTCAAATCCTCCGGGAGCGGTGGTTCATTGCCTCACCAAGATCCTCCGGATGATCCCGGTGGTTGAAGGCCTGGTTGACCCGGGGCTTGATAGGGGCCGGTGCCTTTGTGA
>JAJYWG010000236.1 GCA_021791615.1 Actinomycetes bacterium
TGGATGCGCACCGCGCTCGCGTACTTACGCATCGCCCAGCATCCCGACCGCATAGCCCGTGCGGACATCGTGGAGACCGTCCACCGGCCCTCCCGCAAGATCTCCCGCAACGTGGCCGAGACGCTGACGAAGCGACCTCACACCTCGGTGTCCGACATCCGGCGGCTGGCCGTCCGCTTGAGCGGTGGGGATGTCGGCAGACTCCTGTCCTATGCCAAGGATCTCGAACACGTGGCTGGCGCTGGAAGCACTGCGGAAGCACTGCGGAGGGTGCGCCTCTGGGTCGGGCTCGGGGCTTCGATGGACGAGCTCGACAGCTCTCAAGGGGAGGTGGATCGTTCCACTCACGCCGACGACCTGTTGGCATCGTCAGGTCATACCTCCGCCCGTGCCACCTTCCACCATCCCGGTTCGGTTAACGCATACCTGCGCGACTTCGATGCGGTGCTGATCTGTCACCTCTACGGGATGCCCGCGCCGGTGATCGCGAGCGTGATCCACAAAGGCCTGTCCTTCGTCGCCGAGTACCTCGAGCTCGTCGACAAGTACCTGAAGGACGCCGAGACGATGCTGGGTCACCTGCGAGAGCGTGGCGTGAAGGTGCCTCTTGTCTTGCCTCGGGGCAGCTGACAGGCGTCGGACGCGCTCCTGGCAGCTCAATGCATCAAATAGCGGTTGACAAGGACAGCCCGCACGCCCAGGAGCGTAGACCACAAGATGTAGTGTCCGCGTAGTTATCGCGCGAGCCCTTCTCCGCGAATCCCAGGCCAATTCACTGGGCCAAGAAGTCGTTGATTGGTTGTCGCGACACCGTCCACCGGTTGCCAGCAATCACTTCCGTGTAGTTCCCGACGCATCAGTTTCGCGTGCTGTACCGAGATTCAAGAGTTCATCTACGAAGACCTGATCAAGAGCGTAGAGATCCGTCGGACCGACCAAGTAAATCCTGAGGCCCAGATCGGCGGCAAGAAGCTGCTTGAGCCTGACCTTTTCGGCGTAGTCGGGATCTTCCATCATCCCCACACATTCCACATAGGCCCCAGAGGGCAAGAGCCAGTCTGCTCGCTTCCGGCCGTTCGAGTTGAGCGTGGGATGGGCGGGCCAGTGGGGTTCGCGTTCATGTGCCAGACCCCTGCGGGCCATCCAGTCGTCGATCGATTTCTCGATCAGTGACCGACACAGGTGTCCGTCGTCGGCCCGACACCAGGTACCCCGAGATGTGCGTCGCGCCTCGCCAACAAGACCGGCAGCTTGCAGAGCCCCAAGCCAGTCGGAGACACCCAGCGCATACTTCAAAGTCCTCACGTCCGGCATGGCGCAAAGTGCGCGCATGCAACGGTCCCGGCGTTCGAGCGCGGCATCGAGCGGCAAGAACTCAAAGGCGTACGCCTGCTTGGGGATCGCCCCGAAAGCCTCAGCCAACTCGCGAAGCGCCGTCACCGCCTCCGGTCTTCGCCAATTCCCTTGCACTCCGGTGCGAACCCGCAGGCAGCAGTCCTCGCAGTAGCGACCCACGCCGAACCGCGTGTAGGTCCAGACCGGCACCTCCCCGGTCCAGAAGCGGTGTCCGCACACGGCGCACACTGCCTCGGTCGGAACGAACCAGGACCGCCGGGCGCGCAGGACGCGGAACGATCCCCACACGGTGCTGAGACCGAGGATCGTTCGTGGATTGGTTCCATTGGTCCGCGCAACCAAGGCTTCGTCTGCGGCAAACGCCTCGATTCGGGCCTGGGTCGTCGGCGCGCGGGTCGGGAGCGCAGTCCCCGCCAACCACGGCCAACCGAACCCGAAGCGATCGGCGAGACCGTCGGCGACTTGGTCGGCGTCGGGGCCCCAGATCTCAGCAAAGCGGGATTGGCACTCGTCGTCCCACCAGAAACACCAGCCCCCGCCGCTCGCGACGAGTGGGCTCCCAGGGTCCTCGGGGTAGAAACCCCAGTCGGTCACACCAGCCAGCAGCGCCGTTCGATGGAGGTCAGCGTAGAAGTCCGGATCGGTCACACCAGCGATATGGGCTGCCCGACGCAGGGCAGCGTAAGGATGCCAGTCACCTCCTGCGCCGCTGGCTCCGAACGTTTCAATGGTGTGCTGCTCGTACATGTCGAGTTGGGCACGTAGATCCCCCGCGTTCCAATGGGGCATCGTCAACTGCCGTTCCTGGCCCCGCGGATTCTGCGGATCGTCGCGGCGAGATCGACCGCTGTGGCGTCGACGGTCTCGGTGTCGCCACCCTGCGGCATCCGTGGCTGAGTGACGAAGAAAGGCAGACCGCGGTCGGCACGCCACCAGATGAGGACGTCGTCTTCGACTGCCAGCGCTCGGGAGCCGGGCATCTCGACAAATTCAAGCACGGCCAGCCAATTGCTTCGTGCTGGCCGATGCGAAGCGTAAGAACGGCACCCTGGGGGGCGAGGGGCCGAGTGTTCCCCGGTCTACCTGGCGTTTCGGACGACTCGGCTCTGCTGGCGATCGGGGCTCTGGCGAGTTTCAGGTGAAGGGCGACGAGGTCCTTGCCTGGAGCGGTCGGAGGCTTCGTCGGCGAGCATGAGCGCTTGGGCCTTGGCGGCGACCTCGCGCATTTCGGTGAGCAGCGAGCGCACCGTTCGGTCGTTGGCGATCCAGTCTTCGTACAGGTGTGCTGCACGCTCAGAGAGGCGCTTGTTCACCGTCTTGCCGTCGATCTTGGCGGTGAAGTGCCAGTAGGGCCCGTGCCGGCGTGCGGGATCCGACGCACACGCGCAGTAGGCCTTGCCGCAGCGCTCGGTGCGTTCGGCCAGGCTGCCCGACGCGATCCAGCCGATCTCTGAGAGCTTCTGGGCGAGCTCGCGGTAGCGGCGCTCGTAGGCGGCCAGTCGCGCCATGTCTCGCTGGGTCATCGGCATCGAGCATCCCACACGCGAAGGCTCCGAGTAGCCATACTCGTGGCATGGTCATGAAACGGCATCAGCGACGGGTCCTCGAACGCGAGCGGCTGAAGATCCAACAGCGCCTCGAGCGTGCGGTCACCACCAACACCACAGGTCCGGTGATCGGGAGGGCGAACATCTCCTACGAGCTCTCCGAGCGCACCAGGGCCGTCGCCCACGGCGGCATGGGGGCGATCGTGCGCCTGGTCGAGCGCGTGGAGCTCGCAGAAGAGATCGACGCCACCCTCGAGCTGTTGAAGATCCATCGGCCCTATCACGAGTCCGACCACGTCTTGAACATCGCCTTCAACGCTCTGTGTGGCGGGGCGACCTTGACAGACATCGAGTCGAGGCGCAGTGACCGGGTGTTCTTGGACGGCATCGGTGCGGTCTCCCTGCCGGACCCGACGACCGCCGGTGACTTCTGCCGCAGGTTCGACCACGACTCGGTGATGGCGCTCCAAGAGGCGATCAACCGTTCGAGGCTGCGAGTATGGGCCGCCCAGCAACCGTCGTTCTTTGCACGCCGCGCTGTCATCGACGCGGATGCCTCCATCATCGAGACCGACGGCGAGACCAAAGAGGGCATGGACATTGGAGTTGGCACGGTCTGACGGACATCCACCAGAAGGCGCGAAGCGCCGAAAAGGATGCCCATCATGGAGACCATGGAGCAGTGTCGCGGATCGCGGAGATTCCCCAGAGTCGATCACCGAAATTCCCCAGTTGGCCCCGGGGCGGTGTGGGCTGGTTGCAGCGTAGATCAGCTCGGGGTG
>JAJYWG010000320.1 GCA_021791615.1 Actinomycetes bacterium
ATGGACCTGTGCCTTCGCGTTCGAGCGCATGTGGACCAGCTTGCCCCGATAGCGGATGAGCTCACGGAGCTCTCGCAACGGTGGTGGTGCCACCCAGCCTTCGGCCGCAACCATTCAGACCCCCGTCTGACCTGGCGTTGCTCTCGATGACAGGCGTGGTTGGGCATGCCGGTCGAGCATCGAGGCCGGATCCTTTGTCGACCGGACGGGCGCGGCGCTGCCGGCTGTTGCGCGTTCGATGATGCTGACCGTCGGATGGCGCGAGACGCGCCTTCGCTCAGGTGGTGCGCGGTGGTATCCACGCCTCGCCGCCGAAGAGCTGGGCGAGCACGTCGAGTGCGCCGATGTCGTGCTTGGCCGCGGTGGCGAGGTAGGAACGGATGGCGGCGAACCCCTGGGCCCCCGTCAAGCTCTGGAAGCAGCCGCTCACCTTGGCGTGGATCTTGGTCATGCGGATGGCGGACTCAGCCGCGTTGTTGGTGAAGGGAACATCGAGGTCGGTAGCGAACCGGGTGGCTTCGGGCTTCAGCTTCACGAGGGCTGCGGCCAGGTTGTAGCCGGCGGCTTCGATCGTGTCCCGCTTGCGACCGGTGGGTTGCGGGTTGGCAGCGAGGCCTGCCTGGGCCAGTTCGTCGTAGCGGGCGAGGAACGAGGCGAGCACCCGGCGGGGAAGGTGGCGCTTGCCCTTGTTGCGTGCGTCGTGGGCGGCGGTGTTCATCTCTGCGAGCAGCCCGGCCATGTCGTTGGCCCAGCCCTGATCGAAGCCGATGCCGACGGCAGCGAGCTCTCGGGTGATGTGGGCCAGGCAGATGGCATGGGTCGCCTTGTCGTAGCCGAAGTACATCGCCAGGCGGTCGTGGACCATCGTGCCCGTGAAGTCGGGGAGCACACCGGCCTCGTCGGGTGCGGACTTCCCTCTCGTCATGGAGGCGACGAGGAAGGTGTAGAGCTCGTTCGTCGCCACGTGGAACCACATCTTGTCCGCCCCGACCTGGTCGAAGGTCTCATCCACGTGGAGGAGGGCCGACGCCCGAAGGCGTTCCTTCAAACCATCGAGGAAGCCGACCAGGCCGTCGGACGCCTCGGGGACGAGGGAGGCGACAAAGCCGGTGGAGACCGGACACCCGAGGAGCGACGCCATCGCCTGGGCGGTGCGCTCGACCGGGAGGTGCTGGCCCATGAGGAGGTAGAGGGCCGACGCCCGCACGTTCGGGCCGTAGGTGGCCGGTGCCTTCGCTTCTCTCGGGAAGGCGCCCTTCGTCGTCGCCCCGCACGTGCAGCGTTTCGTCACCGCCCGGTGCTCGGTGCAGGAGACGACGGGGACCGGCGTATCGAACACCTGGCGACGCTCCATCCCCTCGATGGGCGCATCGGCGAGATCGTTGCCACAAGATCCGCAGTGCGTCGGCTCGTGGTCGACGATCTCGTCGGGATCGGTCCGCATCGCCAGGTTCGTCCCCGGGGCACCGGGCTGCTTGCCCCGCCGACGTTCTACGTCGTCCTTGCGCTTCGCCTTCGCCTCAGCCCGCCGCTGCGCTCTGGTCGTGGTCGCCTCCGCCCGGTGCTTCGGCGAGTCGGACGACGGGGGCATCGAGGAGTTCTTGGAGCCCCTCTCCAGCCGGCGGCTGAGCTCGTCGACCCGACGGGTCAGCTCGGCGTTCTCGGCTCGGACCGCCTCGACCTCACCGACCAGGACTGCATTCTCCGCGCGCAGGGCCTCGTTCTCGGCTTCCAGCAGGCCTTCACGGTTCGGGTCCGACATCCCCGCCAGTCAACCAACACGCCGGTCACTTCGCGAATCCGCTGGTCACGCGACCAATCCGGGAGGCGACCCCCAGCTCCAGGAGGACCTGATGTGATGAAGGAGCGCAGCGCCGTTCCTGCGTGACGAGCATCGGTCATTCGCACCGGCTTGAGCGCCGAGCATGAGGAGCGATCCCGTGCCAACGAAGAGCGTCGCCGCGGCCAGTCGATCGAAGTCCAAGACCCAGCGGGAGTCCTCCCGTCGCCCGGAACCAGGTGTGCGGAGCACACTTGGGGTTACCAAGCCAAACCGGAAGCGACAGAAGGAGACTCCCGTGGAACAAGTACAACAGTATGTCGGCATCGACCTGCACCGCAGACGCAGCGTGATCGTGCGACGAACCGAGTCAGGGGAGACCCTCGAGATGGCCCGGATCGACAACGACCCAGTGGCGCTGGCCACCGAGCTGGCCAAGGCCGGCGAGCACCCCGAAGTGATCCTGGAAGCGACCTACGGGTGGTATTGGGCAGCCGACGTGATCAAAGAGTGCGGCGGCAACGTGCACCTCGCCCATCCGCTCGGCAACAACTGGGGCAACCGCCGGGTGAAAGACGACGAGCGGGATGCCACCGATCTCGTCGACCTGCTGCGTATGGGGCGACTGGCCGAAGGCTGGGTGGCACCACCACCGTTGCGAGAGCTCCGTGAGCTCATCCGCTATCGGGGCAAGCTGGTCCACATGCGCTCGAACGCGAAGGCACAGGTCCATGCAGTGCTGGCCAAGGAAGGGGTGGTGGTGCCGATGACCGACCTATTCGGGGTCGGAGGGCAGCGCCTGCTCGACGAGGTGGAGCTGGCCAAGGCCTTCCGCGTCCGGGTGGAGAGCCTGCGTGACCTGATCGAGCTCTGCGACCGGGAGATCGCCATGCTGGAGAAGGAGACCGCACCGTTCTTCGCCGGCGACCTCGGCTACCACGCTGTCCAGGCCATCCCCGGCGTCGGTCCGGTACTGGCTGCAGTCTTCGTGGCCGAGATCGGCGACATCGGGAGGTTCAAGAGCGCCAGGCATCTGTGCAGCTGGGCCGGGCTCACCCCCACCCACCACGAGTCCGACGAGAAGGTCCGCCGGGGTCACATCACCAAGCAGGGCTCCCGACTCGTGCGGTGGGCTGCCGTCGAAGCGGTGTCCCGCCAACACGGCGCCACACCGATTCGAGCGCATCACCAACGGGTGGGCGAGCGCCGCGGAAAGCAGATCGGGCGCGTGGCGGCCGCCCGCAAGCTTCTCATCCTCGTCTACTACGGCCTGCGTGACGGCGAGATCCGTTGCCTGGCCAAGGCGGGGTGAGACCCGGAACGGACGCAACCCGGTGCGAGCTCGGCACTATTCATGGTCCCCGCTCTGCGGCGAGACCGAGGATCTGATTGAGCCCACCAGGTTGTGGCCGAACCACTCCATGTCGCAGTTCGGACGAAGAGATGAACGGCACCCGGGAGCTCGGGTTGCCTGTCAGCACGCGCTGACTCTGGAGATGGTCCGCAACGCGTCCCCGCCCGGCAACACAGGGGACAACCACGAAGCCCCTTCGGGCTTCGTATTCCACGATGTGACGAGCGACTGATCGGGCCGTCAAGGCTTCCCCTGCGGGCGGCCTATGGCCGGCCTTGACCGCCCTCCCCGGTTCACGGTTCCCCGAGGATCCACTTCGACGCGCACGTCGATCGGATCCTCGCCGTCATCTACCCACCAAAGACGGCCAACGGAGCCTTCGGCACCCTCTTGACGAACTGCACTCCTTCAGAGATGAATGGTTGCCTTCGGCCAGTCGCCCCATACGCAGCAGGTCGACGAGATCGGTGGCATCCCGCTCGTCGTCTTTCACCCGGCGGTTGCCCCAGTTGTTGCCGAGCGGATGGGCGAGGTGCACGTTGCCGCCGCA
>JAJYWG010000255.1 GCA_021791615.1 Actinomycetes bacterium
AGGGGGCAGAGGTCAGCCTGGACGGGCTGTTCCTCACCGGTGCGGGCCAGCACCACGACAATCCCGTTCTCGTCGACCACGCCGCGCCGAGCTGTACGAGCCGCCAGCTCTACAAGGGGGTCGTCTTCGGCGACGGGCACGGGGTGTTCAACGGGCACATCGTCGTGCGCCCAGAGGCCGACGGGACCGACGCCGCTCAGGTCAACAAGAACCTGCTGCTCTCCGATCGCGCCGAGGTCGACACCCGCCCTCGCCTCGAGATCAACGCCGACGAGGTCGCCTGCAGCCACGGCGCGGCCGTCGGCCAGCTCGACCCGGACGCGCTCTTCTACCTCCGCTCGCGCGGGGTCTCCGAGGGCGAGGCGCGAGCCGTCCTCGTCTCCGGCTTCGCCCGGGAGGTCCTCGACCGCTTCGGTCGGGGGTCGATCCGCGGGCGCGCCGAGGAGTTGGCGATGGCGGCGGGCCTTCTCGCCCTCGGCGAAGACGGCCACGGTGATGACGCGGTGACGGCTGGGTTAGCCCGCGCCCGGCCAGGAGGCCGATAGCAGTGAGCGACGTCGTCGAACTACGAAGAGACTGCCCGGTGGTGCTCGTCCCGAGCGGCCGCCGGGCAGTCCTCGGCGCGGGTGAGCAGGTGCTGATCGTCCAGCGCCTCGGCGGCAGCTTCACCATCCAGATCGGCCACGGGACCCTGGCGCGCATCGAGGGGGCCGATGCCGACGCGCTGGGCCTCGAGGCGGAGCCCGTGACGGACGACCGCGGTGCCGCAGCGCCTGGTACCGGGGGGCAGGAGGTGCAGCAGCCTCTGGGCAGCGAGGGCGCCAGCTGGCGGCATGCCCCAGACGTCGACGAGGTGCTGGAGCGGCTGCGGAGCGTCTATGACCCCGAGATCCCCGTCAACGTGGTCGACCTGGGCTTGATCTACGGCTGCGAGGTCCACCCCACCCACTCAGGGGGCTACCGGGTGGCCGTGTGGATGTCGATGACCGCCCCTGGATGCGGGATGGGTGACATCCTGCGTGCCGAGGCGGCCGAGCGGATCCTCGGGATCCCCGGCGTCGTCGACGCCGAGGTGGAGCTCGTCTTCGAGCCGCCGTGGGACCTCGGGCGCATGTCGGAGGCGGCCCGGTTGCAATTGGGCATGTGGTGACACCGTTCCCCTTGAGAGCGCCGGGCAGAGCAGGCGTGTCAAGCACACGACATCGGACGAGCAGGCAAGGAGTGATGCGTTGAAGGTATGGATCGACCAGGATCTCTGCACCGGCGACGGGCTGTGCGAGGAGATCTGTCCCCAGGTCTTCACCCTCTTGGAGGACGGCCTTGCCTACGTGAAACAAGACGGCCGGGTGCTGAGTGACCCGGGAGGCTCCGAAGGTCTCGCCGCCGTCCCCGACGGCTACGAGGACGCGGTCCGCGAAGCAGCCGAGGAGTGCCCTGGCGAGTGCATCTTCATCGAGGAGTGAACGGCTTCGATGTTCTTGCGCCTCGAACGCCGCCGTGCCCAGATCCTCTGGGACGCGGGCGGCTGGCGCCGACGCGCCGCCTGCCGAATGACGGGGTCCGACCTGTTCTTCCCAGTGGGTGAGCGGGACGAAGCGGCGGTCGCTCAGACGGCCGCGGCCAAGCAGGTGTGCGCACGCTGCCGCGTGCGGCTGCACTGCCTCAACTACGCGCTCGTCGCCAACCCCGAGGATGGGATCTGGGGCGGTCTGAGCCCCAGTGAGCGCAGAGCCTTGCGACGCGCTCGGCGGGCCCGCCACCAATCGCGCATCGCCCAGGGCGAGGATGCTGCGGCGGCGGTCGCCGTCCACGCGGCGCGCCCGACGGCCCGGTGATCGGGGCCTGGCCCGCACCGGACGAACAAGGTCACGTCGGTCGCTCGGCGGGCTCGCGTCGTTGAGCGGTCGTTGCCGCGGGGAGATCGGTGCCGGTTCGTGCGGCGGTGAGCAGGTGCAGTGGACGTGCCGAGAGGTTCGCCGCACCAAGGACGCCCGTAGCCACCAAGAGCCCCCCGCCCGCCGCGATCGCCGGCGTCCACGATGCGCCGAGACCGGCGCAGAGCGCGCCGATGCCGGTGGTGACGGTCCCGTAGGTGGCCGCAGCCCAGCCGTGGTGGTAGAGATCCGCGAACATGAGCGGCTTGCCTGACGGTCCGCTGCGCGCCCCTTCGGATCGCAAGAGCGACCACACGATGAACGGCACGACCTTGTGGGCGTGGCCGACGAGCGCCTCGAGCAGCCAGCCGCCGGAAGCCACCATTGCCGCGGCGATGAGGGCGACGCCCGGCCGGTAGTGGTGGGGGAGCACCAGTGCCCCGGCGAGCGCCAGCCCGGCGGCGGCGACGAGCCACGCCGCCGCCGTCGTCACGAACAGGAGGTGCAGGTCGGCCTTCCTGCGGCGGTGACGCAGATGCGCCCCCAGCGAGACCAGGTGCGCCCCGAGGCCGATGCTGAGCACGCCGGCACCGGTCCACTCGGCGACGGTGGCCCCGTGAGCCAGCCCTCCCGCGAGAACCGCGGCGCCCATCCACGTCGCCCATACCGCCACCGTTCCAGCGCGGTGCCTGCCGGAAAGGTGGGCGAGCATGAACATGGGCCACAGCTTCTGCGCCACGCCGATGTAGGTGACCCCTAGCCAGGCGAACAGCCCGAGCACCCCCATCGCCAGGTCGACGTGGGGGGAGAGGACGAACCAGTTCCCCTGGCGGTCACCGACGAAGGTGGCGCCGAGGAGCGTGGTCGCCGCCGCGCCGAGGAGCGCGAGGCGAAGCGCGGTGACCGGGGCGCCCTTGCCTCGCACCGCCAGCGGCGCGGCGAGGTTCCAGGCGACCAGGACGAGGCCCGCCAGCGCAAGAGCCCCGCTGGTGGCGGTCACGGCGGTCTGCTCGAAGCCGATTCCGAGCGGCAGCAGCCACGATGCTGCCAGCCAGGCCATGAAGGTAGCTCGGGCCAAGTGGACCGACCGCAGCGGACGGCCGGTGATGACGGGGGTGAACTGATGAGTGGCGCCGAGGATGCCCATGGTCAAAGCGGCGAGCACGCCGAAGTGCACAGCGGCGATGGCGGGGTCGCTGTTGGGATCGGCGGCAGCGGCGCCCCGAGCCCAGATCCAGGCGACGCCGCAGGCGATCAGGCCGATCGACGCCGCCGCCAGGAACGACAGCGGGACCGACGGCGGCGGCACCGCGCCGGGCACCCCCGGCGGCCGGCCCGCCCAGGAGCCCGAGGCGCTCAGCGCCTCGGGCCCGTTACCACTGCTCATCGTCGCCCCTGTCGCCAGTGCGCGTGAGCAGCGCCGCCATGGCCTCCGCCGCTTCGGCGACGGTCATCTGGGGGTCGAGATCGGATGGGTCGAGCTCGGGCCCCATGGTCCGCTCGGCCAGTTCCTCGCGCACGGCGTCCCACAGGTCGCCGAAGTCGTCTGCGCCGATCCCGAGCTCGGACAACACCGCGTCCTCGGCGACGTCGTCTTCGTCACTGAGCAGCGTGCACAAAAGGGCCGAGACGGTCTCGGCGTCTGCGATCCTGCCGTGCTGGTGGGTCTCCGCGGGCATTCAGTCGTACTTCTCCTTCTCGATGGCCTCGGGCGCCACGCCAAGGCCGACCAGGGCTGCGGCGACCGACTCGACCATGGCCGGGGGCCCACACAGGTAGGCGGCACGAGGGTGGTCCCCTTC
>JAJYWG010000023.1 GCA_021791615.1 Actinomycetes bacterium
GAACGCGTGGTGGTCGACGGTGGTCATCGGTGCGCACCCCCCTGAACTTCGACGCTGCTGATCACGATGCGATCTCCGCTCGCTCCGTCGGCGCTGATCTGGCCCCGGATGGTCACGATGCCGAAGTCGATGACCGTCTCGCCCGTCTGGCTCTGGTGGACCGACGCGCCAGGAAGCCGGAGCACCGTGTCGGCGTCGGCGGCACAGAGTTCCACGAGCCGTCGCCCGACCGTGCGCCCGGCCTCATCCCCCCAGCGGTTCGCGAGTCGACGCTCCGAGTTACACAAGGCGGCGAGTGCGGCGGTGCTGAACCTGACGTCCATCGGCGTGTGGGGGCATGACGTTTACCTCAGAGGTAAAGAGTCGATGGTATACTTGCGAGGTGCATGCTCATCTTACCAGGTCCGACCAGGACCTGGGGTATGCCGAGTCGAAGGAGGCTCTTGTGGAACTGTTCCTGCACACCGAGGGGGGGGAGGACCCCAAGATCGTCGTCGTCGAGGCAACGGCCGCGGTCCGCACGCTCCTCCTTCCCAACAACTCCGATCACGGCGTCTGGATCGAGGAGGTGGACGAGGCGATCGACCTCGACCTGACCTTCGAGGCCGCCGGCATCCACCATCACCACCACGTCCACCGTGGCCGGTGCCCCCGGGTCAAGGTCGTAGTCCGGTTCAACATCCGCGACTTCACCCACGAGTACGGGCCCGGCACCACGATCAAGACGGTCTACCACTGGGCCTCGGGGGACGAGGCCGCCAACCTGTCCCCGGAGCAGCGGGCCAAGTACGTGCTCGCCGTGCCGGGCGCCGACCACTTCCTGGCCGACGGCGTCCACATCGGCTCGCTGCTGGTGGCCGATGGAACCTGCGAGGTCACCCTCAACCTGCTGCCGCGGGACAGCTTCGCCGGGTGACCGACATCGTGATCGCTCCCGATGAGCGCGCCGTGCGTGCCCACCTCGACTCCGGTGCCTTCCTGGCCGGGGTCGCGGCGGGCCGCTGGTCGGTCCTCGAGGTCGCGTGGCCCCACGTCACGATCATGATCTCGGCAGCACCGCGTGAGGGCGCCCCGCCCGGGTACGCCATCCGGTTCGAACTGCGCGGGTACCCGACCGCCGCCCCCACCGGGTGCATCTGGGACATCGAACGGAACGAGCCGTTGGCGGCGGGGCTCCGACCCAAGGGCGATGAGGTCGCGCGCCTCTTCCGCGTCGACGGATGGGCCGCGGCTCCTAGAGCCATGTACGCCCCGTGGGACCGGCTCGCCCTCCCGGGCCACGAACGCTGGCTCGCCGATGCACCGCACCTCGCGTGGCATCCGGGTCGCACCCTGACCTTCATCCTGAACGAGCTGCACAGGATCTTCCACGCCGATGCGTATCTGGGGATCTAGGGGCCGCGGCGCCCTCCTGCGCATGAAGCGCAGGGACTGGCGGGCCATGCTCGCCGAGTTGGGCCGTCGCGGTCACGGCACGATCGAATCAGGTGCCTTCCTGTTGGCCAGCAAGGACGGAGACCTCACCCGGGTGACTCGAGTGATCTACTACGACGACCTCGACCCCGGCTGCCTGGTCGGGGGTATCCACTTCCACGGCCTCGCCTACGACAAGCTCTGGGCTCTCTGTCGGACCGACGGCCTCAAGGTGATCGGCGACGTCCATACCCACCCCGCCGGGCGGGTGGAGCAGAGCGACATCGACCGGGGCAGCCCCATGGTCGCCCAGCAGGGCCATGTGGCTGTGATCGTCCCCCACTTTGCCCAGCGGCCCGCCGACCCCTCCGATGTCGGCGTCCATCTCTACGACGGGCGCGGGTGGACGAGCTGGACCGGCACGGAGGCGGCGGCGCGACTGTTCGTTCGGCGGTTCGCATGACCGCCGACGTCACCCGGGACACCGTTCACCGAACGGCCAAGTTGTTGTTCGAATCCGGCAAGGCGCGCACGCTCGCGGAGGCGCGGGCGTACCTGGAGTCGATGGTCCTGCAGGTCGCCGTCGGGCCCGACATCGGCCGCGATCTCGCGGCGCAGGCGGCTCTCCTGACCGCCGTGAACGCGGGAGGGCGAGCCTTCCTAGGCGGGGTGCACGTCGTCGTCGACGATGACCCTGTTCTCGCCGTACCGTGGGCTGCTGGCCTCACCGCGGGTGCAGCAGTGCAGCGGTTCGGCGGTGTCGTCGTGGATCGGCTCGATCCGGCTCTGCCGACGCTCGCCATCGGCGCTCCCTTAGAGCCCGTGGGCAGCTACGTGCTCCACGTCACCCACCACGGCTGGGTCGGAGGAGTCGTGCAGAGTCCCGGCTCTCCTCCTGCCGGTGGCGGGATCGCACCCGCCGGGATCGTGGCCGCAGCGCTCGGCATCGCCGAGGTGTTCCAGAGGGAGCTGGGCGACCCCGTCCCCGGCCGTCGTGATGTCGGTGTGTCGCTATGGCGTCCCGACCTGCACTGGCGGTCCGCTGAGGCGATCGGCCCTGACCTGCAGTACCTCCCCGCCGCCTTCTGGTTGCTCGGTCTTGGGCACCTGGGCCAGGCCTACGCCTGGGCGGTCGGGATGCTGCCCTACGCCACACCAGCCGATGTCCGGGTCGGACTGGTCGACTATGACCGGGTGGTCCCCGGGAACATGGCGACCCAGCTCCTCGCCACCGACGCCGATGTTGACCGGCGCAAGACCCGGGTTGTCGCCGATGCCCTCGAAGATCTCGGTCTCGACACCGCGATCGTCGACCGTGCCTTCGACGACACATTCCGACCAGAGCCGCACCCTGATCCAAATCGGTCCGAGCCGACGGTCGCACTGGCAGGCTTCGACGGCCGGGACCCCCGGCTCCTGCTCGGCGACGATCGCTTCACCTGGGTGGTCGACGGTGGACTCGGCCGGGGCTCGGTCGACTACCTCGACATCGTGATCAACACCTTCCCTGCGCCCGAGGATCCGGAGGTGGCCTTCCGCGAGCCCCCCCCTCGGTCCCAAGCGCTACCCGACGCCTACGAATCCGAGGTCGCCGATCGCGTGGCCAAGGGCATGGACGAGGCCGCCGTCCGTTGCGGCCTCCTGGACATCGCGGGAGTGACCGTCGGCGCCGCCTTCGTCGGCTCGGTCGCCGCCTGCCTCGTGGTCGGGGACCTGCTCCGCCAGCTCCACGGCGGCTCGCCCTTCTCCGTCGTCCACGTGAACCTCCGGCACCCCGAGAACCTTGTGGCCGTGCCGAACCGAGCACCGGCTCAGCCGACGCTCGCCTTCACGCTCGCTCGGGCGGCAGAGGAACCCAGCGAAGAAGCGCGCGCCTAATGCGGTGATCGTTCCGCGCATCGACCCGCCGCCGTCCGTTCAGGCACGCCGGTGGCTGGCCCCAGCCCCTGCGCTGCTGGTCGCCTTGCCCGCTCACCGCCCCACCATCCTCCGATCCGTGTCGAACAACGCCAGCTCTCCGGCCGTGAGGAGGTGGCGCACCACGAACGCCCGCTCGTTCACCCGCCAGAGCCCCTCGCCCTGGGCGAGCTCCGGCAGCTGGTCCACCTCGACCGAGGTGAGCCCGAGGAGCGTCCCCGCGGCCCTCGCCTCGTCGTAGGGCTCGTTGTAGAGGATGCGGGTCGCGGTGTCCGCAAGGAGCCCCTGTGCGAGGCCACGGGCCTGCGAGCCGGAGTCCCCGACCGCCTCGAGGTCCGAGAGGCGA
>JAJYWG010000146.1 GCA_021791615.1 Actinomycetes bacterium
AGCCGCTTGCTGGAGCTAGCGGCGCCGGTCGGCCGGTGCGCCAGCCGTCGAGCCGGCGGCAACAGATCGCCCTGATCTGGACTACTGCGCAGCCGACGCCCCTGAGCCGCGTACCCGCTCCGATCGAGACGGCTCTGGATTGCAACGTCCCAAGCCGTGAGCGGAACCAGCGAGCGCCGAAAGCGCGCCCAGATCGCCGGACGCGCGATGCCACGGCAGCAAGCCCGAGGACCACTTCGGGCGCGGTCCCCGTCGAGATCTCGTTGATCAGGGCAGTGCGTACGCATGCCCTATGCGTGCACACGCAAGACTGACTCGGAGGACGACATCGACGTGCCGGTCGCCGCGGAACTGCAGCTCACCGGCCACATCTCGCCGCGCGCACCCTGCATACGCATGCGTATGCAGGGTTGATAAGGCCCCGAGAAAAACCCCCGAGAAACTCGGATCTTCGACACGAGCCCCGCGCGAACCCGCTGGTCACAGCGTTGTGCATACGCAAAAGAGCGCGACGAACCAGACGAACTAGTGGCGGGGGTACCCTATGAACCCGCTGGTCAGGGCGCTGCTGGATGCAGCCCCCGGGTTCACTACGCTCAACATTGGCGTTCGTTCCTCGGCGGCCTTCCACCGCCGGCTGCTCGTTTTTTGACTTCAACGAGGGAGGTACGCCGCGCCTCCGGGCGAGTGGGCGATCCACAACTACAGGTCATACCTCACGCCGTTCCGCCCGTAGGTTGTCTGCCTGATTGACGGTCTGGTACGACCAGGGCATGATCGGGGTCCTCGGCCACGACCCGCAAGAGCTCGATATCGGGACACTGTCAGCTGGGATGGGCGACGGCTGCGGCAAAGGCCAACAGCAGTTTGCCGGTCGCTTCCGGGTCTTCCATTATCGGGAGGTGTCCCACGCCCGGCAGCAACTCGACGCGGGCACCGGGCACGACGCTATAGGCAGCAGCCCCCGAGGAAGGCCAGCGCTGGTCCTCGGTGCCGAAGATCACCAGCAGCGGTAGGCCCAGCGCTGCGAGCCGGTCGGGGAGGCTCCGCTCCCCGAGGTAGGTCTGAGGGGCGCGTATCGTTCCTACGAAGGCACGGTACGTCATGTGCAGCGCGTCCTCAATGTATGCGTCGGGGATGTCCACAGGGCGGGTGAAGCCGATGCGCGCGGCCTTGCGGATGTTGGCCTTCGTTCGCAAGCGCCACAGCAGCCGCCCAGGAAACGGGGTCAGCAAGAGACGGAAGAGAAGTTTTTCAGGGGTCTTGGCGGCCAGGCTGGGGCCAAAGTCGATGAGCGCCAGGCCCGCCACCGCGTCGGGCCGTTGCTCGGCCAAGGCCGTGGCCACCGTGCAGCCCGAGGAGTGCCCGATCACCGTCACCGTGCTTACGCCGAGCGTGTCGAGCACGGCACCGATCCGGCGCGCCTGAGCAGGGATGTCGTATCCATCCCCACCGGCGGGGGTGGTCGATTTTCCGCAGCCGAGCAGGTCGACACGAATAACACGGTAGGTGCCCGCGAGCGCAGGGACCACCAGGTCCCAGCAGACCAACGAAGCGGCAGAACCGTGAATCAGCAGCAAGGCGGGCGCGCCCAGCATGCCGTCCTCGACCACGTGCATGTCACAATCGTCAACGCGAACAAGTCGGTCAGCAGCCTTCGGGCTGCCGGACGCGTCCTCTGTCATCGGGTTGTCTCCTGTCGTCTGCCGGATGTCTTGGGCGAATGCTCCGCTCGCGTGATCACTTGGCGCGCCCTTGGGTGTGATGGGTGCCGTCCCGGTACCGGAGATAGCAGTGGCTTCGCTTCAAGTCATTGACCAAGTCAGCCGCCGTGGAAGGGCCCTTGAGGGTACGAGCCCGAGTTCTCGACCAGGTCTGGTCTTGCGGTCGGCCGGCTGGTGCTGGCGAACCACCGAGAGGCAGAGTCATGAAGCTCCTGCCATTCTCATCCTCGCCTGCTGTAAAGACGGACGGTGAGTGGTGCAAACACAACGGTGAAAGCGACGACCGCGAAAAGGGACCAGGTGGCGGCGCCGCCTGCCCCACTGGCGTTGTTCATAAGGTCCCGGGCCGCGTCGGTGACATGGCTGATGGGATTGACGTTGACGAAGCCCTGGAGCCAGCCGGGCATGGTGCGGGCCTGGACGAAGATGTTGCTGGCGAACGCGGGCACCATAAGAGCGACGCCGAGACTCATGACGGTGGCGGGGTCGCGGACGAGCAGGGCGATCGCGGCCCAAAAACAGGACAGCGAGAGCCCCCAGGCGATGACAAGGGCCACGGCGGCGATGACTCCCGCGGCGCCGCCGTCAGGCCGGTAGCCCATGATGACGCCGAGCGCAACAGTGATGGCCGCGGCGAGCAGGTATCGGCCGGCGTCGCCGAGTAGGCCTCCAAGCACAAGAGCACCACGCCAGATGGCCAGGGATCGGAAGCGATCGGACACCCCGGTGGTCACGTCCGTGGCAAGGCGAGCGCCACCGTACATAGTCACGGCGGTGACGCCAATGACCAGTGCGCCGGGCAGGAGGGTCTTGAGGTAGTGGCTGGGGGTTCCCCCGACTGCGCCGCCGAAGATGTAGGTGAACAGGACGGTGAACACGACCGGGATGGCGATCACGTCCGTGAGCTGCTTCGGTTCGTGCTTGATCTTGAGCATGGCCCGCCATCCGAAGGTTGCCGAGGCGGCGAGGGCTCCGGCACGGCGTGGCGGCCCGCTGGGCGCGAGCAGGCCGTCGAGGTGGTGAGCCTCCGGTACGCCTCGGCCGGTGGTGGTCAGGGTGCTCATGAGGTCGTGTCCTCGCGGTCGGTGACGGCTGGGTCCGCTGGGCAGCCGGTGAGGGCGAGGAACGCCTCGTGCAGGCTCGGCTGGCCAAGAGTGACTTCGGCGACCGCCACCTCGGCACGGGACAACTCGGTCATCGCGTGGCCAACCAACGCCCCCACGTCGGTCGCCTTCCTCGGGGTGGATAGCAGCACGGACAGGGCACGGGGATCGGCGTCGAGGTGGACCGCCGCGCCCAGAGTGCGCGAGAGCACGGCCTGAGCCTCGGATCGTTGCCGGCCGTCGAGAACCCGAATGTGGAAGGTCCCCGAGCCGACCTTAGCCTTGAGCTGGGCGCTGGTCCCTTGGGCCACGATCCGGCCGGCGTCGATGACCGCGATCCGCTCGGCCAGCCGATCGGCCTCCTCGAGGTACTGGGTGGTGAGGAGCACCGTCGTCCCGGCCGCGGCGATCTCACGCACGAGCTCCCACGCCTGGCTGCGGCTGTGCGGGTCCAGCCCGGTGGTGGGCTCGTCCAAGAACAACAGCTCCGGGGTCACGACCAGGCTGGCGGCGATGTCGAGACGCCGGCGCATCCCACCGGAGTAGCCATGCACCAACCGACGCGACGCATCGCTCAACTCGAAGGTCTCCACCAGCACCTCCGCCCTCCGCCTCGCGGCGCGCCGGGGCAGCCCGCGGAGCCGGCCTACCAGCAAGAGGTTCTCCTGCCCGGTCAACCCCTCGTCGAGCGAGGAGAGCTGGCCGGTGAGCGCGATGCGGGCCCGAACCGCATCGGCCTCGGCGATCACGTCGTGGCCGAGGACGCGGGCGGTGCCTCCGTCGGGTCGCGTCAAGGTCGAGAGGATCCGCAGGGTGGTCGTCTTGCCCGCCCCGTTG
>JAJYWG010000283.1 GCA_021791615.1 Actinomycetes bacterium
GCCGGGTCGCGGAGCACCACCAGCACCCGGCGGGCGAGCAGGTCCCGGCTGGCCGCCAGGTCTTCCACGAACGCGGCGTGGGCCAGCGCGGCGGCCTCCAAGGCGGGGTGGGGCAGACCGCCGGCTTCGGCACGCAGCGCGGCCACCCTGGCCGCCAGGTCGACCGGCTGGGAGCGCACCACCACCTGGACGGGCGCGGCCAGGCTGTTCAGGTAGCGGCCGAACGCGGCGACCAGGGCGTGCTGTTCGACCGGGGTGCGTAGCGAGAAGCTCACCGTCTGGGCCTCGGCCACCAGCGCCGTCCCGTGCGCGCCGAGGTCCACGGTGCCGTTGTCGCCGACCGCGCGCGGCGGGAGGCGAAGCGGGACGGGCGGCCGGGTGCGGTCGACCCCTGCCCATGCCGGGGCGGGGGCGACGCCGCCTGGGGCAGGAACGAGCCGGCGCGGTGCCCTCGCCTGGCGCAGCGCGAACCCAAGCAGCCGGTCGAGGCCGAGGCCGTCACGCCGCCCCAGCGCCAACACCAGCACCCCGAGGACCACCGGCGCGCCGAGGGCCGCGAAGAGACCCAGCGGCACGTGGTGGCGGACCGCGGCGTAGACGGCCCACAGGCCGAGCGCGGGGACCGCCAGGATGGCGAGCTGGCGGGCGGTGAGCCCGAGGAGGATCTTGTCGGGCCGGTCGACGTCCGCGGTGATCTGCACCCGGCCTTCGGCTTCGGCCGGCCGGCCGGACGTGGTGGGATGCCCGGTCATGCGAGGGCCGCCAGCCCGGCCCGGGCGGCCTTGTAGATGAACGCCACCTTGAACGCCTTGGCAACCCCCGAGCTGCGCCCGGCGCCGAAGACCGCGCGCGACACCCAGGCCGGGATGCGCACCAGCACCCATAGCAGGCACACCGCGACCAGCACGTCGACCAGGCCGCCCGAGGCGGAGAGGCCGAGCGTGCCCGGCCCGACGGGGGTGAAGAACACCTTGAGGGCGCAGATGAGAACCAGGGACTGGCCGAGCTGGATGGCGAAGAGACCGGCGATCGCCCGCCACCACAGCCGCGCCGCGCCCTCGGTCTGGGGCAGGGCGTGGCCGATCAGCGCCAGCGGGGCCACCGCGACGAGCAGCACCAGCAGCGCGACGCGGATCACGTAGGTGGCGAGCAGCACCACCGCCAGGACGGCTGCGACCAGGCCGAGCAGCACCAAAAAGATCCCCCCGGCCCCGAGCGGGGTGACGACCAGCTGGCGCATCGCCGCGGTCGCCTGGGAAGGGTCGACGCCGCCGCCGAGCAGGGCTTGGGAGAGGGCGTTGGCGGCCGGGATGGCCAGGCCGACCAACGCCAGGGAGGCGTTGGCGGCGATCACCGCCACCACCACCCGCGGGGCGATGTCCTTCGCCGCGTAGCGGGTCTGGAGGGTCTCGTGGCTCATCACCACCGCCCCGCCGGCCAGCACCAGCAGCACCACCAAGGCGTTGGCGATCCCGGCGGTGATCCCCCAGATCAACGCGACCTTCCCGCCGGTCACATCGGGGGTGGCGAGCACGGTGCGGCCCAAGAGCGCCAGGACCGGGTTGAGCGCCGAGGTGACGAGGTCGCGGAACCAGCCGTCGATGGCCGAGGTGACATGGCAGGTGACGTCGAAGAACCCGCAGCTTTGCGAGCTCCCACCCGACGCCGACGGCCCCGTCGTCGCCGACGGCGCGCCGCCCGACAGGTTGGGGCCCACCCTGATCCCCGGCGGCGCCGTCCCGTTGCCCACCGTCGACCCGCCTGCCGTCGGTCCGCTTGTAGTCGTCGATGCGCTGCTCGCCGTCAGGCGCACCGTCGTGGTCACCGTCGTAGCGTCGGTGCGGGCCGGCGCGGCCAGGGTCGCAATGTCCCGGGGAGCGGCTGCGGCGCTGCCGGTGCCGAGGACGAGGAGCACCACGACAAGGAACCCGGCGGCACCCACGGCGGCGAACAGGCTGAGCCGCATCACATGGGCATGACGGGAGGCGACCCGTCGGTGGGTGTCGAGGCGGGTCATCAGCCGACGACCGACTGCAGGATCGAGACCAGTAGCGGAGCCAAGGCGGCCAGCGCGTAGCCGATGGCAGCCGACTTGAGGGCAGTCTTGGCCCGCTCCACCTCGGCCGGGTCGCCGCCGGCGGTCAGGTAGCGGATCCCGCCGATGGTGAGGAACAGCGTGGCCAGGCCGGCCAAGATCCCGACCAGCCACACCTGCAGCGAGCTGATCACCCCGTTGAGGCTCGGGGCCGAGCCGGTGGCGGCGAAGGCGGGCGGGGCCAGAACCACGCCGGCCACCACCACTATCCCGACGGCGACGAGGAGCCGCCCGACACGGGCGAACCGGGACAGGGTGGTGGGGCTGGATGTGATGCGGCCATGGACGGTGGGGATGGTGCGTTTCGTGGGTTCTCCTCCTTCGAGACGGTGGGTGCGAGACTGGGGTGCGGGTCGGCAGGGCCGTCGCCGGCCAGCGGGGCGTGTTACCTCCTTTCGCTCTCAGGCGGCGCAGAAGCGGTGGCGTGACCTTCCGGCCGCTGCTGGGGGCGGCGACCCTGCCGTGGTCGACCCGCACCCTTAGAACCGGCAGGAACCTGGCGATCGGCGACAAACTCCGGGCCGAAACCTTCCGAGATCCAGGCGACCAGGGCGACCTCGGCGCGCTGGCGGCGCCGCTCGGCCGCCTTGTACGCGAGTCCCCACGCCCGGGCCGCCTCGGCCAGGGTCATCTCCCCGAGGCGCGTCGCGCCGATCAGCTCGGCGTCGTCGGCACAGATCACCTCTTGGGCGACGGCTCGGGCCAGCACGAAGTCGGGGTGGCCCCACGGCTTGGGAGGCTCGGCCGAGATCGGCCGGTGCGCGGGGCGGGCCCGCTCGGCAAGCTCTGCGCGCACCAGCTGCTTGGCCGCGTCATACGCCCGGCCGCAGAGAAACCCCGCCGGGCGGGCCCGGCCCGGAGCACAGCGGGCCAGGGCGGCGAGGAACCCGACCAGCATCTGGGCCTCGAGGTCGGCCTGCTTGGCCGGGCATGCGTCGACCAGCGGCTCGATTGCCCGGCGCATCCCCGGCAACAGCACTCCCGCCAGGCCGACCGTCCACGCCCCGCCCTCGGCCTTGGCGCGGGCGATCAGCACCCCGAGCGCCGCGTCCCGGGTCACATAGGGCGTCGAGGGGTGCAAGAGGCGGGCCTTCAGCTCGCCCAGTGGGATGGCCCGGGCGGGCAGCCCGGCGACCGAGGCGCCGTCCAAGGCCAACGGGTGCGGCTCGGCGCTGAGAACGGCGAAGGCCCGCTCCAAGGCGGCGAACGGGGACGGCTCGGACGGACGGTGGAGTGGTGGCATCGGCGGCTCCTTTGCTCGAAGGGGCCGCCATCGCGCCACGGGCGCTCCATCAGATTTCCAGCAGAACTCCATCAGGCAGGCGCTCCATCAGGGGTGATGGAGACCGCCCGCCCGGTCCATCAGGGCTGATGGAAACCTGATGAACCGGCGCGTTCTCCCAGCTCAACGCCCTGATGGACCCTTCAACCCTCGACCGGTGGCTCCATCAGGCGCCCGCTCGGATTTTTTTCTCGCGGACGCTGCGTCAGCGTGTGGTGGCCCGGTAGCGACGGGGGCGGTCGCTCGTTTGGGTGGCGTCGCCCGAGACGACGAGGCGCCCGAGGG
>JAJYWG010000433.1 GCA_021791615.1 Actinomycetes bacterium
AGTGGCGCTCAGGCGTCGGAGTGACGGCCTCGGGAGCGCTCGTCTATGTGACCGGTCCGGCGCTCTCACCGCTACAGCTGGCGCAGCTGCTCGTGCGAGCTGGCGTCGAGCGCGGCATGCAGCTCGACATCAACCCCGACTGGACCGTGCTTGCCACCTACGACCCGCCCTCTGGCGGACTCGCCGCCCCCTCGAACGGCACCTCGATCCTGCCCACGACCGTGCAGGGTCCGGCGACCTTCTTCGAGCCGTGGTGGGCACGGGACTTTATCACGATGTCGGCCCGATGAGGCGGCGGCTCGGCGCAACAGCCGGCATGACGCCCGGCGCTGTGGGAGCCTGGTGCGGCCATGGCGACCGAGCGCAGTAGCGATCTGGCCCTCCGAGTGGTGGGCAGCGCCGGCCGCTACCACGCGCCCGGGCCCTCTGAGCCCAACCACTACGCCGAACAGCTCCGGGTCGAGGCGATGAGCGTCGGGACCTACAGCATCCCGGCCGGCGGGCTCGACGACCAGAGCCCACACGACGAGGACGAGATCTACGTCGTGACCGCCGGCCAAGGTCGCCTCACCTGTGAGAGCGAGACGGTCGCGGTCGGACCCGGCGACGTTCTGTTCGTGCCGGCGAGGGCTGAGCACCGCTTCCACGACGTCACAGAAGACCTCTGCCTCCTCGTCGTCTTCGCACCGCCGTACTCGGGCAGCTGAACCGGCAGGCTCTGGGCCGCCTCCAAGAGAGACGGCCTCCAAGCCGCCACAAGGGCACCTCGCTCAGCGGCCCGTGACGGCGTCGATCCTTCCCACGGCCACCGCGGCCTTGAGGCTCTCGTAGTCGCGGTCGTTCTGATCGGCGTAGGCGCGAGCGAACTCGCCGAGGGCCTCATCGAAGCGGTCCTTGTGGCCAAGGTAGGAAGCGATCGCCACCCTTTCACCCGAGCGAGCGTGCCCGCGGGCCAGTGTCCAGCCGCACATCCGAGCGTAGAGAGTCATCTCGCGGGGGTACGGAACTGCTGGGCAATCAGTCAGCGATACCCCACGTACATACGTTCGAGTGATAGGCCTACGCGGTGAACTTGACCCAGTGGGCACGCAGCCAGGGCATCCACCCCCAGACGGCGTACAACTGGTTTCACGCCGGCACCCTCCCGGTGCCTGCTGTCCGGGTGAACCAGCGCACCATTTTGGTCGCCCCCGACGTCGCGCTCTCGGCGTGCAAGGAAGCCCTCGGGCTCTATGCCCGGGTCTCGTCTCACGACCAGCGAGGGGACCTCGACCGCCAAGTCGCCCGGCTCACCGAGTGGGCAGCCAAGGCGGGGCTGCCGGTCGTGAGGGTGGAGTCCGAGGTCGGCTCGGGCATGAACGGCGCTCGGTCCAAGGTTCGCCGGCTCTTGGCCGATCCGAGGGCGACGACGGTCGTGGTGGAGCATCGCGACCGGCTCGGGAGGATGAACGTGGAGCTCGTCGAAGCAGCGCTGTCTGCCCACGGCCGGCGCCTCGTGGTGCTCGACGACGGCGAGGTCGACGACGACCTCGTGCGAGACATGACCGAGGTGCTGACTTCCTTCTGCGCCCGGCTCTACGGGCGCCGCTCGGCACGCAACCGGGCAGAGAAGGCGCTGCGCTGCGCCGAGCACGACGTGGGCCCGATGGCACTGTCACAGGGCCGCGGGAGGATGGGGGCGTGAGCCGACGTCTACGGCCCATCGCCGAGCCCTTTGTGGTGGCCCCGCCCCGAGGCGCCCGGGTGCGCACCCGCCTGCGGGTGGGCGAGGCCGACGGCCACGTCCTCCGTGCGCTCGGAGAGCACTTGGGGTCCCTCGCCGGAGCGGACCTCGCCGGGCGCTGCCGGGAGGGCCGGCTCGACGTGAAGGAGCGGGCGGCGTCGCGCCGAGAGCGCAAGCGTGCGCTCACCGCGGACAGCTCGTCTCGCTGGGCGGGTGCCATCACCCGCAGCTCCGAGGACGCCTTTCAGCTCGCCTGGCGGAACCTCGTCGCCGAGCAGCGGTCCCTGCGGGCCCGGACGGGCCGGATCCGCAGGCGCCTGGCTGTCCCCGTTGGCAAGCGACAGGGACGCGCCCGCGGGTATGCGACCCAGGTCGAACGCTTCGAGAAGCAGCGCCGGCTCCAGGTGCTGGAGGCCCGCCTGGCCGAGGTCGAAGGCCGCCTCGCAGACGGTCGGGTCTCGGTCGTCCGGGGCGGAGCTCGTCTGGCCGCCATCCGCCACCACCTCGACGAGGCTGGGATGACCGAGGAGGACTGGCAGGAGCGCTTCCGAGCCCGGCGGCTGTTCCTCACCGCGGATGGCGAGGCCGCCAAGGCGCTCGGCAACGAGACCATCCGCTTCCACCCCGACGGGCACTTCCTCGAGGTGAAGCTCCCCGCCCCGCTCGCCCACCTGGCCAACCAGCCCCACGGCCGCTACCGGCTCAGCTGCCCGGTCGTCTTTTCCTACCGGGGCGACGAGGTGGCGGCCCAGGCCCACAGCGGTGCCGTGCGCTACGACATCAGCTACGACCCCGACAAGGGTCGCTGGTACTTGGATGCCTCCTGGAAGTTCCCCACCCGGGGGGTCCCCTCCTTCGACGAGCTCCGAGGGCGCCGGGTGCTGGCCGTCGACGTGAACGCCGGGCATCTGGCGGCGGTGGTCGTGGACCCCTCGGGCAACCCGGTGGGCGAGCCGGTCACCGTCCCCCTCGACCTCGACGGCCTTGCGGCATCCGCCCGCGACGGGCGGTTGCGCTGCGCGATCTCGTGCCTGGTCCACATGGCCAAGGCCAATGGCTGCCGGGCCATCGTCATCGAGGACCTCGACTTCGCTGACGCACGTGAGCAGGGCCGGGAGCATGCAGGACGCCGACCCTCACGAGGACAGCGTGGCAAGAGCTTCCGGCGGCTGGTGTCGGGCATCCCGACGGCAGGGTTCCGGGACCGCCTGGTGCAGATGACCGCCAACCAGGGGCTGTGGGTCATCGGCGTGGACCCGGCTTACACCTCCATGTGGGGCGCCGAGCACTGGCTCGGTGCCCTCCAGCAGATCTCGCCGACGGCGAGCGGCCACCATGCGGCGGCGCTCGTCATCGGCAGACGCGGGCTCGGACAGCGAGCACGGCGACGGGAAAGGTGTGTCTCGACCCCACCAGCGGATGGGGGAGAGCGAGCTACCGACTCCGCCGTGTGGCCCGAGCCGGTTGGGCAACCAGCCGGCCTGTCCGGGCAGCGGACGAGGGAACCCCAACCCCACAAGGCCAGAGGGCAGCCGCACCCGCGGCAGAGGACCCGACCGGCCGAGCGGGGACCCCGGGGCGACCAGGTGGCCCAGGACCGTTCGGGGCCACCCGCAAGGCGGGGCTCAGTTCCGCTGAGTGTCTAGGAACGGTGCTCACCTACCCGTATGCCTCCTCCGGCACCCCGGACGCCATGTACTGGCAGGCACGAGATGGCCTCCACTTCGCCCTCGAAGGTGGCCGCGCCCTCGTGCCGGGGGCAGACGGCCGCCACTCGGACCACGTCGACCCGCTGACGGGCAGCGACGCGCTTCTCGATGCCACCTCCTTCGGTTTCGGCGATCCGGCTCCTCCGAGCGCGCGTGCCGTTCGGGCACTGGCGGCGTCCCTTCGGACCTGGGGCGTCAACGACGTCGTCGTCGTCGACGAGGGC
>JAJYWG010000472.1 GCA_021791615.1 Actinomycetes bacterium
TGTGCCGACGCGATCGGGGATGGCCTACGTATTAGTTACGTGGAATCAGGCGGCGGGCTTGAATGGCCTCTCCGCACCCCACGAGCTGAGAGGTCGACGACGCCTTGCCGATCGAACTGGACAAGAAGTGGCCGGTCTTCGGCCGTCACGAGCGAGCCGCAGAATGGCTGCAGATCTGGGCAGATCTCGGTCGGGCACCGCGGACGATCGACGCCTACGCGCGCGGGCTTGCTGAATACCTCGAGCATTGCGAGCACAGCGACGTTGACCCGCTCGTCGCCGGTCGTGCCCACGTCGCATCCTTCGTTCGTGAGCTGACGAGCCGCCCCGGGCGCCACGGGGCGAACACGCTGTCTCTCGACTCGGGTGCCGGGCTCGCCAACGCCACGCTGCAGCAGCGCGTCGTCCCGGTCCGCCTCTTTTACGACTTCCTCGTCGAGGAGGGACTGCGTGACTCGAACCCGGTCGGGCGCGGCCGCTACGGCGCCCGACACAGCTACGGCGATGCCCGGGGACTCATCCCACGCCTGCAGAAGCTGCCGTGGATCCCGACCGAGCAGCAATGGCTCGACGTGCTGGCCGTCTTTCACGACGAGCCGATTCGCAACCGACTCATGCTCGCGCTCGCCTACGACGCTGCATTGCGCCGTGAGGAGCTGTGTTCGCTGCGCACCGACGACCTCGACCCGGGACATCGCATGGTGCGGATCCGAGCCGAGACGACCAAGACCCGGCGGGGCCGCGCCGTGCCCTACTCGGCCACGACGGGCGTGTTGTTCGCCGCCTACCTTGAGCATCGGTCGACCATCAGCCGGAGTCGCGGCCCGCTGTTCCTCTCGGAGTCCCGACGCAACCGAGCCGAACCGCTCAGCTTGTGGACCTGGTCGAAGGTGATGCGCAGGGTGGCCCTCGCCGCCGGCGTTCCGCAGTTCTCCACCCACACCACGCGCCATCTCTGTTTGACCGATCTCGCCCGCATGGGCTGGGAGCTGCACGCCATCGCAACGTTCGCCGGTCACGCGAGTACGGACTCGACGCTGCGCTACATCCATCTCTCGGGCCGAGAGCTCTCCGACAAGCTCAACCGGGGAATGGCGGAGATCCATGCCTGGCGCATCAGCCTCCTGGCGGGTGACGACACGACGGGCGCTCAGAAGTGAGTGCCATCACTGCTGTCGTGCCCGTCGGCGATAAACCGCGCCGAGGGCAGTGGACGCTTCTCGACCTGAGCAGCAACGCCCGCACGGGCGTGCTGAGCGACGAGGAGTGCACCGCCCTTCGGACCATCGGATCCCAAGGGCTGCGGCGAAACCGGTCCCAGGGCGTCCCGCGCCGCACCGCGTCGTCGTGGAGGGCGCTCGCTCGCGTCGTCGAGCCACTCGATGCCACGCGACTCGCTCTTTCCGGCCGTGACAGGGTTCGTCACCGCCGCGCCGGCCTGCACGCCACCGGGCTGGTGCTCGAGCACTGCCTCGTGCTCGGGCGGCCATGGTGGGCCTGGAGCACCGAAGAGTGGGCCGAGCTCCTCGGCGCGAGTGCCGAAGCCTTCATCGCCGCCCGGTCGCTCCCCACCGAGACCACTGTCCGCCCCTTTGCCGTCGCGCTCGCCTACCTGGTCTCGGGCTTCGATCGCTTCGAGCAGCTGGGAACGTTCAACCGCCTGCACCTCGCCAAGCTCGTCTTCGGCACAGCCGCCGTCGATGCGTCGATCGACGAGGTGGTGGCGACCCTGGACGCATGGGGCTATCGGATCCCCGGCGTGGCCCGCCACCGGCTCCGGGGCGTCATGGGCCAGGCGCTTCTCGTCAACCGAAGCCCGCGGCTCGAGGACCTGAGCACCGAGGCCTTCGCCCACCTGCGGGCGCATCCGGCAACGAACGACTATCAACTGCCCATCCTCTACGCCCTCCAGCGCGCCGTCGCCGCCCTCGGCCACTGCAATGCACCGGTGCGCGCCGGCTACAACGCCGCCCCGGTCATCGAGGGGGCCGATCCCGCCTGGATTGCCTGGATCGAGCGCTGGCACGCCACCTCGGCCCTCACGCCCAAAGTGCGAGCGATCATCCGCACGATCATGGCGAAAGCCGGGCGCTGGCTTGCCGCTGAACACCCCGAGATCACCGAGCCGTCCCAGTGGACGCGTGCTACTTGCGCCGCATGGGTGGCGGCTGTCGACCGGATGTCGGTCGGTGATTACGTGCAGCGACGAGACGGACTGGGCGCCCGAGAGGGCAAGCCGATCTCGCCGCGCACCAAGGCGCACATCTTGATGGCGACGAGAACCTTCTTCCGGGACTGTCAGGAGTGGGAGTGGATCGCACGCCGATTCGACCCGAGCCGCGCGCTCGCCGTCCCTCGCAGTGTCGCTTCGCTCATCGCCACCGACCCGCGGGTGATCGCCGACGACCTGTGGGCGAAGCTGCTGTGGGCCGGGCTCAACCTCGAGACCAGTGACCTGCCGGGCAACTCCGCCGGCACGTACTACCCGATGGAGCTGATCCGGGCAATCACCCTGACTTGGCTCTTCAGCGGGCTGCGCTCCGACGAGATCACCCGCCTCCAGCTCGGCTGCGTGCGATGGCAGCACGACGGGCACGCCATTGCCGCTGACGCGGCCGACGTGCTGGCTCAAGACGCCGTATGCCTGCTGGACGTGCCCGTGCACAAGACCGGCACGGCCTTCACCAAGCCCGTCGACCCGCTTCTCGGCCAAGCAATCGAAGCCTGGCAGCGCATGCGGCCGATCCAGCCGAAGACTCTCGACCGCAAGTCCGCAGAGCGCGTCGACATCCTCTTCGCCGTCCGTGGCCAGCCGGTCGCCCGCAGCTACCTCAACCGAACGATCATTCCCTCCCTCTGCCACAAGGCCGGCGTGCCTTCGACCGACGTGCGCGGCAGGATCACCAGCCACCGGGCCCGCTCGACCATCGCCAGCCAGCTCTACAACGCCAAGGAGCCGATGACCCTGTTCGAGCTCCAAGCGTGGCTCGGGCACAAAAGCCCAGTCAGTACGCAGCACTACGCAAAGATCAGCCCTGCCACCTTGTCCAGGGCCTACAACGACGCTGGCTACTTCGCCCGCAACCTGCGGACGATCGAGGTCCTCATCGACCGCGCTGCCGTCACGTCCGGACGTGCCGGACACGGGGAGCCCTGGCAGCACTACGACCTCGGACACGGCTACTGCAGCTACACCTTCTTCGAGCAGTGCCAGCATCGCATGGCATGTGCTCGTTGCGACTTCTACACCCCGAAGGACTCGAGTCGCGCCCAGCTCCTTGAAGGTGCCGACAACCTCCAACGCATGCTCGTCTCGGTTCCGCTCACCGACGACGAACGCGCCGCGGTCGAGGACGGCCATGCCGTGCTCAACGCGCTCGTCGACCGCCTGCGTGACGTGCCAAGTCCCGCGGGCCCCACGCCGCGGTCGATCAACGCGACGGTCACGGCCACCGAGCTCCCGAATGTACGCCTACGGCCGACTCGCCGGCCCAAGAAGACTTGACACGGCAGATTCCACAGAATCTGTTTCATCGTCGACGCCTTCAGCCGGATGGTCGTCGGCTGGCGGGTCGCCTCCCACATGCGCACCGACATGGTCCTCGAGGCCCTCGAGATGGCGCGGGCGCACCGAGGGGCCCAGCGCCTCGT
>JAJYWG010000408.1:0-6185 GCA_021791615.1 Actinomycetes bacterium
CTGCGTCCGGCGGGATCGGCGCAGGCGTCGCCACTGGGCTCGACCGCATCGCCAACCGCAAGGCGGTCTGGGGGACGACCAAGCGCGCGGCAGGGGCGATCCAGGCGCCGTTCGCCGCCGGCCGGCTGAAGCGCCACACGATGGAGCCGATCGGCTCGGGCGCCCAGGCGGCGCTCGGGACGAACGGCACCTCGCCCGATGCGCTGCCCGGCGCCACGAAGAACGGCTCCGCGCCCAATGCCCTGCCCGGCGCCACGAAGGCGCCCAGCGCGCTCAACGGCCCAGGTGCGGGCATTGGCGGCTCGCCCGGTGACACGAAGCCTCGCGCCGGCGGCGGGCCGGCCGGGGGGAGGGCACCGACCGCCGCGGGCACCGGCAGGGTGGCGCCAGCCGACGGGGCGGGTGCACTAGCCGTCGGCGCAGGATCGCCGGACGGCGCTGTCCGGCCGCTCACCGTCGCCCATGCGCCCCACCAGAGGAACGACGCAAGAACAGGGCCAGACAGCTCCGGCGGGGGCGTCGGTCCCACGGACGGTCCCGTCGCTCCCGCCGGAGCTGTCGTTGATGAGGCTGGCGCTGTCGGGGCTGCCGTTGCCGGGGCTGCGGTTGCGGGCATAGGCGCCGGGGCCGTCACGGCGCGTGCGCTCGCCAGGCAGCGCCGGCGGAGATGGCGCCAGAGAAGGCAGCAGGTCCCGGGCGCGGGCCAGGCGGAGGGAGAGGGCGGGGCGTTGTCAGCGGGCGGCACCGACGTAGGCAGTGCGTACCACTCTGCGCTCGAGCACCTCGCCAAGCGTCGGGGGCTGTCGCTCGGGGCCGACGGCGTCCTTCGGACCCGGACCGGTCGCGTCGTCGGGGCCCCGCGCCAAGACGAGGTGGACACCCGTAGCGCGGCCGAGCAGGTGCACGACGACCGGGTGCTGCGCCGAGCCGAGGTCCGTGCCGGACGTAGGCTCAACCGTGGTGCGCTCGCCGAGCGGGCGTCGGCGAACATCCTCAGTCGCTTTGCCCGCTCGGAGCGCACGACCGCCGGAGGCAGGGCGCTCGCCAGGGCTGCCGGCGTGCTCGGCAACCGCCGCACGCTCCAGCGGGTGACAGAGCGCACGCGCCGGGCAGCCCAGGAGCTCCGCGCAAAGCCCGTCCACCGCCAGCTCGCCTCGGCGGCGAAGGTCGGCGCCATGGGGGTCGCAGCGATGGCGCTCATGGCCTCCCCGCCGGTCCTCGGCGCAGTGGCCGGCGCCTACGCGCTGCGCCGGGCGCACAAGGCCCGCTTCGGCCTCGACGCGCTGCACACGGCCAACCAGCGCCACGTCGCGACCTTCCGGGCTGCGGCGGCCGCAGATCGGGCACGACGCCAGGAGGAGGCGAGAAGCGCTGCGCTGGAACAGGCGCACTCAGAGCCGCAAACCGGCGGCGAGCCCAAGGCCGTCGACAACGAGCCGAGCGCAGAGCAACCCCCGCTACGCGACGCCCCGAGCGATCTCGACACCGCCCCGAGCGAGTGGGTCCCGCCCGATGGGCCGGCGCCGAGCCCCCAGCCGTCTGCACGGCCGGCATCCCAGGCCCAGCCCAGCCAACCCAGCCCTGGCCCTTCGCCCCAGGCCGGCGTCCCGGCGCACGAGCCGCCGACGAGCGCCGCAGAGGTCCTGCGCAACGACACCGGCCGCCCCGGCATCAGTCGCCACGACGACAGCGCAGGCGAGCCGCGTCCGACCGAGAACGAGAGCCGCGCCCCGAGCCATCTCGTCGGCAACCGGCTCCCGAACCGACCGGCGGACGCAGACGAGGTGTCGCCCGAGATCCGGGCACGCTTGGATGCCGAAGACGAGGCGGGACTCGAAGGGGGCTAGCTACAGCTAGCCCACGGGCTAGGCGCCACGGATCACCTCATCGCGTCCCCACTGATCCCGAAAGACCCGACGAACGTCCCGCAGCTCTTCCAGCAAGCCATGCGGCCGTCCCATCGGCCCCCGCCTGTTGACATCAGTGCATGGAATCTGGTACATCAGATCCCAGTGGGGGCACCAGACACCAAACTTGAGCTGCCTTCTCGAGCTGCGGCGGTCGCCGAGGAGCTCGAAAGAGCGATCCTCAACGGCGAACTTCGCCCGGGTGAGCCCCTCGTCGAACGTGTGCTTGCAGCGAACTTCGGGATCTCGAAGACCCCGGTGCGGGAAGCGCTGAAGGTGCTATCGCACCGCGGCTTCGTGGAGGCAGCCCCCTACCGGGCCATCCGGGTCCGCCTCATCAGCAGTGAAGAAGCCCACGAGATCTACCAGGTCCGCAGCCTCATCGAGCCGGAGGCGGTTCGGCTAGCGGTGCCGTTCCACGACGAGGACTCGCTCGACCGGGCCGCCGCCGCCCTGAGTTATGCCGATGCAGCTCGAAGCGATCTCGCCGCGCGGGCGAGCGCCAATCGGCGGTTCCACCGGGCTTTGTACGAGCCGTGCCCGAACCACCTGCTGAGCTCGTTGGCTGACCGCATCCAGGGGCAGGTCGCGCTCATCAGCGTGACTGCCTGGATGACCACGTCAACGTGGGTCGACGAGGCAGAGGAGCACCTGGCAATCCTTTCGGCCCTTCGATCTCCCGATCGGGAGCTTTCGAGCCGCCTTCTCAAGGACCACATCGAGAAGTTCACGAAGAACATCGAGACCCTGCCGGCGCCGGGGGGTTCCCAATCGGATCATGCCGAATCCGAGGTGGGTGCGAGTGAGTGACCTCGGCGAGGTCATGTCGCAAGCACCGAGGGGAGACGTGCTCCCGGCATTCATCCTCCAGCAGGCGCAACTCCACGCGCAGCAGTGCGACCGTAAATCTTCGGCGACAGCCTCGCAAGGAAAAACGGAACTGAGGGAGCGGATCGCACAGTCACTAGGGCTTCCTCGTCTCCCACGGTCGGACCTCTCGCTCACGGTCCTCGACACGATCGATCGTGAAGACTTCACCGTGCAGAAGCTCGTCTTTGAGTCGACGCCAGGGTTGCCGGTGCCCGCTCATCTCTATGTGCCCTGTGGTGGGTCGGGACCTCATCCGGCCGCCGTCCACGTGCCCGGACACTGGATGGAGAACGCAAAGCTCGAGCCGGACATCCAGCGCCTGAACTTCCATTTGGTGCAGAACGGGATAGTCACGCTGTGCTACGACCCGCTCGGCCAAGGCGAGCGCCGTGTCGGATGGCATCAGCATGGGCAACTCGCCCCGCTTCTCGTTGGTTTCACCTCGATGTCCGTTATGGTGCGCGACAGCATGGCGGCGCTCGACGTCCTTGAGCGTCAGGAAGCGGTCGACGGATCGCGGTTGGGAATGCTCGGCGCGTCTGGAGGCGGCTTCTCCACCATCTTCACGGCTGCCCTTGACGAGCGCGTCACCGCGGCAGCAATCGGCTGCATCGTCAATTCGCACGTCGGCCAGCTTCGCGACGCAGCCTTCGGAACCGGGTGGGATAGTTGGGTCGACGTGTGCAACCAGGTTCCAGGGCTGTGCCTAGTCGGTTCAATGGCAGAGATTCTGTCTGCGACCCTGCCCCGCGACCTCCTCGTCGCAAATGCCGACCAAGACCCTGCGATTCCGCTCAGCAGTGTCGAAGAAGTCGTGACCGAGTTGCGGGACCTGGCCAAGGACCAAGGCGCCGTCGACCGGTTCGAGTTCTCGATCGTCCCGGGTGGCCATGGCCTGCACCCCGCCATGCGCCAGACCATGGCCACATTCGCCGTTCGAAAGCTCGCAGGGAGGCGGGCGCAGCCACTGACAGAGACTACGCCGCTCCTCGCCAGAGAGTGGGAGGTGGTCCACAATCTTGCAACGGCGCAGCGGCCGCAATCTATCCAGCGGCGACCGTCGGATGCATCGTGCTGGGACGCGCCGATCGACTCGAATGGCCCCGTCGTCGCATTGGCGAGGGAGCTCGCCCTGACCTGCCGTGAACGCCGGAGTGTGCCCTCGGCGTCCGACGTGCGGACGTACTTCGGCCCGTTCCCGCCGAAGCCGGCCGAACGCCCGTATGTCTCACTCCATGTCGCAACCCCGACCGGATACGCCCAGCGGCTGCGGATCCCGATCGAAGAAGGGATCGACGTCGATGCGGTGCTGGTCCTACCCCGGAACTGGACCGACGACCTTTCGCCCGTTTTCGTCATGCTGGACGAGAGGGGTAAGACAGGCGCGCTCCACTCACCGGAGGTCGACATCGCCCGTTCGCTGGGATACGCGCTCCTTCTTCCGGACCTGCGCGGTACGGGCGAGATGCGCACCTCGGAGTTCGAGATTGCGAGCGCCGCCTGGATGCTCGAGCGCGACCTGCTGAACCAACGGCTGTGCGACACGCTCGGGGTTATCGGATTCGTCTCGGATCGGTACTCGACGGGCGCGCAGATCGACAAGGGCCGGATCGTATTGTGGGGAAACGGAGCATTCGGCATCCTGGCTGGGATCGTCGCCGCGATCGACGATCGCGTCGCTGCGGTCGGGACCGGGGAGATCGAGTCGCTCGAAGAGCTCCTCGTCGTGAATTCAGAAGTGACGCCAATGGCATATCGGTATGGGGTGCTTCAGTTTGCCGACCTGGCCGACCTGGCTGAGCTGGTGAAGCCGAGGGGAGCGTTCGTCGGTGTGAAGCGGTCCCAGCTGAGCAGCGTTATCGAGCAGTGCCGCTCTATACGTCTGGAAGGAGTGGCGCGATGAACGTAAGCTGGCCGCTGCCGCACGTGGCTCGCCTCGACCAGCGAGACGGCGTACGACTCTTGTCCCAGTTCGCCGTGCTGGGTGACGGAAGGACGCTCCTCGTCGATGCGGGTCTGCCGGAGACTCCCGAACGGACCACCGCACCTTTTCTTGACGAACACGACAGGAGAACAGACCCGGTTTCCCTCGTGATCACGCACCTCGACGCCGATCACTGTGGCGGCACGTCGACGCTGCAGGACCTGTGTCCTCGGGTCACCGTATTCGCCCACGCAAAGGAATGCCCCCCCCTCGGGAATCCGGAGGCGGTCATCCGTGAGCGCTACGCACAGTTCGCCACATCTGACGATGTGCGCCTCGGAGGGGAAGCGTACGAACGGATCCGGCGCCGTCTCGGCGACGAGTTCTCCGTGGATGTGCTGGTTGACGGGACCTGCGAGCTCATCATTGGCGACGAGCCGTGCGTGATCATTCACGTGCCGGGCCACTCCGCAGGGCATTCTGCCGTGTGGCTCCCGAAGGATGGAACGCTCATCGCCGGCGATGCGTTTATGGGTGCAGGCATCAAGACCATGGACGGGCACTTCCTGTTTCCTCCGCAATTCATCAGGCCGTCGCTCTACCTGACGTCGCTCTGGAGCGTGCAGAAGCTGCACCCAGACGTTCTCCTCTGTGCCCACGAGAAGACCATGACCGGGGACGAACCGGAGGCGTTCCTCGAGACGTCAAGGCGGATGGCGGAGGGCATCGTCGAGACGGTGGCGATGTCGGTCAGAAGAGGGCCGAAGACGCTCCTGCAGATCTGCGGTGACGTAAGGCTTTCAAACGACGAGTGGGCCGAGTTGGCCGACGGGGAGTTCGCGCCGAGCGTGGCCGGTTGCCTTCTTGAGATGGAAGACGAGGGGAGCGTCGTGGTAGATCACTCGGCGGGAGTACGTCACTTCGAGGGGAGCGCACGGTGAAGATTGCCGACGTCACAACGACGATCGTTGCGGTTCCGCAAGTTCGGTCCTACAAGTCGTCATGGAGGCGCACCTTTCACGGCCGAGGGGCGCAGTGTAGCGTGCTCGTGGAGGTTAAGACCGACGACGGTCTTATCGGGATCGGCGAGTCTCCCGTGGTCTATGCAGCGCAGCCCGAGGTCACCTGTGCGCTGGTCGACGGGGTGCGCGATCTCGTGATCGGCGCTGACCCCCTCGACCACGACCTCCTGCGCAAGTCGATCTACGCCGAAACCGGAATGGCCCATCTCGGAACTCAGGGAATGGCCTGGGCCCTGTCCGGGCTCGACACGGCGTTGTGGGATCTCGTCGGCAAGGTATTCGGGCAGCCGCTCCACAAGGTCTGGGGCAGCGCCTGGCGCACGCGTTCGCCGTTCTACGCAGACATCCCTCCCGCAGAGCCGAAGGCCATGGCGGACGAGGCGCGGGAGTGGGTCGCACGAGGCTTCCAGACGATCTACTTCAAAGTCGGGTTCGACCCGCAGTTGGACGTTGCAGATCGGA
>JAJYWG010000408.1:6195-21926 GCA_021791615.1 Actinomycetes bacterium
GCTGCGGTGAGGGAAGCCGTCGGTGCGGACGTCAAGATCCGCGTCGACGCGAACCAGGCATGGTCACCAGGGGCGGCTCGCAGGATCATCCAGATGATGGCGGAGTACCAGCCCGAGTACATCGAACAGCCCGTCCTCGCGTCGAACATCGTCGAGATGGCTGCTGTCCGGCAAGCAGTCTCGGTGCCGATTCTGGCGCACGAGGCTTCCTTGTCCGTGGAGGGGAGCCTGGCGGTGTTGATGCATCATGCAGCCGATGCCCTCCAGTTAGACCCGCGTTTCGACTGCGGGTTCCAGGGGGCACGAATCGCCGCGCAGATGGCGGAGGTTGCCGGACTCCCGGTGGTGACCCACACTTTCGGGGAACTGGGCGTCGCGACCGCTGCCGTCCTTCAGCTGCATGCGGCGTATCCGAACTTCATCCTGGATAACCAGACGTACTACTGGAACCTCCAAGATGACGTCATCGAGGGCGGCCTCATGCACTTTGACGGTCGCTACCTGGCCGTACCGCAGGCTCCAGGGATTGGTGTCTCCCTCGATCCGGAACGGGTAAAGCACTACGCCGGCTATTACGAGCGTGAGGTGAAGGGCGCCGGAACGCTCGCGACGTCGCTACCAACAGATACGTACTACGACAACCGCTATCTACTGCGCCCTCGCGCGTAGTTCGTCAAGGACGAGAGAGTCGACTAATACCACGCCGGCCCGAAGTGGCGGCTGGGAAGGAGGGAGGACAATGGTGCTCGAAGGTGCAAGGGGAACCAGGAACCAGCCGATGTGGAGACGCGCGCTGGACGTCCGTCGTGGACCGCGACGCCGACTCGGCTGGATGGTTTTCGGCGTCGCGCTGTCGTGTTTGGCGCTGGTGACGGGCGATGCGAGCGTGGCATCTGCCGTACCACAGTCGCAAAAGGCGTCTGCCCACGTCGTGTGGTGGTTCTGGGGCACATCAGACGTCCCTGGCATCCTGAAGTGGCTACAAGGAGAGACGAAGGCATACGAGGAGACGCACAAGGGCGTGACGATCACATTGGTGCCGCAGTCGACGACAACGCTCATCGGTGCCTTCCAGACTGCAGCTTCCACGAAGTCCGGTCCAACAATCGCGACCCAGTGGGCAACGCTGCCGACGCTCACCCCGGTGTGGGAGGGGGACGTCACTCCCATTACAACGTTGGTTAGCAAGAAAATGATCGATAGCTGGTTGAACACCGACGAGAATATGTACAAGAAGAAGCTCTGGGCGATGCCGGTGTACCTGCTCGGCACGCCATTCGTCTGGAACAAGGCACTGTTCAAGAGGGCCGGGTTAAACCCCACAGTGGGACCAAAGTCCTGGGCACAATTCCTGGCCGACTGCGCCAAGCTCAAGGCTGCCGGGATTACCCCGATAGCAAGTGGCGAGAAGACAGGCGCGCTCGGTGCATGGCTTCTCGGCCTTGTCGCCGACCAAAGTTTGAACTCAGTCAAACAGATCGAAGAACTCGCGACCGGCAAGTACTCTCTGGACAGCGCCGCCTACAAGGCGGGATTCCAGAAGATCGACGAGTTGATAACCAAGGAGTACTTCAACCGCAACGTCGCATCGATTACCCTGACACAGGGCTGGCAGGAGTTCGCCCAGGGGAAGGGCGCCTTTACGTGGGCGACCGACGGCGAGGTGCTGTCGATGCAGAAGCTGATGCCCGCTGGCGCCGAAGGGGTCGAAAAGACCCCCGTGTGGGGACACGGCAAGCTCGCCAGTTATTACGACGTCACCCAGTCCTCTGACGAATTCATCACGTCCTGGGCATCGAACAAACGTGATGGAGCCGAGTTTCTATCCTGGCTGAAAGAGCCCAAGCAAGTGGCAAGCTTCTATACCTCCCTAGGAGCATTTCCGGCGTCTACCAGCTTCAACGCTGCGAAGGAGATAAAGAATCCACTTGCGAAACAGCTCTACGCATTGGACACCGAAAAGAAGCAAGTGTGGACCGAGAACTTCTGGCCGCCTCAGGTGACAACAAGCGGTGTGAGGCCGGGGCTCGAAGACATGTTCGCCGGTGCAAGTGTTACGGCGACGATTAAGACTATCCAGCAGAGCTTCACGACGTGGCGTTCCGAGCAGCCAAGGCAGCTGAAGGACTTCACAATGTGGCTCAAGAGCCAGTCGTAAGACTCGACTCAACCGAAGTGCAGCTGCAGGGCTCAGTCGGGTGGCAGCGCCGAAGGCGCGTGTTCGAGCACGACGCCTCAGGCGCTGCCACCTGCTTACGGCCGGAGGGTTGATGCCGCGTGGCCCAGATGACCGAACAGACGAGCGTTAACGTGGTGGAAGGGAATGTCGGGTTGGCGTTGCGTGCCCGCAGTCGGCGCCGTGGGCACGCATCGAGCAAACACCGGTGGTGGCCCTACCTTTTCGCTCTCCCCGCCCTGGTGACCTTGGGCCTCGTCTTCGTCTACCCGCTCGTCGCCGTTGTGCGCGATAGCTTCTACAGCGGCACAGTGTCGCATCTCGCCTACACCGGGCTTAGCAACTACCACCTCGTCTTCACCAACCCAATCTTCATCCAGTCGCTGTTGAACAACCTCCGTCTGCTTACGACGGTGCCTGTGATGGCTGTGATCGCGCTTTTGGTCGCCTTGGTGTTGAACGAGGTGGTGCGGGGTTGGCGCGTCTACCGCTTCGTCGTCTTCATCCCCTACATCCTCCCTGCAGTCGCGATGGGGCTGTGCTTCGCCTATCTCCTGCAAGAGAGTGGTTCAGTGAACGGCATCTTGAACGACCTCCATCTGCACGCCCTGGCCTTCGATTGGCTGGGCTCGGAGCAGCTGTCGATTTACTCGGTCGGAGGGGTTGTCATCTGGCAGCAGCTGGGCTTTGGGATCGTCTTATTTACCGCCGGGCTTTTGGGGCTCCCCGAAGAAGTAATCGAGGCCGCCGTCATGGACGGAACGAACTGGTGGCAGCGGCAATGGCATGTGGTCATTCCCCAGCTTCGCCGAGTCATCGAGTTGTTCGTTGTCTTGGAGGCGATAACCGTGTTGTCGTGGGTGTTCACCTACGTCTATGTGATCACGCATGGAGGACCTGGTACGTCGTCGAGCGTCATGACATATTACATTTGGCAAAACGGTTTCGAATTCGGCGCGGTCGGTGTAGCCGCGACCGCAGCCGTGATTTTGCTCGTGATGGCCGGCATCTTGATCGCAGTCTACGTGACGATCCGGGCACGAAGGGGTGACCTGTGATTACTGCAGCGAGTCGAGCCATCGGACGCCACATCGTCCTCATTTTGCTCTCCCTGGTTAGCCTTTACCCGATTTGGTTTGTGCTCCAGACCGCCCTCAAGTCGGACCGCACGTTTGAACTCGCTCCGACCGCGCTGCCGTCGCATCCAACGCTTGGGAATTTCATCAATATCGTGACCCAGACTCCGCTTTTAACCTGGACGCTCAACAGCGTGATCGTGACGGTCTCGGCCGTTGCCGTCGCGACCCTGGTCGCCCTTTTGGCTAGCTTTGCCCTCGTCTTCGGGACATTCAAGGGGAGGGGGGCGTTCTTGAAAGCGGACCTTGTCTTCATGGTGGTCCCACCTGTCGTCCTCCTCTTGCCGATGTTTATTTTGATGTTCACCTTCCGGATGCTGAACACCCTCCAGGCGGTGATCATCTTTTACGTAGGGCTTCTCGTCCCGTTTTCGATTTTTTTCCTCGTCAACTTCTTGCGCACGGTGCCGAGGGAGATTATCGAGGCGGGCACGATGGACGGGTGCTCGCCTTGGCGCCTGTTGTGGCGGATCGTCTCGCCCATGGCTGGGGCGGGCATCTTCACCCTCGTCATAGTGAACGCGGTCTACGTGTGGAACGAGACCCTGATCGCTCTCGTGTTTCTCCAGAGCCAGGGCAAGCGGACGCTCATGGCGGGCCTCGCCGAGTACGTCGGGCGGTTTAGCTCCGACGAGCCGCTCATTTTAGCTGGTGCCTTTTTATCCATGGTGCCGATGCTCGTCCTGTACTTTGCAGGCCAGCGCTATTTCATTCGGGGGTTTACGGCGGGGATGGGGAAGTGAGTGACCGACGAATCGCGGGTGTGGTGACAAGGGAGCCGTGTGGGTGATGCGACGTAAGAGAGAGGTGTTCAGAGCCTGTGACTAGTGAAAGGGCCTATGTGCCTGGGTTTGCCGGTATAAATGGCATTCCCGTGACGCCGTTCAGACAAGGCGGGGAGATCGACTACGATAAGCTGGCAGAGATCGTGCGACGCATGGCGGCCTCGAAGGTCGACGTAGTGGTCGCGTGTGGCAACACCAGCGAGTACGCTGCGCTGACGTCGACCGAGGCGGTCGAAGTTGCGCGCACGACGATCGACGCCACTGTAGGGTCCGTATCGCTAGTAGGGGTCGGCGGCGACGTCGCCACGGCGGTGCGAGAGGCGAAGTTTGCGCTTGCGCGAGGGGCGACAGGGATCATGGTGCATTACCCGTCCGACGTCTACGTGTCAGGACGGGGTCTTATCGAGTACTACGAAAGGATCATCTTGGGTGCCGATGGTCCGATCGTGCTGTACGTGCGAGATCGGGGTTTACCCTTCGAGGTGCTGGACAAGGTCCTTCGTTTCGAGAACGTGGTCGCAGTGAAGTATGCCGTCCCGGACATCCTCGGATTCGGCTCATTCGTTCGGGAGTTCGGCAGTGATGTCGTCGCGCTCTGCGGTCTGGCAGAGATGTGGGCCCCCTTCTTCAGTGTCCTCGGTGCCAAGGGGTTCACGTCGGGCCTTGTCAATGTCGCCCCGACACTCTCGCTCGGAATGTGGTCCGAGCTGCATTCCGGGAACATGTCCCGCGCGATGGAATTGTGGCAAAAGATTAGACCGTTCGAGGAGCTGCGTGGTCGGCATCGCAGCGCCCTCAACGTGTCGGTCGTAAAAGCGGCGATGGTTTGTCGCGGCTTCCTGGTCGATGCGAGTGTCCGGCCGCCGATTGCCGAGCTGAGCCAGGCCGAGATGGACGAAGTGCGGCACGTGGTCAACTCTTGGAACCTGAGCGGCTGAGGGATGGGGACGGTACTGGTGACGGGCAGCAGCGGAGGCCTGGGGTCGGCCGCCACGAGAGCCTTCATGGCTGCCGGTTTCGACGTGATAGGGGTGGACAGGACCGCGCCAGCCGCGAACCCTGGCTACCGCTACTTCCAGGCGGACGTGACCGATGAGGGCGCGGTGCAGCAGGCGCTTGAAAGGGTTGGGCCACTCAAGCACGTTCTGGCGGTGGCGGGAGGAGCGCTGGCGAATGAGAAGACCGCACCTGACGCGGCGGTGATCTCGATCGACCTACTTAAGCAGTCGCTCGAGCAAAACCTGATTAGCGCGTTCGTCACGCTGAAGGCGACCCTGCCTAAGCTGCGCCTGGCGTCGGGGGATCGCAGCATTACGTTCGTTAGCTCGACGGACGCACTGTTGTCATACGGGCTACCAGCGTACGCGGCGGCCAAGGCCGGCATCATCGGCTTGGTTCACTCGATGGCTAGCCCCTTCGGGAAGGAGGGCATTCGGATCAATGCCGTGGCCCCAGGTGACGTGCCGACCGAGCGCAATGCACGAGAGTGGGCTCATCTCCCGCATTGGTACGAGGACCTGGCGGCGGCCACCGCCCTCCGACGACTATGCACCCCCGAAGAGCTTGGTGACGCCTTCGTGAGTGTCGCGACGCAGTTGCGCGGCATGACCGGGCAAGTGATCGTCGTCGACGCCGGTCTGACGGTGGCGGCCGCGGGCAACACGGCGGTGCCCCAGGTATGACGCCTCTCAAAGGGCACCGATCAGCGAAACCGAGCGGCGCCGGGCACGTGCTTGACGGCGCCCCTACTTCACCTCTGGCCATCCTCCGGATGGATCGGGTCGAGCGGAACATCGATCGGATGCAACAATGGTGCCGGGAGCAGCGTGTTGAGGTTGCTCCCCACGCGAAGACGACGTTGGCGCCAGCCTTGCTCCGCCGTCAGCTCGACGCCGGTGCGTGGGGTCTGACCGTGGCGAACGCGGACCAGGCGCGCATCGCAATTGAGGCGGGCGCGCAAACTGTGCTGATCGCGAACGAAGTGGTCGACCCGACCGCCATCCGGCATCTCGCGTCCTTTATCGAGTCCGGCGTGCGGGTGATCTGCTACGTGGACAGCCTTGAGGGCGTCCACATTCTGGAAGAGACGCTAAAGTACACCCACCCCGCTTCGCGTGCGGTTCTTGACGTCCTCGTCGAGGTGGGGATCCCCGGCGCGCGGGGCGGCGTCCGGGACATCGGTGAAGCGGTGGCGGTCGCGCAGGCTGTGGCGGCAGCCTCGGCCCTCCGGATGGCCGGTGTCGGCGGCTATGAGGGAATGATTCCGCGTCGCGAAAGCGGGGACAGCGTTGAGCGGGTACGGCGGTTTCTCCAGGGAATGGTGGAGTGCGGCGCGCGACTCGTCAATATGGGACTCCTCGAGGGGACGACACGGGACCAGGCGATCTTGACGGCGGGTGGTTCGCTTTACTTCGACGAAGTCGCGGCCGTACTGGCACCCGAAGGAGGAGCTCTGCAGGTGCCGACGGTGGTGGTGGTGCGACCCGGTTGCTATGTGACTCATGACGACGGGATGTACGCGCGGCTCTCGCCGCACGTGAAGCGGGGTCGCGGCCCGATCCTCGAGGCTGCGCTCGTGCTCTGGGGGCGCGTACTCTCGCGCCCGGAACCGTCGAGGCTGATCGTTGACGTGGGACGGCGCAACGCTTCCTTCGAACATGGGCTCCCTCGCCCGTTGTGGCACCGGGGCGCGTCAGGGGGTGAAGTGTCGGTGTTCGACGGAAAGGTGGACAGCCTTTCCGATCAGCACGCGCTCGTCGATGTAGCGGAGACCACATCCCTTGCTGTCGTGGGAGATTGGATCGGTTTCGGGATTTCGCACCCATGCACGACGTTCGATAAGTGGCGAGTGATGCTGGGCGTCGACGAGGCGTGGAAGGTCACGGAAGAGGTGGTTACGTGCTTTTGAAGGGGAGCAGGTAGCCAATGGCAGAAATTTGTCTCGAGCAGGTGAGTAAGCGCTACCCGAATGGCGTGCTCGCGGTGAAGTCAGTGACAATCGCCATCGCTGACGGGGAGTTCTTGGTGCTGGTCGGACCGTCGGGCTGTGGCAAGACGACGCTACTGCGGATGATCGCGGGGCTCGAGCAGATCACCGACGGCATCATTCGGATCGGTGATCGGGTCGTGAACGATGTGAGTTCCAAGGACCGCGACATCGCCATGATTTTCCAGAACTACGCCCTCTACCCGCATATGAGCGTCGCCCAGAACATCGGCTTCGCCCTCAAGTTGCGAAAGGTCCCTAAGCCCATCATCAAGGAGAAGGTGAGGGAGGCGGCGAGCCTCCTGGGCCTGAGTGAGTGGCTCGAGCGAAAGCCCGGGCAGCTCTCCGGAGGTCAGCGCCAGCGCGTGGCGATGGGCCGGGCGATCGTGCGAGAGCCCGCAGCGTTCTTGATGGACGAGCCGCTCTCCAATCTTGACGCCAAGCTACGAGTCCAGATGCGAGCAGAAGTCAGCCGGCTCCAGCGGCGCCTCGGGGTGGCGACGGTCTATGTGACCCATGACCAGATGGAGGCCATGACGATGGGGGACCGCGTGGCGGTCATGAAAGACGGTGTCTTGCAGCAGTGTGACGCCCCCCAGATTATCTACGACCAGCCGACCAACGTTTTCGTCGCGGGGTTCATCGGCTCCCCGGCGATCAACCTCTTCGAAGCGATCCTCGACGCGGACGGCACCGACCTCAGGCTCGGCTCCCAGACCCTCGCCCTCTCCGAGGTATCAGGCACCCTTCGTCCCGCCCTCGCCGCCTACCGCGGGGGTAAAGTCGTGGTCGGCATCCGCCCTGAACACCTCTCGACTCAGCTCGAAGCGGGATGTCCCCTCCTCGATGTCGACGTCAACCTCGTGGAGGCCCTCGGCAGTGAACAGCTCGTGCATTTCTCGATCGACGCCCCCCTCGCCTTCTCGGACAGCCGGGACCAGAGCGGTCTCACCATCAAGGGGGAGGGCATCGCACGAGTCGAGCCACGCGCCGCGATCAAGCCCGGGGACCGCCGGCCCTTTACCGTCGACACGTCCAAGCTGCTGTTCTTCGACTACGAGAGCGGTCTTGCGATCTGTCCGTCTGGAAGCTGAAGTCTGTGCAACAGACAGGAGGAGAAGAGCATGAGCGCCCGGGTTGAGCCCGACAACGCGGCGCAATCGCCGGTTCATCCGGTGGAGACGAACCCGGAGGCGGTGGATGCGCTCGTTGGTGCAGCGACCACTGCGGCCAAGTGGATGAAGGATCGCACTCCCGCAGAACGCGGGAAGCTCCTGCAGGCCGTTGCGTCGGCACTCGACGTTCGCGGGGAGGCCTTTGTCGACGTCGCCGAGCGGGAGAGCCATCTCGGGCGGGACCGGCTGCGCGGCGAGCTCGCCCGGACCACGTTCCAACTGCGCTTCTTCGCGGACGTGTTGGCAGCCGGATGGGTGACGCCCGCGATCGTTGACCGCGCGGATCCGAACTGGCCGGTCGGCCCTCGACCCGACCTGCGGCGCGCGCTCTTCCCAATCGGGCCAGTCGTGGTGTTCGCTGCAGGGAACTTCCCGTTTGCGTTCAGCGTGGCCGGCGGGGACACGGCGTCGGCGCTCGCAGCCGGCTGCCCTGTGCTATTGAAGGCCCATCCCGGTCACCTAGAGTTGAGCGCCATGGTCGCGCGGACCGTGATGGAGGCGCTGAACCTCTGCGGCGCGCCGTCGGGTGCCTTCACGTTGGTGGTCGGCGACGAGGCGGGACGAGCGGTCCTGGGCCATCCCGGCGTGCGAGCCGCGGCGTTCACCGGTTCCATGCACGTCGGCCGGGTGCTCTTCGATCTGGCGAATCGTCGTCCCATACCGATCCCGTTCTACGGGGAGCTCGGTAGTGTTAACCCGGTATTCGTCACGGAGCGAGCCGCCGCCGCTCGGCTCGACAGCATCCTCAACGGATTTCTCCAATCGTTCGGACTGGGGAGTGGCCAGTTCTGCACCAAGCCCGGGATCCTCGTCGTGCCAGCGAAGAGTTCGGCAGCGGACGAGCTCGGCAAGCGAATGTCAGAGCGACGGCCAAGCCTCCTGCTCTCGGAGTCGATCACGGCCGCGTACCGGGCGAGGGTGGCAGAGCTGACGTCGAGCCTTGCAGCCCGCATCGTCCACGCCGGTGAAGTCACTGACGCTGGCGTGACCCCGACGCTCATCGAAGCGCCCATGGAGGCGGCGCGCTCGGATCTCGAAAACCTGGCGACGGAGTGCTTCGGACCGGCGGCGGTGGTCGTGACCTGCACGTCGCACGACGAGATGATCGAACTTGCCACCAGCCTGGAAGGGCAGTTGACCGGCACGGTTTTCGGCGACGAAGACGACCCCGTTGCCGCGGCGCTCGTCGAGGTGCTTGCGGAGCGCGTCGGTCGCGTAGTGTGGAACGACTGGCCTACCGGTGTGTCGGTGACCTGGGCGATGCACCACGGCGGTCCGTATCCCGCGACGACTGCGCCGCTGAGCACCTCGGTAGGAGCGACGGCCATCCTGCGCTTTCTGCGGCCGGTAGTGTTCCAGCAAGTGCCGAACGCGGTGCTCCCGCCCGCCTTGCGAGACAACCAGCTTTCGGAGGCCCTTCATGCCAGCGATGGACGGTGGCAGGCCGCTCGTTGAGCGGCGTCGGTGTGGACAGGACCATGGCAGTGTCGGTCGTCGCTCTGATGCCTGTGGAGTGCCAAAGCGGGGACTTGGTTTGGGAAACTGAGCTGCCCCTTCCGTAGACCGAAATACCACGCCGGTGACAAGGACAACCTCAGGGCTCAGGGCAAGCAGCGCACGCTCGGGCACGCGCGGATTTGAGGTAGGCGATCCCAGCCTCAACGATCTCACGCTCGTCGTACCCGGGGAACACATTGGAGGTTTCGATTAGCCAGGCGCGACACCGTGGTGCCTGTGCCAACGCATCTAACACGGAGGGGATGTCCAAGTCACCATCGCCGAGCCCAACGCATGGCCACCAATGGCTGGGCTCGCCACGCGACTCCGGCAGCAAACGGAGGTCTCGCAGGTGCGACATGAGACACTGCGGCGCTGCGGCGTGTGCCGCGGCGACCGAGTCCTCGCCGACGCGGGCGGCGTTGCCGGCGTCGAAGCACAACCCGATGTAGTCACAATCGATCTTCGTGACGAGCTCGGAGAGCTCGGCCACCGGTCCGTCGGCGTGATTCTCGACCGCGACGAGAACGCCGTTGCGTACTCCGGCTGAGCCAATGGCGGTTAGAGGACCGCGCAGTGCCTCTATTCGCGAGGCTCGGACTGCCACGTCGGGACTCCACGACGATTGATCACCGCACACGACGCGCATGACGGCGCAGCCGAGCTCGCCTGCGTTCTCCACGGCCTCGAGCGCGTCTGTCAGTTTGGATGGGTTGCATCCGTCCTCAAGGCCTCTTCGATGCCCCCAGGCGAGAATAGGCTCGATTCCGACGTCGCCCAGCCTCTCGCGCACGCGTGAAAGCGTCCCTGGGGCGCGGTCGGGGAGGTGGATCGTCTGGATTGACAGCACCTCGGCACCGACTCGGACGGCTTCGTCGATCACGTCGTCGAGCGTCCAGCGCGCAGATGCCGTCTCTTCCCACCTGCTGAGCTCGCCAAACCAGCGGTGATACGCGAAGCTGTCGACTCCGATGCGCAGGTCCGGCACGTCATGATTCGTTGGTGTCGCGTGAACGCGGATCCTGCGCGTCATCGGGCGAGGTAGCCGCCGTCGACCGGTAGCACGACTCCGTGCACGTAGTCCGACATCGCCGAGCACAGAAAGACGGTCGGGCCGGCGAGATCGCCGGGCTCTCCCCATCGGTTCGCGGGGATCCGCCCGACCACCTGAGCGGCGCGCTCGGGGTCGTCCCAGATGTGGCGGTTCAGCTCGGTGCGCACGTAGCCAGGGGCGATAGCGTTGACGTTGATCCCGAGTGGGGCCCACTCGAGCGAGAGGCTCTTCACGAGCTGGCCGAGGCCCCCCTTTGCTCGCAGCGTAGGCAGCAACGCCCAGACCGCCGAAGAACGCGTACATGGACGCAACGTGGACGATCTTTCCCGCACCCCGCCGCTGCATCTCCACAAAGGCGAGCTGCGAGAGCTGGAAACAGGACGAGAGATTCGTCGCCAACGTGAGATCCCATTCCTCGACGTCGACCACGGCCGAGGATTCGGGGCGCACGTGTCCGTGCGCGGTGACGAGCACGTCGAGCCCGCCGAGCGCGTGGACCGCCTCGCCGACCGCTCGGGCGATCTCCTCGCGTTCAGCGAGGTCGGCGATAACGACCGCCTCGAGGCCGAGATCCGCCGCAGGCCCCTCGGCCATCGGAGCCGAGCGACCGATGCCTGCGACGACGGCGCCTTCCGCGCGAAAGCCGCCCACGATGCCCGAGCCGATGCCGCCCCAGGCGCCCGTGACGATCGCCCGCTTGCCGGCGAGCAACGGTGGTCGAGGACTGAAGTCGTGGTCGGCGAGCGCGCACATCGACCGGAGAAGTACAGCCGATCAGCCTCCGTGACGCAACTCGGTGCCGCTCCCGGGCGAGATGCGAGCCGGCAAAGTGGTGGATGCTGCGGGCTGGAGGACTATCAAGTCTAAAGGCGCAGGGGCGAGCGGGGATCACCCCGGGGGAGCCGTACTCAAACCAGTTGACAGGGGAGGGGAGTCTCAGTAAGGTGGAATCGGTTGCTGTATCGATTCCAGAGGGGGTGCGATGATTCAACGCAAGGTCGGTCGGTCACTGTGCGGCATTGGCTGCGCAGCCTTGACGCTGGGACTGTTGGTCAGTGGCTCGGTTCTCGCTACGAACGCAGGAGCGTCTAAGGCGCCGCCGAGCACGTTCAAGTTCTCGTGGGGGACGTTCCATGTTGCGAGCAGGATCGAGAAGAACATTCGCGCGCACAAGGCGCTGAACTTCGACATGTCCTACCAGGCTGTTTCCGAGGCTGGTGCCCCTGCCGAGCTACGTGCGGGCCTGAGTCGAGGGGCCGCCTGGGTCAAGAAGACCTACGGTGTGACGATCAACGTCAAGCTTATCGGGAGCACGAACACAACAGCACCGGCGCAGATCAGCCAGATTACGAGCCTCGTGAGCGCGGGTGATCTCACATGCGTCGGCGTCGAGCCCATCACGCCAGGTGCGTTCGAAAAGGTCATCAACTCGACGATGAGCGCCGGTGTGCCGGTGATGACCGTCAACACGGACAGTCCGCCGTCCCACCGCATCGCCTATTACGGCGTGGACGACACCACACCGAAGTCGCCGTTGTGGACTGGAAGGGTCGCAGGGGAGTACACGGTCAGATGGGCGAGGAAGCACCACATCGCCTTGAGATCGGCTGCCCTGATTACGGGTACAACGAGCGCACCCTGGGCGCAAGGGCGCATGAAGGGCTGGGAAGAAGTCGTGAAGAGCGCGTTCCCGCACATCAAGATCGTGGGGACGCCGACTGATGCTCTGACGACCGGGTACACACCGTCACCGATTACGTCAGACATGTCCGCCTTCATGACGGGCCATCCGACAGTCCAGTTCTACTTCGACAGCGACTGGGGAGCAGCTGAGATCGGCGGGCTAATCGCGAGTAGGGGCCTCAAGGGGAAGGTGTTCACGCTCGGCTTCAATGTCAATTCGACTTACATCAAGGACCTGAAGGCGGGAGACATCATCGGCACGGTCGACCAGCGCTACGATCTCCAGGCAGAGAACTTCGTGAAAGGCTGCGCGAGCATGCTGCTTGCTGGGAAGGTTCCGTCGCCGCACCAGTACATTGACCCTTCGATCTGGACTCCCACAAACGTGCAAGCAGCGGTAGCGCTGTACAAGAGCATTCCCGGCTCCCTGACATAGCGGCAGAAGGACGGAAGAGCGCATTACTTCGCCAGCTGAAAACGGGAAATCGTGGCGCGCTAGGAGCTAGGAGCTCGGGTCAGCAATCGAAGGGCAGCCCTCATTGGTTCTGACCCGAGCACCGGCTGTCCGTGCCAGCGTACGTAGGAGTGGTGATCTCCAACGGAGACCAGATCAAATGCTGATCGTCGACAGTGTGCGGAAGACGTACGGGGAGACCCACGCTCTCGCGTCGCTCAGCCTCCAGGCCCACCCGAGAGAGATCCTCGGGATCGTCGGCGCCAACGGAGCCGGAAAGAGCACGTTGGTAAAGCTGCTTGCTGGAGAAGAGCGGGAGGACGGCGGTACCATCACGCACAACGACCTCGTATTGTCGCTCGAACGGCGTCGTGAGCTGGTCGCAGTCGTGCATCAGGAGCCACAGCTGTTCCCGAACCTGACGGTGGCAGCCAACCTGATGGTCGGTTGGGGAGGGATTGCAAAGCCCCGGCCGACGCCAGAAGTAGAGGAGCTTCTCCAGCACCTTCATATTGGCGACCAGGCGAATGAGCTCCTCGAGAACACGTCCATCGCCGTGTGGCAGTTGACGGAGATCGCGCGAGCTCTTCTGCGATCGGCCGAGGTGTTCGTCTTCGACGAGCCGAACTCCGCGCTCACGAAAGACGAATCCCAAGAGATGTTCGAGCACATGAGGCGCCTGCGTGACGCCGGCAAGCTGGTGATCCTGGTCTCTCATCGCCTGGCAGAAGTCAGCGAAATCTGCGAGCGCGTCGTGGCGATACGTGACGGGAGCGTCGTGGGCGCCATGTTTGGCCGTGAAATCACGACTGAGAACCTGGCATCGATCCTGACTTCTCAGGGGTTGGGGGGTGCCGCATCGCCTGCGATCGCGGCACCATTGGTCGCCTCCGATGCGCCGCCGGTCGCTGAAGGCACTGGCGCACCGGGTGGCTCGGGAGACGGTCCGCTGCCAGGCAGGATCGCCGAGATGCAGATTGACGCAGCGAACCTCAGCATATGCGGCATACGAGGTCACGTCGTGGCGGTGACCGGTCCGGAAGGCGGTGGAGGACGTGAGCTTGTGCGGAGTGCGCCGCTCGTCGGCGAGACCGGGCGCGTGCGCCGCGCGTACATCCCCGCAGATCGGCGCCAGTGCCTCTTCTTTAACATGTCAGTAGCCGCCAATATCGCTTCCCGCTTGAATCGACGCGAGCTGCCGTCCCGCCGCCAGCTCATCACCAGGCGGTTGCTTGCGGAAGCGGCTGACTCCTACATCGAGGACTTCCGGATCAAGGCGGCGCACCCAGGGGTGATTGTCGGAAGTCTAAGCGGCGGAAACCAGCAGAAGGTTGCACTCGCATGTGCGCTGGCGGTACACCCGGACCTGTTGATCGTCGAAGAACCCACTCGTGGCGTTGACATTGCCACCAAGATTCAGATCCACGACATCCTCGGGTCATTCGCGCGATCGGGAGGTGCGGTCGTGATGTTCGTGAACGAGTTGGAAGACGCTGTCGGGTGCGCGGATCGTCTGTTCGTAGTGGACGACCAGGTGGTGCAGGGCTGCTTGGATGTGGACAAGTCAAGCGACCTCGAAGCCCTCACCATCTTGGTGAACCAAAAGCTGGGGAAGCAGGTCAATGCCGCTTAGGGGCGAACTGAACGTCGACAAGAGCGGCGCACGTTCAGCGGATCCAAAGGCAGAGCCAACGGGTGCTGCGTCGAGAACTGACTTGGAAGCGGGCGTGGGAGTCGTTCGCACGTCGTCTGGCACCGTCAGAAACCTGTTACGAGCTTGGAGTCGTATCGGAGGACTTCTCGTCGCTGTGATCGCGTGTGCGATCGTGTTCGAGGGATTGAATACGGCATTTCTCAGCTCCGCGAATATCCTCACAATTTTCAAGACCACGAGCAGTCTCGGCATCATCGCGATGGGTGAGATGGTTGTACTTCTCGTCGGTGAAATCGATCTGTCCGTCGGATCGCTCTACGGTCTCGGGGCGATGTCAATTGCCCTTCTCTGGGTTCACGGTGTCCCGTTCGTGCTTGCATGTCTTGCCGGGCTCGGAATCGGATTCGGGGCAGGGTTGATCAACGGCATCGTCACCACCTACATCGGAGTCAACTCGTTTATCACCACGCTCGGGATGTTGAACCTCGCCGAGGGAATCACGTTCCTGGCCAGCAACTCCGCGTCGGTGAACCCGCTCGCGACGGACCCGGGCTACTCCATCTTCGAGGCCTTCGGGCAGGACCAGGTCTTCGGGGTGGTGCCAGTTCAGATTTTTTGGCTACTTGGCATTGCGGTGATCATGTACGTGGTCGTCCACAGGAGCATGTTCGGCTTCAAGAGTGCGGCGATCGGCGGCAACGGTGTCGCGGCAAAGGTCGTCGGTCTCCCCGTACGCCGGTACAAGATCATCGCCTTCGGACTGAGTGGCACCCTGGCGGTACTGGCCGGCATTATCGCCTTTTCGCTGGTGGGTGCGACGTCGCCCACGGCAGGATCGAGCCTTCCTTTCACGGTATTCGCAGCGGTGATCATCGGTGGCGCGAGTCTTTCGGGGGGCCGGGGCACGGTGTGGGGAACCTTCCTGGGCGCGCTGTTCTTGACGCTCATCTCGAACGGACTGTCGCTCCTCGGCTACGGACCGTTCGTCCAGCTCATCTTCGTTGGGGTCGTCATCGTGGTCGCTGTCGCCGTCGATCGCCTGACGTCGCGCGGACACGACCGCCAGTCCGCGCCGGTTCAATGGTAACGCCGACGGAGCAGGAATCTTCGGGCCGCGTGCGGCTCGAAGCC
>JAJYWG010000088.1 GCA_021791615.1 Actinomycetes bacterium
GCCATCGAGAACGGCCGGCCCGCCTGGCCGGCCGAGCAGTGATGGCCCTCCTCGTGCGCGAAGCGCCACTCGGCGGGCGTGAGCCCCGCCCAGCTGCGGGTGACGCTGAGCTCCCACCAGGTCCGGTTCCCCTTCGCCATCGTCCCCCTCAGGCGACGAGCAGGCCGGAGTCGATCCGCTTCGGATAAGGGCCCGCCGTGCCGGAGACCACCACCTGCCGCCGCGCCGCGCGGTCCCCGACCGCCCAGGCGTAGCGGAAGTTCCCCGGATGCGAAACGCGCCTCGCCCCGATGACCCGCAACGCCTCCTCGAGCCACGCCCTCGGCTGCATGCCGCCGCGCGGCTCGGCACCGAGGGCGACGAGGCGCCGCTCGACGTAGCCATGCCCGCGCTCGAGCCCGACCAGCTTGGAGATCGCCCGGGCCGTGAGCACCGTCGCGTCCGGCAGCAGCACGAGCGATCGCGCGCTCGCGCGCCCGAGGTAGGCGGCGTTGGTGGCCTGGTAGACGATCCCGACGTGCCCCGGCATGACCGTGGTCCCGTCCACGCGGCGGCGCGGGACGGGATCCGAGAACGCGACGACCCCGCGCAGGCCCCGCTCGGCTGCCGCGCGGAAGGCCCGCGAGACGAAGTACGACTCGGCGTTCGCGCCGGCGGCCTCGTCGTCGAGCAGCACGAGGCGCGACAGCTCCGCGGCCTCGCCCGGCGCGAGCTCGGGAAAGACGTTGCTCAGCACCTTGGCCTGCATCGGCACTCCGAGCACCAGCACGCCGAGCAGGCGGTCGGCGACACGATCGACGAGGCCGTAGCGCATCCTCGCCGCCGGGTACGCGCCCGAGTAGTGATGGCGACAGACGAAGTCCTTCGCCACGCGCTCGTCGAGCTCGACGAGCGCGAGACGCCCGGTGTCGACCAGGTCCTCTCGGGCCCGCCACGCGGCGCGCCGGTCCCGCCAGCGCTGGGATGTCGTCGCGCCGAATGGGTCGAACAGCTGCTGTACGAGCACCCCGGGCGAGCCGTCTCGTGCGTCCATGTCCTGCGCCGTGCCGGCTGCGCTCGGGCCAGTGTCGACGCCGGCGCCACATCGCCGCGAAACGAGCCGCTACGGGTCGCTGGGGCGACCACTCGGCCGGGGCGACACCAACGGACCGACCTGGCCCTGGTACCTGCTCCCGAGAGCCGAATGGCCGTAGGGACGTGCGGCGGGCGCGTCTTCGAGGCGCCCCTGGGCATCCCCACCTCGTAATAGAGCCAGCGGCCTGCGCCCATGACGTCAATGGGTGGTACTGGCCGGAGAAGATCGCCGGCAATCGGCGGCGGGACGCTGATACCGATGCCCGGCTCCGGGCGGCCGGCTGGGCATTAGTCCGGGTCTGGGAGCATGACGACCCCGAGCAGGCGGCGGCGCTCATCGGTTATCAGGTTGACCGCCGCCTTGGGGGCTACGAGGGCCCCGGCCAGGTCATTGATGCCGGCAAGGTGCCCGGCACCATCAGCACGCGGCGCCGGGCGTCCTCAGGCGGCCGTCGAGCGGTACGGAAGAGGACGGAAGGGTCGTCAACAGGAGTTCATTCCGCCCTCGCTGAGACCTAGCGCTACTGGCCGAGTACCGCATCTCGACAAGGCGCTTCGTGATGCGCCACTCCTTGACCCCAAGCAGCGCCTTCTCCTCCGCGCTCGGGGTCATCCGCTGCGCCGCATACAGCGCCGGGCTGGTCAGCAGTTCTGGTTCATCGTCGTAGGACAAGAGCCACCGGTAAGTGGCCCGCCGCCGAAGGTACTCAGCCACCCGCAGGTGCTGCCAGCCCTTCATTCCCCAACCTTTGGTCGCCGCTCTGGACTTTGCGCCGTAGCCGCCAGAAGGGTCGAACGATCGCCCGTACAGCTTGGCCGACTTCCGTAGGTACGGCGGGTCTAGGTAGGCAATGACCCGGTCAGGGACCAGTTGCGGGTAGTTCTCCGCGACGTCTGCAAGAGTCGCCTCCCAGTCCTTGCACCACACGTCGACCAACCTCCCGGCCCGGTAGAGGTCGCCGATAAATCGCAGCCGGCGCTCTAACCTCTCCTTATTGAAGCGGCAGTCGACCAGGTAGGGGCCGCTCTGCGCCCGCCCCCCGATGGGGCCAGCACGCCCGTGGAGAATCCCGGAGAAGGTGGTTCGGTTCAGGAAGAGGCACTTGACCGCAATCTCCCGGTCGTCGATGTTCTTGGGCGTCCATCCCCTCCAGTAGTCCCAACGTTCTAGGGTCACGGGCTCGTCATGCATCCGGTCGACCAGCCACTCGGGATCGGCGGCCGCCACCTGCCAGAACCGGGCGACGAGTGGGTCGGCATCGGCGAGCAGGACTCGGTCGACTATGCCGTCGGCAACCAGCCGCAGGGCTGCCGACGCTCCGCCAGCAAATGGTTCTACGAACATCTGCGGTCGGCCGAGCAGACGTGCGCCGCCTTTGACGATTTCGGCGATGAGGGGAGCAAGGCCGGACTTCGCGCCCGGATAACGCAGCGGTGACAGGTAGCGCATGGCTGCGGCCGATGGGTCAATGAGCGCCCCGGGAGGCGTCTCCAACGTGCGCGGCCCCGAAGTGAGATGCGGTGGGGCTCCGCTGATTGCTGACAGCGCGACTGAACGAGTCTTTGGCGCCTGTTGGCGTTGAGATGCGAGGACGTCGGTCATCAGCTGGGGAGCGTGGTTGAGCCCAAGCCCAGCTTGTGGCGGGCAGCCAAGCGGAGCACGTCGGTCCCGACACCGATCGGGTAGGCCGCCTTGGCATGGGCCAACGCGACCGGGATGAGGCCGTCGCGGTACATTGACGAACCCGTCCGATTGACGACGTCAAGGATTGCGCCAAGGGACGGGTACGCGTCCGGGTCGGGTTGGCCGCCGTGGTCGTCGTAAGGAGCGCCTTTGCTTGGTACGACGGTGAGTACGACGACGCGTCCATCTACGGCCCGGTAGATGAACTTTCTGCCCCAATACGTTTCTGAACCATAGGCGATGGGGTTGTCGGCGTTGGTGACTGCCTTGATGACCTCAGCGTCGACGACGAGGACTTCACCGGGCTTGAGGGCGTCGTGGCGGGCCAAGGATGCGGCGTAGTCGACCATGGTCCCGGTCTTCTCGATACCACAGAGATGCAGCGTCCCGCCCGTGACGCTGGAAGCCATGTGCTGGAAGTAGCTGAGCGCCCGGCCGCGTAGCTTCGCTGGTGGCCCATAAACGGCCAACGGGCCGTCCGTGATGAACAGCGTTTGGCGCAAGAGGGTGTCACGCGCCTGCTCCCAGAGCAAGGTCACCAGCCCGACGGTGACGAGAAGCTCAACCACCTGCATTAGGCGAGACAACGCAGCCTCATTCGTGCTGGCGAGCACCGGAAGTGCAACGACTCGACATCGACCGCCCTTGCCCGTGCTCACGACGCTCGCCTCGATCGAGCTCGTCACGCCGCACCGCCGCTGCTGTGTTCTCCGGCCGTCGTCCCCGTCGAGCTCTCCACGCCGTAACGGCGTTCGAGGAGCGTCCGCAGGTCGCACACCGCCGCCCGGGCGGTGTGCAGCTCGTCGCGGTGGGCGAAGTCCGCGCACAACGCCGCGCGCGCCCGCAGCGCGGCCGCCTCGGCCTCACGAGC
>JAJYWG010000046.1 GCA_021791615.1 Actinomycetes bacterium
GATCGACGAGTGGACTGACGACCAGGGTGCGGTCGAGGGTTACATCCGAGGCGGCTTCACGTTCGGCACGATCAAGCGTCATTCCGCTTCGCTGAAGCTCCCGGACCCGCTGGTTCCATTCCTTATCGAGCTGGCAGTCATGCGTCACCACCATCGCCAGGCCGATGCCAGCCGCGATCCCAAGGGGGCGCCCGGTGTCCCAGGCGTCGTCGATCTGCACGAAGTGCGCATCGAGCGACTCCCACTGCGGAAGACTGTGGCGATCGTCTGCAATGATCCGTGAGACGCCGCAGAGCACGATGTCGCCCTGCCGGGGTTCATCGTGCCACTCGTAGAAGTCGTCCGGACTCATCATCGGTAGCCCCTGCGGCTCCTCCGGACCGGCTCGTCAGGCATGAGGCGCTCCGCCCGGGCAAGGTCCTGCTCGTAGTCCGACTCAGGGCGAATGGTCGCCGCTCGCCCGAGCGGACGAAGCTCGCCCCGCAGATAGGCGTCGAGCGCGTTCTGATGGAGCGGACGCTTGGCGGACCGGCGGTGCACGATCCTCACCGAAGGAGACGATCCCCGCAGAAGCTGCCAGTCACGTGCATGAGCAAAGCGGCCACTCGCGATGTGATCGAGAAGGTCCTGTCCCTCGGCGCGACTCAGCAGAACCTCCGTCGCACTTCCAGGCTTGGATGCGTCAATGTCTCTGACCACTTCCGCCAGCAGTTGAAGGCGTTCGAGCTTGTCCGCCCCGGGGGTGGACTCGCCCTTGACCCAGGCACTCAGCGACCGGCGATCGACACCGAGCGCCCGAGCGATCTGCTCACGGGTGAGGCGCGTGCGCCGGGCGATCTCGTCACGAAGGTTCTGTACCTCCTCACGTACGGGGCGAGGAGCGCTGGTGTAGGTGATGCCGGTCTCGGTGGAGCTGACATCGAGCCGCCAGAACTGACTGGCCCAGCTCAAAACTGCGCCAGTCATCCGCTCAGCACCGAGAATCAGGTCGTCAAGGTCGTGAACGAGGAAGGGCATCCCGAGCCGCGTCGTCGTCGAGGACTTCCGCTCAAAGAGCGTGTCGGCGATCGGGAGGATCGACCAGGGTCCTTCAACCTCAGGATCCTCCTGACGAGCAGTCGGTCTCGCTTGAACTTGGGGGCTCATCGCTCGGCTCCGAACTCATCGAGGAATGCATCGGTGACTGCCCACCGGAAGAACGTGTAGATGCGATCAGAGAAGTCGGCGACCTTGCCGCCGATCGTGGCGAGGTCGAAGTCCTCTTGCTGGGCGGTGTAGTGGTCAAGGTCGAGCACCCACGACGGTTCTCGCGCTGGCTCGATGCCTGGGTCGTACGTCGCACCGGCTGGAAGCCTGCCCCATCGGCCACGTAGCTGCGAGGAATCGTCGAGCCGGAACAGCGTGTCCGACAGAGCGTGGACGACCTCTGCGCTCCCGAGTGCAGCCTCATCCCCCGCGACACCAAGTATCTCCCGACGGACGAGCGTGCTGATTCGAGCGAGCTGCTCTCCTGTCACCCGGTCCACGTATCGGACGCCGATGCGGTCGCAGACGTTCGGGTGCAGCCAGCCCTCCAGGGCGTGGAGCACCACAGTCAGGCGGGCAAGGAGGTCGCTCCGGCGCGTGTACCGCTTCGCGGAGAGCGACACGAAGGTGGGCGCCAGCGTCACCTGCCACGCATCCGGGTCCTTCGTCTCAAAGCGCCACACGGTCCCAGCATCCTGGGGCTGGACCCCTCCCGGCCCGATCAGGACCCCGAGCTGCCGCTCCGGCCGGAGGATCGGGTAGTCCGTCCGGATCGCCTCCTGGAAGTTCGCCACGAAGGCGCTGTCCTCGATCTTCATCACTGCCGGGAAGCGCACCTGAACGATTACGTTCACCAGGGGAGCCCTGGTCAGCGGCACTTCCTGCACCGACGGTCCGAACGGCGTCATAGTCATCTTGACATCCTCTCGGCCCTGAAGGACCGAGATTCCCTGGCCGGATGCGCTCATGCGACCGCTCCAGCAAGGAGGTTCTCGCTGCCGGACGGGGCCGGACTTCTGCGAGCGGCCCGGTCGTCCGGACCTGCCCCGTGTCCCGGGGTCGGCGCGAGGGAGGCGATCCCCCGGGCCAGGATGTTTGCCGCGGCGTTCAGGTCCGCGTGGTCCTTGTACCCGCAGGCGACGCAGGAGAAGACCGCTTGGCTCTCGCGGCTCTCCCTCGCCACATGCCCGCAGCGGGCACAGGTCTGGCTGGTGTAGGCCGGGTCGACCTTGACGACGACCACACCCGAGGCGCCGGCCTTGTCCTCGAGACGACGGAGGAAGCGTCCCCAGGCCTGGTCGAGGATGGCCCGGTTGAGGCCGGCCTTCGCCCGCCGTCCATTCGGGAGGAAGCTGCCTCCTTGCTCGGGGTCGGGCTTCGGCTTCGGCGCTTGGACCATGTTCTTCACCTCGAGGTCCTCGACAGCGACGAGGTCGTAGCTGCGCACGAGCTCGGTCGTGCGGTGCTCGATCCAGTCGTTGCGCCTCCGGACGGCCTGTGCGTGGGTGCGAGCGATAGCGTGCTTGGTCTTCTCTCGACGCCGCGAGCCCTTGTGCTGCCGGGCGAGCTGCTGCTGGAGCCGCTCGATCCGACGACGCTCACGCGGTCGAAGCTTCGGGGCTCGAAACAGCAATCCGTCGGAGGTGGCGATGGTCGAGGCGACGCCGCGGTCGATCCCGACCACTGCTCCGGTCGGCTCGCGCTCCACGGGGGGCTGTGGAGCGGCAAAGGAGACGTGCCACCAGCCTGCCGAGTCGAGCGTGACCCTCGCCATGCCATAGGCCTCGGGCAGGGGGCGGGAGAGCCGGAAGCGCATCCGCCCGGCCTTTGGCACCGCGACCTCGGCCCAGCGGCGGTTCACGATGGCCACGGTGACGTCGCGCACGCAGAAGCCCTCGTCGGCGCCCTTCCTCCGCCATCTCGGGAAGCGGTGCGTGCCGGCCTTCGCGTGGGCGAGGGCACGCGTGAGATCGCGGAGGGCTTGCTGCTGGATGGAGCTCGACCCTGCCGCCAGCCAGTCGGTCTCCTTCCTCGCCTTCGTCAGGTCGAAGAAGGGCACGGCCGCATCGGCTGCGTGCGCCTTCACCGCACGAAGGGCCTCGTTCCAGACCCAGCGCGCCTGGCCGCAGTGCGAGCGGAGCACCGGGAGCTGGGCGGGGCTTGGGTAGAGGCGGTAGCGGTGAGCCATATACCCGGATCGTAGAGTTGGGCTGTGACAACCTCCTTGGACTACCGCCGTGGTCGAAGCTGCGTCTTCGCTCTCCACGCACATTTGGTGTTCGTGACCAAGTACCGGCGCGGCGTCTTCACCGACATCCATCATCAAGCGATGAGGCCGATCTTCGAGAAGGTCTGTGACGACTTCGGCGCAAGCCTCATCGCCTGCGACGGCGAGGACGACCACGTCCACCTCCTCGTCGAGTACCCGCCAACGGTCGAGCTCTCGAAGCTCGTGAACTCGCTGAAGGGCGTCTCCTCACGGCTGCTGCGGAAGAGCTTCCGGCTACGCACCCACCGGGAACACCTCTGGTCTCCCTCGTACTTCGCCGCCTCCTGCGGCGGGGCACCGCTGTCGATCATCCGCGAG
>JAJYWG010000367.1 GCA_021791615.1 Actinomycetes bacterium
ATAATCGTCTTGCTCGCCGTTGCACGAGGCGCAACGCCGTGGCCAGCAGGATCGCAGTCAGGACGACGAAGAACGAGTCGGACAGGGGAATCGACCACCCATGGCCGGCGTAGGTCACATCGGAGCCGTGGGGCACCCACCAGAACGGAGCCGCCCAGAAGACGACCGCCACCCCCGCCGCCCACCACTCGCCGTGGGAGGGGTGATCCGGGGCCAAGGCGAGCCATGCGATCAAGAGCACGACCCAGACAAAGAGGCCGCGCGGATAGGTAAAATAGCCTATGACCTGGTATTTCGGCCCCGAACGCGGACCATCCACCAGTCGTTGAGTTGTCCCGCCTTTGATGGCGGGTGCACACAAGACCAACGACAGATGGGGGTCTCGACACATCATGCGTGCCCTGGATCCCGAGGTGCAAGAGGCTGTCTGGCAGGCAGTGGAACCGCTCGTCCCGCGCCCGGTGGTGACGCACCCGCTTGGCTGCCACCGTCGGCGCAAGTCCGATCGGGGCTGCTTTCAGATGATGCTCGTGCGTCTCGCCACCGGCTGCAGCTGGGAGGACGCCGAGCGGCTCGGTGGCAACAAGGTCTCGGACACGACGGTGCGCGAGCGCCGCGACGCATGGGTGGCGGCCGGGGTCTATGCCGCCATCGCCGGTGGGGCGACTCGTGCCTTCGACCTCGTCATCGGCCTCGACCTGTCCGAGGTGGCGATCGAGGAGAGCCAGCACAAGACGCCCGGCGGCGGCGAGGGGACCGGCAAGAACCCGACGGACCGGGCCAAGCTCGGCTGGAAGTGGTCGGTGCTGACCGACAGAAACGGCATCTAGATCGGCTGGGCGATCGACGGTGCCAACCGTCACGAGTCGATCCTTCTTGCGCCCACCCTTGCCGGGGCAAACGGATTGCTCGAGGAGATCGAGACGATCTGGCTCGATCGTGGCTATGACTCGGCAGTGGTCCGACGCCAGATCAAAGCGGCTGGGATCCCTGACGCCGTCATTGCCAAGAAGCGCAAGGCCGGCACCGCCAAGGACAGTGCCGCGCCGCGCCAACCGATGGGACTGCGCTGGCCGGTCGAGCGGACCAACTCCTGGCTTTCCAACTTCGGCGCCCTGCGGCGGAACAACTCCCGCAAGGTCGCCCATCGCCTCGCCGAGTTCGCCTTGGCAGTCCACTGCTGCTGACGGCGAAGCTGATCGACTGGAGAAACCGCTGGTCGCCGGTGGTGATGCCTATTCGCTGAGGCTCTCATCCGGTCTAGCACTCGCCTGCATGGCGCATACGAGGTTGGAGTGGCTGTCGCCGCCGGTGGTTACCGCTCGGGACCAGTCGAGGGGCGTCGGACCGCGGAGTCGGTGTTCTCGGCACGCTGCTCCAGGCTGCCCGTGATGGACCGCAGGTAAGCCAGCAGTTGCTCCTGGTCCGCTGCGCTCATGTTGGCGAGCAACCGCTGTTCGATCGGCGCCAGCGCATCGCGGGCTCGGGCGAGCTGAGCTTGGCCCTCGGCAGTCAGCTTGGTCGGGCGCGCCCGGCCGGCGACTGGCTCGTCAGGCCGCTCGACGAGCTCACGGCTCTGCAAGCCGCGCAGGACATCGTTCATCGATTGGGGAGTTACGAACATTCCGCGCGCCAGTTCCGCGTTGGATTGCTCCGGCGCCTGACCGAGCAGCTCGAGGCACGAGTACTGGGGGACAGTGAGCCCGAGAGGGCGAAGAGACGTTGCCATGGCGTTGTGCAGGGCGGTGGTCGCCTGCTTCAAGGCGTAGCCCACTGAACGGTTGAGGGGTTGAAGCCGATCGCCTTGACGCATATCAGGACCCTAACATAACCTGAAGATCAGCACCCTGATATCCAGGAAGGAGACCCCCATGACCGTCACCGGCCCTGACTTCGTCGCACTCCAAGTCGCAGATCTCGACCGAGCAGCCGCCTTCTACCAAAACCGGCTCGGGCTGCGCCCGACGGGTTCGGGACCGCCTCACGCCGTCGTCTTCGACACCACGCCTATCCCGTTCGCGGTTCGCGAGCCCATGCCGGGCTTCGACCCCAGCAGCGTCCAAAGCTGGCCGGGGTCCGGTGTCGTGCTCTGGCTGGCAGCAGACGATGTCGAGCAGATCCATCGCGAGCTCGCCGCTGCGGGTATCCCCATCGTCGTCGCTCCGACGCGGAGCCCCTTTGGGGTCATGTTCACTTTCCGCGATCCCGACGGGTATGCCGTGACTCTCCATGAGCGCGTCTCGTCGGAGCCAGCTCGATGACCCGCCTCGAGACGGCCCTCGTCACCGGCGGCAACAGCGGCATCGGCCGCGCGACCGCCATCAAGCTCGCCGAGCAGGGGCTCCACGTCGTCATCGGCGGTCGCGATCAGGTCCGCGGCGCCGCGGTGGTCGACCTCATCCGCTCCCGGGACGGCCAGGCTGATTTTGTCGCAGCCGACCTACGCTCCGAGGCAGACGCCCGTCTCCTGGCAGACCGAGCGCTCGAGCTGACCGACGATCGAGTGGACGTCCTCATCAACAACGCCGCAAGCTTCTCCTTTGGCCCAACCGAGCGTACGAGCGAGGCCCAATTCGACCTGGCCTACGGCATCGGGGTCAAGGTGCCGTACTTCCTGGTTGCCGAGCTCGCGCCTCGGATGGCCCAGCGCGGCGCCGGCTCCGTCGTCAACGTCACCACGATGGTGGCCAGCTTCGGTATGCGCCACATGGCGCTGTACGGATCGACGAAGGCTGCGCTCAACCTGCTCACCAAGGCGTGGGCCGCCGAGTACGGACCGTCGGGCGTCCGAGTCAACGCGGTCAGTCCCGGTCCGACGCGTACCGAAGGCACCGATGCGATGGGCGGCAATCTCGACGCACTGGTCGGTCCGGCTCCCGCCGGCCGACCAGCGACGCCAGAGGAGATCGCCGACGGCATCGTCTACTTGGCCACCGGCCCGTCGGAGTTCGTGCAAGGCGTCGTCCTTCCCGTCGACGGAGGACGGCTCGCCGTGTGAGGAAAACTCATCCGCGTCGTGCTGTTTGCGTTACCTGTGGAGATGCCCTGCGGGTACCGAGAACCCCATCCGCCGAGCTCCGGCGATGATGAGAAGTGAACCGCCTTGGTTTGATGGAGGGCGAGTTCCACCGGTCGCTGCCACGGTCCGGCCATGAGGGCCGGGCACACCCGAGCAGACGACCGGTAGAACTCGCCGTCGTTCGGTTTCGTGGTCAGCCCGACGTTCCATGTGTCGGGGCTGCCATCTTCCCCCGATGCCGTGCCGGTGCATCCACCCATTTGCGGATCGCGTGGCTCTCGACGATCGTGAACTCCGCGGGTCGCGGCCGCCAGCCGAGCTCGGCCTTCGCGCGGTCGTTGTGGATGACCAGCTCCGGTGGCTCGTCGCCGGGCGCTTCGTCGGTCGCACTCGGTCCGCGACCGGGCCGAGCCGGTCGCGCGGGATCTGGGCCACCTGCAGGAAGCTGATCCTCGGTCCGTCGGCGAGGATCAGGTAGCGCCTGCTGGCCGCTTCAGGCGTGGCGATCGCCCGGATGTGGGCATCGGCGAGATCACGCGCATCGGCGACACCGAAGCGCTGGCGCCGGACGACAGGCA
>JAJYWG010000106.1 GCA_021791615.1 Actinomycetes bacterium
GATCGCCACCGGATGTGGTGAATGTCACGTTGCTCAGCGAGTAGAAGGTTCCCCCTGTTGTCGCGAGGTAGGCACCGTCCGAATTCGCCGGCACGATCGAGTAGTACGGGCAGTGCGCCGCTGTGTTGGTTGTCCCTGTCGGGGTGAACGGGCAGGCGCTCGTCGTCGGCCGTGGCACCGTGTCACCCAGATGGCCCCAGTAGATCGGCGACGGGTTGCCGGCGAGGAGGTCTGTCTTGCTCAGCACGTACTCGGTGGCGACCCCACCGGGACCTGTCGCCTTGTAGAGCCCGTACTCGTTCACCGAGATGAAGATCGCGTTCCCGTCCACGCCCAGCAGCGGCTGATCGCCGAAGCAGGGGCCGGGACCTCTCAGCGTTGTGGTTGTCAGTGTCGTGAGCGGCAGGTTGTTGCAGTGGTCGATCCCCTGTGCATTGAACTGGTCGGGGATGAAGTAGACGCTCCATGTCCCGAGCGGCGTTGTGGTCGTGCTGACGGCGACGAACTCGCCCGCCCAGCTGAAGGTCGGTGTTGCCCCGAGCTCTGTCAACCAGATCTGGCTGGCGAACCACCGGTCGGACGACGGTGTGTAGTAGCAGCGGGGGTCTCCCTGGACGTTCAGCGTGCCGCCCCCTGTGCCGCCGAAGACCTCGGGCGTTGTGAAGAGCTTCTCGAGCGCCATGCCCCTCTGGCCGCCGAGCGGCGCCATGGTGGACGCTGTGAACACCTGGGCGACCATGTTGTTGACTTCCATGATCATGCCGTTCCCGGCGCAGAGGCCTTGGTCAGGTGGCTCCACGTCGACCTCTGGAAGGGGTCCCGGCGTCCCTGTCTTGTAGACGGGGTGCAACGAGCCTTGGTCGTAGGCGTTGATGCCGCCCACCGAGGCGAGACCCGCCGTCGGCCCGCCCACCGCTGTGCCCGCCACCGAGACGAGGTGCCCGGTGGGGCCGTGCTTCTGGCCGAGCGTGCCTCGGACCGAGCCGGGCACCACCGCAAGGGTTGTGGTTCCCCGCGTGCCGACGGGCGCGTCCGGCGCGTGCGCCCTGGTTGGGACGGCCCCGGCGGCTGTGATCGGGTGGGGCCCGGGTGTCTGGAAGCTCGCCGCAGGGCCGGCCGGACCTGTGTCGATCCAGTGGGTCGTTCCGACAACCGCCGTCGATGCCCCCGACGGCGCCAGGGTGAACGTCTGCGCAGGAGGCGACGCTCCCGCAGCGACGGTCGTCGCCGGCATGCCGATGACGGCCAGGGCGATCGCCCCCGATCCAACGAGCAGACTGCCCAGCCTTCGCATCATCGCTACCTCCCAGTGGTCGGGGTGGCTGCCCTGCGTGGAACTGTGTGCTGGTGAGTTGGCGGTCGACCGGCGGACCGACGTGCCCGCGTCGAGCAACGGTCCGGTCGCGCGCAGCGGGAAACCGGGGCAGATACGGGCAGCGCATGGGACCCAAGCCGAAGGGGGCCGGTGGCACGGGCGCCTGCGGGCGTCGGTCGTTCGGATTCTCCGCCCAACCCCCTTCCCGACGAGCCGTTCGTCCGGGCTCGTCTAGGAAGCGTTTACACCTCTCAACCCCGGACGTCAACCCTTCGGCTTGGCAGCCCCGCCTTGCATCCGGGCAGGTTGTGGGATGGCCGCGGGGCGGGCGGGCGCAGGTCCCGTAGGATCCGCGCCCGGGAGACGAGCGGCGGAGGCGGGCCCGTTGCCGACGCAACGAGGATCGGCGAGGAGCATGCGGGTGCTGGCGACCACGCTCGTCGCGGTCCTCGTCGCGCTCCTCCTCGTGAACGCCGGCGCCGCCTTGTACGCCCGGATCCGGGTCGCCCGAGCCCAGACGACGCTCGACCAGCACTGGCTGGCCGCCCAGACGGCGACCTCCCACCTCCTGTCCACCTACGTCGACGAGGAGACGGGCGTGCGGGGCTTCCTCCTGACGGGCAACCCGGTCTTCCTCCAGCCGTACACGCGTGGCGAGGTGAGGGCGGCCGACCTGCACCATCAGCTCGCCGCGCTCCTGGCGGCCGACACCACGGGCCGGACGCTGCTGCGGCACGTCGTCGCTGCGTATGCCGCCTGGCGCGACCGGAGCGCCCTCCCCGAGATCGCCGCCCGGCGTGCGGGCCCCCTCTCGCAGGCTCAGATGAACACCACGGTGCTGGAGGGCAAGGCGCTCTTCGACTCGCTGCGGTCGCAAGTGGCCGGCCTCGCTGGCCGGATGACGTTCCTCATCCGGAGCGCCCTCCGGAGCAGCGCCAGCGCGCAGGCGTTGGCCGACGTCGTGACGGCCGTCACCGTCGCGCTGGCCCTCCTGGCGGCCACGCTCGCCCTGCCGGCAACCCGTCGGATCCTCACCCGCCCCCTCGAGCGCCTGCTCGCCCAGATGACGCGGGTTGCCGGCGGGGACTACACCCAGGCCATCGAGCCGTCGGGGGCGGCCGAGCTGGTGGCGATGGCCCGGGCGGCGGAGCAGATGCGCGAGAGCCTGCTCGAGCACTCCGCCGAGCTCGTGCGAGCCCAGCGGACACTCACGCTCAGAGGCGAGCGCGACCGGGTCGCGGCGGACCTGCACGATCGGAGCATCCAGCGGATGTTCGGCCTCGGCCTCTCGTTGAGCTCTTTGGCCAAGCGCCATCCCGATCTCGCCCCGACCTTCGTCCGTCTGATCGACGAGACGGATCGCGGCATCCGAGAGCTGCGGGGAATCATCTTCAACCTCTCGCACGAAGGCGAGACCACCGTGCGGCGCGGGATCGACGAGGTCGTCCGTGACTCGGCCCGTGCGCTGGGCTTCACGCCAGAGCTCGAGGTTCTCGGCCCCGTCGACCACGTGGCTGACGAGGCGCTCACCCGTGAGCTGCTGGCGGTGCTGCGGGAAGGGCTCAGCAACGTGGTACGCCACGCGCAGGCGTCCGCGGTGAAGGTGACGATCAGCGCCGACGGCCACGATCTGCGCCTCGTCGTTGCCGACGACGGCATCGGCCTGTCCGGTGGGCCAAGGGGCCACGGCACTCGCAACATGGCGGCGCGTGCGGCCCGCCTCGGTGGGAGCTTCGAGCTTCGCACCGGCGTCGACGGCGTCTCGATCGAGTGGTGCGTGCCGGTCGCCCCCCGCCCCGACGACCGGCCACCGGGATCGGACGGCAATTACCCGCCCGATCCGTGACCGGCGCCGGCCGCGGTCTCGACGGTGCGCTCGAGCACCGCCATCATTCGCGCCTGCATCGGCCAGGACATCGAGACGAGGAGCCACGAGGCGACAAACCGCTCCACCCATCGCGGGCGGAACGTCTGGTAGCCGCTGATGACGAGACGGGTCCGCCCGTCGGGCCGCTCCTCGAGGCGGAAGCCCCACAGCGCCTCCATGGAGGACCGCGGCCGCGGCTTCGCCGGGTCCAGCCATCGGCCTCGAAGGTCGGTGCAGCCGTACAGTCCAAGGAACCGGTTCGGCTCGACGACCGCGACGCGGTACGCGTCCATGACGCGCCCCAGCGCCGAGAACTGCAGTTGGTCGCCGACGGCGATGTCCTGCCACTCGGGATGGACGGCGGTGGCGCTGCGACGCCCTCCGTTGTCGAGCAGGTCCCAGGAGTACCACCC
>JAJYWG010000465.1 GCA_021791615.1 Actinomycetes bacterium
GATGACCGTGCTCACGATCGTCGCGGGATTCTCGATCCTCTTCACGGCGCGCTACCCACGGGGCATCTTCGACTTCAACGTCGGCGTGATCCGCTGGACCTGGCGCGTCTCGTTCTACGGGATGAGTGCCTTTGGCACGGACCGCTACCCGCCGTTCAGCCTCCAGTCTGACCCCGAGTACCCGGCGGACTTCAACGTCGAGTACCCCGAGCGGCTTTCCCGGGGACTCGTGCTCGTGAAGTGGTGGCTTCTGGCCATCCCCCAGTACCTGGTCGTGGGGATCCTCGGCGGGGGGTGGGGCTCAGGCTCCGCAGGGGTCATCACCATCCTTGCGCTGCTCGGCGCCATCGTCGTCGCGGTGACCGGGAGTTACCCCACCCAGCTGTTCGACGTGACGATGGGCCTCAACCGTTGGTGCTACCGGGTGCTCACCTACGCGGCGCTCATGCGAGACGAGTACCCACCCTTCCGCTTCGACGGCGGCGGCAGCGACCCCGGCTTCCCGCCGACGCAGGGCGAGCTGCCCCTCGCGGCGTGAGGAGCGATGCGACTGGAGGTTGGCTATGGCCCGGATCCACGGTGACATCCTGATCGAACGCCCTATTGAAGAGGTGTTCGACTTCGTGGCCGACGAGCGACACGAGCCGCGCTTCAACCCGCAGATGGCGACCTCGTCACTCGAGTCGAGTGAGCCCATCGGCGAGGGGAGTCGCTTCCGGACGACCTTCCGATCTATGGGGCGCCTCGTGCCCATGACGGTCGAGTTCACCTGCTACGAGCGGCCGCTCCGCCTCTGCTCAAGATCTCACATGCGCGCGATGCTGACCGAGGGTGAGCTCACCTTCGAGCCGGATGGCTCCGGAACCCGGATGCGCTGGTCGTGGGACGTGCAGGTGAGAGGTCCACTTCGAGTCGCCGACGCCCTCGTCGCGCGCCTGGGCGACCGTCAGGAGCGTCGGATCTGGGAAAACCTGAAGACGCTCCTCGAAGAGGACGAGCCCGGCGCTGCTAAACCGGGCGCGAGACCTGATCGGCGTAGGTTTGCAGCGTCGTTCGGTGAGACCGTGACGACGGCCAAGAGACAGCTGGCGTCACGCCCAAGGCGCCACCTCGACGATCCGCGCGTCGGCAGAATCGAGTACGCAGATGAAGGGAGCGGCCCGGTCGTCTTGGTCAGCCACCCGCTGTTCGGCGGCTTCGACGTCGGGCTCGGAACCGGCCACCTTTACCTAGGCGACGGGTACCGCCTGGTCGCGCCGTCCCGGTTCGGCTATCTCGGCTCGTCGCTCCCCAAGGACGCCGCCCCAGACGACCAGGCCGATGCTTTCGCCAGACTACTCGACTCGATCAGGGTCGATCGGGCCGTGCTCTTCGGCTACTCGGCAGGCGGTCCGCCAGCGATGCGATTCGCCCTTCGCCATCCCGATCGGACGGCAAGTCTCGTCCTTCTCGCCTCGGCCTTCCCAGGGCCCGCCGGGAAGCCTCCCAGGCCGGTCGCAGAACTCATGTACGGCTCGGATCTCTTCTTCTGGGCACTCAAGCGGGCATTCCCGACCACCTTCTCCCGAATGCTCGGGATGCCCAAGGGATTTCGCCCGACCGAACACGAGCAGGAGGCCCTCGGCTCGGTCGCGCTCAGCCTCTTCCCGATGGCGCCGCGCAAGAAGGGGGCACTGTTCGACACCTATGTCTCGACCCCTGCCGTGCAGGAGGTCGCGCTCGAAGACATCGAAGCGTCGACCCTGGTGATCAACGCGGTGGACGACGGGCTGTCTTCGTACAAGAACGCCGTCGCGGCTGCGGCGCGCATCCCCGACGCGCGCTTCGTCAGGTTCGACTCCGGCGGACACCTGTTTCTAGGGCGTGAGGCAGCCGTCCGCGAGGAGACCACGCGCTTCATCGCCGCACACCCGAAGGGCACTCTGGCGAAGGACTCGCCATGACCAGACCTTCCACCGGCCCCGTTGAGCCGGGCAAGCTCAATTCGGTCGTGGTGAGGCGGATGCCCGCACTCGCTGGCGTACTGTACTCGCCGACGGGCCTCGTCCTCCTCATCGGCATCATCGCGGCGGAGACGAAGTGCCCGGTGTGGCGGCACTACTCGACCCGACAGGAGATCAGCAACCTCGGCGGTACGCGGCCTCCCCACTCGGTGGTCACCCAGCCGGCCGCCACGATCTTTGACATCACCATGATCGTGGCGGGCGTGCTACTGCTCGTCGCGGCATGGGCTGCGTGGCGGCCCTATCAGCACACGGTGCTGTGTGTCGTCTCCGCTCGTCGTCGGTTTACGCCCAGGGGAGCGGACGACGAGGAGGGTCCGTGGCGGAGGTGAGCATCCAAACTGCTAATGGCCACATGCCGGCGCATGTGGCCATCCCCGGCGGTAATGGCCCGTGGCCTGGTGTAGTGGTCGTGCACGACTTCGCCGGAATGAGCCGTGACCTGCGCAACCAGACCGATTGGCTAGCAAGCGAGGGCTTCTTGGCGGCCGCGCCGGAGCTGTACTACTGGGGCAGTCGCCTGCGTTGTTTCTGGAGGATCATGCGAGAGGTCACCGCCGGGGAGGGCCGTACCGTCTCTGACATCAATGCAGTACGAGACTGGCTTGCTGCCAGAAGCGACTGCTCCGGGCACATCGGGATCGTCGGATTCTGCATGGGTGGTGGCTACGCCTTGGTGCTGGCTGCAGGACACGGATATGCAGCAGCGAGCACCAACTACGGCGGCTGCCCGAAGAATGCGGAGCGGACGCTCGTTGGAGCGTGCCCTGTGGTTGGCAGCTACGGCGGCAAGGACCGGTCCCCGATGGGCGCCAGCGCTGGCGCCCGGCTTGAGAGAGCGCTGACGGCGCTCGGAGTTGACCACGACATCAAGGTGTACCCAGAAGCGCATCACGGGTTCATCAACGATCACGACCCAGCCGACATGACTGCTCTACTGACCATCCTCAACAAGGTATCCGGCACCCACTATCACGAGGTCTCCGCTCTCGATGCACATCGACGTATCGCCGCCTTCCTCCATCGGTATCTCGAAAGCTGACAAGCCCGCCTACGGGCACCGAAGTGCAAGAGCACCCTCGCCACACGGGCGCGCCACGCGGGTATGGCGGAGCGCACTTTGGCTCGCGCTACCTGTCGAGGAGGAGCTCCCGCACGACGTCCATCCTCTGGTCCACTTCCTCGACTGCCCGAGTGCTTGGCGCGCAAGCCCACTGTGGCCGATTCTTCAGCTGGTATAACCACGAGCATCGCCATTCGGGCATAGGCCTGCATATTCCCGCCGACGTTCACTACGGAAGGGCGGATGCCATCCGGGAGAAGAGAGCCGCGGTGCTGACCGCCGCCTACGCCGCCCATCCCGAGCGCTTCGTGCGCAAGGCTCCGGAGCCCCCGGCACTGCCTGCGGCGGCATGGATCAATCAGCCGGAGGGGGTCGCCACTACGACACAGTGATTCTTCACACTCTGTGTCTCAAAAGGGTTGACAGGCACCGGCGAGAAGGTTTTTGACAAGCCGCTCGTCCAAGACGAGGCCAAGATCGCCGAGCTGTTTCGCCATTTGTCCAGCTACGGTCGCGTTCTGGTCGTGGT
>JAJYWG010000338.1 GCA_021791615.1 Actinomycetes bacterium
ACACGTCCGTGCGTCGAGCCACCTCGACCAGCGACAGACCTGAGGCACGCAGGTCTGTGATCTCTTGGCGCTTGGCCTCTGTCACCTTGGAGGGGCCCCTCGGTCCGGGGCGATCGTCCATCAGCGAGGAGACACCGCCTGCCTCGTAGGAGGAGCGCCACCGCACCAGCGAGTTCTCGTGCACCCCGAAGGCTGCGGCCACCTGACGTTGTCTCGCCGCCTTCGAGTTCACCAGCTGCACGGCGGCCAGGCGTCGGGCGGCAGCATCCCCGGCTCGCCAGCACCATGCTGCCATCCCCCACAGGAAGACCGAGCCATTGCCCTCGGCGTCTTCGAGGAAGGCCACCCCGTCAGCGACGTGGAAGGAGCCCGAAGGGGCCAGTGGCAGCGGCTGCATCGCCCCCATCTTGGCTGCTGCGACTGCCACGATCCGACCTCCCGGAATCTCCACTATCTCACTAGAGATTATGTCATCTCCAGGACCCGAAGTTGTGGATAGTGGCAGCTCAAGCGGGTCCAGCCCGGTCCTATGCCAGGAGGTCTGGAATCGATGGCGGCACTCAACCGATCGCGCGAGACTGCCGACGGTCAGCTCGAGATCACGAGCTGACCACACCGAGGATCACGCTCGGATTCCCACCACGTGGTGGGGCTCTATCGGCCGACGAGGAGCTGGTTGACGAATCGGACAGCACGGCCGGCGGCGCCCCACGGCGTGCGGGTGAACGCGGTGGCTCCCAGCCTCACCCTGCATCCCTTCTTAAACCGGGTGATGGCCGACGAGGAGCTGGAGACGCTGCGCCGCCGCGAGGTCTTCGGCCGGGGAGTCGAGGTGTGGGAAGTGGCCAACGTGATCGTGTTCCTGGCCAGCGAGTACTCGACCTACCTGACCGGCGAGGTCGTCTCCGTGTCGAGCCAGCACCCCTGAGGCTCGCCGAACTTGGCCCGTCGATCAGCGGGTCGGGGCGGCCGACGACCTCCGTGCCGGGACTCCGCCGGCACCCCGCCGGCACCGACGCAGCGCACGTCCGGCTGGCGGGATCGACAGGCCCACGACGAAGGTCCGTTGCCGGCGGTGGTGGGAGAGGTCAGAAACCCGGCGCAGGCCGGGCGGTCACCTGGCGGACGTCGAGGGGCTCGGCACATTCGCTGCAGACGACGACGGCGTGCATGTCGTTGCCGCAGGTCTGGTGGTGGAGAAGCACGGGGGTGCCTCCGGCGCCGGCGAGCCAGCGCCTGCCCCATGCGTCCATCGCCGCCAACACCGTATAGGCGTCGCGCCCCTTGCCGGTCAGCCGGTACTCGTCGCGCGCAGGGTGCGTCTGGTACTGGACTCGCTCGAGGATCCCCTCGTCGACCAGGCCGTTGAGGCGGATCGCAAGCATGTTGCGACCGATCCCGAGCGTCCGCTGGAAGTCGTCGTAGCGGCGGACGCCGAGGCAAGCCTGGCGAATCAGGAGGATGTTCCAGTGGTCGCCGAGGACGTGCGCGCTGCGGGCGATGTTGCATGGCCAGGCGGAGGTGTCGGTGCGTCTCATGCATTCACCTCGGCGTCGGCGTCGACGTCCCGTACGAGGTCGAGGAGATGCGCGAGGTCATCGAGCTGGCGGTGGGGATCGTCGGCAGCGAACTGTGCCCGGAACGCGGTGACGCCTGCATCTTGGTAGAGGCGGAGGCGCTGGCGGATCATGTCGTCGGTGCCGACGAGATTGGTCCCCAATCCGATCTCGATCGGAACGCGCCTGCGGGCGGCGTCCTTGTCGCCGGCCAGCCACAGCTGTTGCACCGCCCGCACGTCGTCCTCGAACCCTTGCCGGGCGAACGCGTCGTTGTAGTAGTTCGTGGTGGCCGAGCCCATGGCGCCGAAGGTGAAGGCGTAGCCCGCGGCGTGACGCCGTCCCGCTTCGTCGACGTCGTCGGTGAATTCGACGCTGACGGCGACGGTGAGGTCGAGATCGGCGATGTCCCGCCCGGCAGCGGCCGCCCCGGCGCGGATGGGATCGAAGAACACGTCGGCCGTCTCCGGGAAGAAGGAGTTGCCGATCCAGCCGTCCGCCAGCTCGCCGGTGAGACGCAGATTGGCAGGTCCGAGCGCGGCGACGTAGATCGGCAGGTGGGTCGGCGGCAGCAACGAGCGGATGCTCCTGCCCTCACCTCCGGGCAGGGGAAGGGTGTACACCTCGCCCTGGTAGGTGAGCCGCTGTCCCGTGCTGATCATGCGGAGGATCTCGATGGTCTCGCGGGTCCGCCGTACCGGGCGGTCGTAGTGGACGCCATGCCAGCCCTCCATCACCTGCGGGCCGCTCGTACCGATCCCGAGCACGAACCGGCCGGATGACAGGCCCTGCATCGACATGGCCGACATGGCTAGCATCGCCGGCGTACGGGCTCCCAGCTGCACGATCCCGGTGGCCAAGCGGATGGTCGACGTTGCTGCGGCCAGGTAGGCGAGCGGGGTGAACGCGTCGCCGGCCCAGAACTCCGGTACCCACACGGCATCGGCGCCGAGGCGCTCCGCCGACGTCACGAACTGCACGCCGTCGGCACCGGCGACGCTGGCGTGCACGCCGACGCGCATCACGGCCGTCCCTCCGCCAGCGCCTTGATGCCCGCGATCGTCGCCTGCATGCCCCGGGTCCACTCCTGAAGGCGGCGGGCAACGATCCGCTCCTCCTTGTCGGGCATCGCGGCGATGGCGATGCTCAGCCCCGACGGTGCGGGTCCCATCCGGCCACCCTGCTGCAGGCGAACCCGGCCGGGGAGCTCCTCGAGCGTGAACCACCAGGTCGCCGACGGGTTCTCAGGATCGGAGACCGCCCAACCGAACGCCCGGTACGGCTCGTAGCGCGTCACCCACGAGGTCGTCTCCCACGAGCCCAGGGCCGGATGCTCGTTGCGACCCACGAACCGTGCGCCAAGAGCCGGGCCGGCGTCGATCCACCTCGCACCCGTGAACTCCTCCGAGAAGCGGCTCGGGAGGTTCACGTCGGAAACGAGCTGCCATACGCGCTCGACGGGAGCTTCGACCAGCACCTCCACCTCGGAGGTCGGTCCGTCCGCGTACCTCATCGCTGGTGCCGACGCGGGTCTCGGGCGACGGTGGCACCGTGGGCACCGGGTCCAGTCCATTCCATCATGGAACGCACGGTAGCACGTCGCCTCGGTCCCGACTCTCGGTCTGGACCCGGCGTCTTCGGCGGCCACCGGCTCCTGCAGCCGGGTCGAGGTCGTCCCGCCAGCACGCCGGCGTCGGGAGTACCGCTCGAGCAGGTTGCTGACGTGGCCGGCCACGCCACCACCGCCATGACGGAAGGTGTCTACCGCCACGCCGTCGGGCCGTCGGTCGGAGCCCACGTCGCCGCCATGGACGCCCTGTTTGGGTCCGCATCGGCGTAGCTCCCAGCGACCTGGTAGCTCCCGGTTTAGCTCCCTGCCGCTTCGAGCGACGATCACTCGGCGGCACATCTAGGAGCGTGGGTCACTAACCCGCTCGATTCGCGATCTGGAATCACTGCTGTGAGAATTGGCGCATGGCCGATGATCACGGTGAGGAGCGGCTGTTCGAGGTCGATCCGGTCGTCGTCGAGCGCAT
>JAJYWG010000161.1 GCA_021791615.1 Actinomycetes bacterium
AGGCACTCGACGCGGAGGCCAAGCTCCTTGGGGTAACCCGTCAGTCGATCATCAAGGTGTGGATTGCCGAGCGACTCGAGCAACGACGAAAGAGCGCCGCGTGACTGCGGCCTGGTCCTCTACGCTTCAGGGTTGGGAGTTTCTCGGGGCCTCACCATCGCCTGCCGCCGGTTTGAGCAGGGCAGCCGCCCACGCGGTGCATAGGGCACGACACTGTGACCAGCGATTTCGTCGGATCTGTAACTCGATGGTCGCTCGATGCTCGAATTCCCCCGCCACCAAGACCGCTTGTTCAGCGCGTACCTCGTGCAGGGGTGCAGGTGCCTGACCAGCGATTTCTCGTTCTCGGGCTCGTCGGATAGCCGAGCTTCTCGGGTGGATTTCTCAGAGCTCAGGGTGCCCTGTGCACGCGTATGCCGGGTGTGCGCGGCGCAGGCGGCCGCTGAGCTGCGGCCTTACGGCGGCTCGCCCGTGGGTGGCGGTCACCGGGGAGCGCTTGCGTGTGCATGCACAGGGCATGCGTATGCACTGCACTGATCAACCGAGGCTCAGACCTCCGGTAGTAGAGGTCGCGAACTGTTGAAGTCATGAGCCGGCCAGCCGGTAGCTGATCGGACGACCGTCGCCGGCGATACAGGCTGGCGGAGCGGTCTCGACTTCGACGAGTAGCTGCCCAAGCGCACGTGCGACCCGTGGTACGTCGGGGCGATCGAGCGTGACGACGATCCGATGACTCTGGTAGGAGACCGTGCCGCCGAGGTGCAAGAGGTTGCGGGCGACGGCTCGGTACTCGTTGTCGTCATCCAGGTACTCGTTAAGGTGGCGCGCGAGCTCGAGCTCGGCGTTGTAGGCGAGGAGACGGCAGACCATCTGCAGCGCCCGGGCGGCGAGACGCGGCTTCGCCCGCACCGCGCCCGGTTCCACCTCGTTGGCGGGGAGCTTGGCGGGGATGTCCTTGAGCTTGGCGCTCGCCTGTGGGTGCCGAGAATCCCATCCATCCAGCTCAGGCGACCATCCGGTACTCGTGGATGAGGCCGCCCAGGCGGTCGGTTCTTCGTACCCTGGCAGGGTCGATGTCGTCGATCGGCGCCGGAGTCGCATCGAGTGTGGACGGCGCACGCTGGTCGAGCGATCGGTGCGGGCGGTGGGCGTTGTAATGCTCGACGTACTCGGCGAGCACGGTCTCCAGATGGCGGCGGCCGAGGATGAGCATCCTGTCGAGGCATTCCCGTCGGAAGGTGCCGATCACACGCTCGCAGATGGCGTTGGCGCGGTGCTCGAACTGGGGACTTGATGGTCCTGATGCCGTCGGCGGCGAAGACGGCGTCGAAGGAGCTGGTGAACTTCGTATCGCGATCGCGGATGAGGAACTTGACCGCAGGTGCCTCGTCGGCGAGCTGCATCGAGAGGTTTCGAGCCTGCTGGGTGACCCAGTCGACGACCGGCGTGGTGGTGATTCCGGCGATTCGTACGAGACGGCTGTCGTGGTGGATGAAGACGAGCACGTAGAGCCGACGGAGGAGCACCGTGTCGACGTGGAAGAAGTCGCACGCGATCAGACCCTTGGCTTGTGCAGCGAGGAACTCCGCCCAGGTCGGTCCCGACCGCCGTGGCGATGGGTCGACACCGTGGCGTTTCAGTATCGCCCAGACGCTGGATGGGGCGATCGTGACGCCCATGGTGGCGAGCTCGCCGTGGATGCGACGATATCCCCAGGTCGGGTTCTCCTTCGCCAAGCGGACCACGAGGGCAGTGGTCCCCTCGACGATAGGGGGTCGACCAGGCCGGTGGTGTGGGTAGGTCCAGCGCTTGGCAACGAGGTCGCGATGCCAGCGCATCAGGCTGGCCGGTTGGACGAAGAAGTGCCCGAGACGATGGCGTGGGAGCAACTGCGCGAGCCCCGCCAGTACCGCCCGATCCGCCGGATCGAGCGCCGGTCGTGGTACCTGGCGTCGGAGGACCGCCACCTCGTGGCGGAGCATGACTACCTCGATCGCGAGATCGGCGTCGCTTCGACCGAGGAGTCGGATGACCTGGAGGACGCGGCAGAACGCCCGGTAGAGGAACGAGAGGGTCATCGGTGGATGCTCGCTGCTCTCGAGCCCAACCGTCAAAGTCCAGCTCAAAAAGGATGGATGACATTCTCGGCACCGACATGTTGACGACTGTAGAGGCAGCGCCATCTGGTTAAGCCGATATCTGGTTCACGCTATACTCCATCGTGATGAGCCTGCCTCGGCACCCGCAGGTGGCCGAGTGGCTCCGGAGCCTGGACAATTTGAGTCGAGCGGACGTGGATGAGGCCCTCGCATACTTGGAGCGACATGGACGGGCGGCGGTGCTCCCTGACGTCCGCCATCGAATCCAGACTTCGCGACACTTCCCCCACGTGAGCGAGGTCCGAGTCGACGTCGATCGAGATCATGTCTACAGGGTGCTGATCGGGTTCGGACCCGACGACGTGCCGGGATTGCTCCTCGCGGGGAACAAAGCCGGCATTGGGAACCGGTGATACGAAGCCAATGTGCCCGTCGCCGATGAGCGTTTCGACATGTACCTCGCGGCACTCGCCAAATCGAAGGAGGAGAAGTGAGCGACCTTCCCGAGGGGTGGGATTCCTACAACCCCGACGAACATGAGCGCAGCGAGGCGCCTGCCTACAAGGTGGCTCGGGCTGCTGCAGCCACCCGAGCAGAGCGGCGGCGTGCTGCCTATGGCGAGGCGCTTGGCGCGCTCCGCCGCGCGCGTTCGCTCACCCAAGTAGTACTCGCCGAGCGGCTGGGGATCGCACAAGGGGAGGTCTCGCGCATCGAGCACCAGGCCGATCTGCTGCTGTCGACGCTCGCTCGCTATGTCGACGGGCTGGACGGCCAGCTCCACCTGCTCGTGCGCTTCGGCGACACCGAGGAGATCGAGCTCAGTGCGGTCCTCGACGATCTCTTGGATCTCGAACGCATCGACGAGGAGTCTTCGGCGTCGGATCCGGCCACCGTTATCGAGCTCGCCGGGTACATCGGCCGCTATCACCTCTTGGAGGAGCGGTTCCGTGCCGTTGCTACCGCCTGAGCTCGCGCGCCCCTTCAGCGATCAGTCAGCGCGTGTGGCGGCGCGGAACCTCCTCGCCCAAAGGAACCGAATGCTGCGATCCATCGAAGCGCTTGCGAGCAGACCTACCGACGCGTGGTCCGCCGCGGAGCTGGACGCGTTTCCGAGCAGCATCAATGGAGTTGACGACCCACCGCCGCAGCGCGTCGCCCGCTGGGCGTCCCTCTTCGCTGATGAGCTTGCCGAAGTGCACCGGTTCGCGGCCAAGCGACTGTTGGGCGATGTCGAGCTCCAAGAGACGCTCTATCTGGCCGGCCGCTTGCTCTCGACGGTGACCGGTCGGCCCATCGAGGACGTCGACACCTTTGAGATCGGTGGCACATAATTTCTCGGGGCCTCGCCATCGCCAGCCGCCGGTTTGAGCAGGGCAGCCGCCCACGCGGTGCGTATGCACGACACCGTGACCAGCGGTTTCGTCGGGTCTGTAACCCGATGGCCGCTCGATTCTCGAATTCCCCCGCCACCAAGACCGCTTG
>JAJYWG010000072.1:0-629 GCA_021791615.1 Actinomycetes bacterium
ACTGCACGCCTCGCTGGCGCACGAACGGTCGGTGGGTCGGCGCAGGGGCGCCGGTCTTGTGAAAGGAGCGCATCATGCAGTTCGACCCGTCACGGAGGGAAGTCCTCGTTGCGGCCCGAGGTTCCGAGGTCCGTCTCGACCGCCGCTACCTTGCACAAGCAGACGCCGACCGGTGGGAACAGGTGATCATGACGTACGCGGAGTTCCAGCGTCCCCGGTACCGCTTCGGGAACCTGTGGGCCCGCAGCGTCGCCTGGTACAGCCCGTCGCCGTACCGCTTCGGGGAGCACACCTTTCCCGCCACCCCGCTTCCGCAACCCTTGGCCGGCCTGAAAGAGCAGGCGGAAGCGGACCTGGGCATCGAGTTCAACTCGGTGCTCGTGAACCTCTACCCGGGCAAGGACGCCGGCGTCGGCTGGCACGCCGACGACGACTGCACCCCCATCCACTCCACCATCGCCTCGCTGAGCTTCGGGGCGGCGCGGCCCTTTCTCCTCGGCCAAAAGGGCGAAGGTGTCCCGACGGTGGAGGCGGAGTGCGTCCTCACCCACGGGAGCCTCCTCGTCATGGCAGGGGAGACGCAGGAGCGCTACGTCCACACCGTCCCCAAGGTGCGCCACGAGGTAGGC
>JAJYWG010000072.1:639-3581 GCA_021791615.1 Actinomycetes bacterium
CCGCAACCTCCGGCTCGCCGCGATCCGCTGTGGATTCCGGGGATTTTCGTACACCCGTTCCGGCCGAATCCGTACAGCGATTCCGGAGTTTTCGTACACCGTGCGTGAGGGAGGCCATGTAGCGCTGGCGTGAGGTGAGGGGGCAGGGCACCTTGACTCGAAGTGTCGACCAAGACCTTCGAAGAAGGAGCCCATGCCCCGCCCCCATATCAGCATGCGAAAGGTTCGTGATGTTCTCCGGCTGAGCCTCGGTGAAGGGCTCAGCCTCCGCCAGGTAGCCGCGTCCCTCCAGGTCCCGCACACGACGGTGGCCGACCACGTCCGCCGGGCCAAGGCGGCCGGCCTCACCTGGCCCCTGCCCGACGGGCTCGATGACGACCGCCTCGAGGAGCGGCTGTTTTCGGCGCCGGCGCCACCGACCGGGGACCGGCCGACGCCGGACTGGGCGAAGGTCCACCTGGAACTGCGGCGTCCTCACGTCACGCTCATGCTCGTCTGGGTCGAGTATCGCGAGGCTCACCCCAACGGTTACGCGTACAGCCAGTTCTGCGAGCGCTACCGCCGCTGGCGCCGGCACCTCGACGTGGTCATGCGCCAGGAGCACAAGGCCGGTGAGAAGCTCTTCGTCGACTTCCCCGGCCGGCGCATCCCCATCTACGACGAGCGGACCGGCGAGGTGGCGTTCCAAGCGGAGCTGTTCGTCGCCGTCTTGGGGTGCTCCTCCTACCTCTACGCCGAGGCGGTCCGCTCCCAGGAGCTGCTGCACTGGGTCACCGCGCACGTGAACGCGCTGCAGTTCTATGGCGGTGCGCCGGCGATCGTCGTGAGCGACAACCTGCGCTCGGGGGTGACCCGCCCGCACCGCTACGAGCCGGACGTGAACGCCACCTACCAGGAGATGGCCGCCCACTATTCCATGGCGGTCATTCCGGCCCGCAGCTACAAGCCCCGCGACAAGGCGAAGGTCGAGGCGGGGGTGCTCCTCGCCGAGCGCTGGATCATGGCGCGTCTGCGGAACCGACGGTTCACGAGCTTGGGCGGCGCCAACCTGGCGATCGCCGAGCTTTTGGCGTGGATCAACGACCGGCCGTTCAAGAAACTCCCCGGGTCACGCCGCAGCGTCTTCGAGGACATCGACCGCCCGGCCCTCCGCCCGTTGCCCGAAGATCGTTACGAGTTCGCCACCTGGCGCCACCCCAAGGTCGGCATCGATTATCACGTCGAGGTCCGCGCCGACCGGCACTTCTACTCGGTGCCCTACCGCCTCGTCGGCGAGCACGTCGACGTGCGGATGTCGGCCAAGACCGTGGAGGTCTTCTCCCGCCACCGCCGGGTGGCCTCCCATCCCCGGCGCTTCACTCCGGGCTACTCGACCGATCCCGCCCACATGCCCGAGTCGCACCGGCGCCACGCCTCTTGGACCCCGGGGCGGATCATCGCCTGGGCCAACAAGACCGGCCCGGCCACCGCCAAGCTCGCAGAAGCGATCCTCTGCTCCCGGCCCCACCCCGAGCAGGGATATCGCTCGTGTCTCGGCATCATCCGCCTGGCCGACCGCTACGGCCCAGAGCGCCTCGAGGCCGCCTGCGTCCGGGCACTGGCGGCTCGTGCCCACAGCTACCGCTCGGTCGAGTCCATCCTGCGCACCGGGCTCGACCAGAAACCGCTGCCAGCGGAGGGTCCGGGTCTCTCCCACCCGGACCACGACAACGTCCGGGGACCGGACTACTACCGATGAAAGGAACCTACGTGCTCAACCACCAGACCATCGAGGGCCTCTACGCCTTGAAGCTCCCGGCCATGGCAGCCGGCCTGAAAGAGCAGTCCGAGTCGGCCGACCGCCAGGCGCTCAGCTTCGACGAGCGCCTGGGGCTCCTCGTCGACAGAGAGCTCGCCGAGCGTGAAGACCGTCGCCTGGCCCGCTACTTGAAGTCCGCCAAGCTGCGCACCGACGCCGTCGTCGAAGACGTCGACTTCAGGCGTCGACGCGGTCTCGATCGCCCGGCCGTCCTCTCCTTGGCCGAGTCGGGCTGGGTGCGCAGCCACCACAACGTGGCCATCGTCGGCCCGACCGGGGTGGGCAAGACGTTCCTCGCCTGCGCGCTGGCCAACGCCGCGATCCGCCGGGGGCACACCGCCTTGTACCTGCGGGCGTCACGGATGCTCGACGAGCTGGGCATCGCCCGGGCCGACGGCCGGTTCGCCCGGCTGACCGCGACCTGGGCCCGCGTCGATGTCCTCCTGATCGACGACTTTCTCCTTCGTCCCCTCACCGCCGATCAGGCGGCCGACACGTTGGAGGTGATCGAGGACCGCGCCGGGCTGCGCTCCACCATCGTGACGAGCCAGTTGCCCGTCGCCCTGTGGCACGAGGCCATGGGAGAGCCGACGCTGGCCGACGCCGCGCTCGACCGGATCCTCTCCAACCTCCACCGGATCGAGCTCGACGGCGAGTCGATGCGCCGTCCCTCCCGGGGAGCCAACCGGTCTGAGGCGACGCCCGCCACCGAGCCGGCCGAGGACCAGCGATGACCGTCACCTACCGGACCATGGTCCTCCACGTCCCGCCGACGCCCCTCGGGCTGCTCCACGGGCGCTGGGTCGTCGACCACTGGTGCAACGACTGCTGCCAGCGCGTCGAGACCGGCGACCTCGTCGATCACGCACGGCAGCACGACCAATGTCTTCCCAACGCCGGCCGCCTCGGGCACAATGAAGGTCGGCCGGCGGCCCCCCATGCAAACAGCAGCGAGACGCCGGTTCTTCAAGCATCGCCGATCGACAACAATCACCGGAGGAGGTGAAGAGAGGGATCCGATCGTCGGTCGCTGCATGACCTCCCACTGCCCAGTCGACCCGGATGTACGGAAACGCCGGACTGGGTGTACGGAAACGCCGGAATCGGCACCACGCCGGCGTCAAGGGCCCTCCGGGTCCCTGCG
>JAJYWG010000022.1:0-5746 GCA_021791615.1 Actinomycetes bacterium
TGGCTCAAGGTAACCGGGCGCGAACGCCTCCGGCCTCCCGGCATCGCCCTGGCAGAGCCCGAGTCGGCTTTTGAGGCGTCTTGTTCACCAAGCCGTAGCAGCACCTGATCCGTCCGCCAGACGATCCAGCTGCGGTGCACCTCGCCTCGCTGAGCCATGTGAACGCTGTCGATGCGCCTCGGGGCATCGTCGATGCTGTAGGCGATCGGGCACCTCCCGCGCCGAGCGGAGCGCGGCCCGGCCAGCTGGCCGCCGAGTACTCCGCCGAGCCTGCACGGGCCCCTGTACGGATCATCGGCCAGAAGAGCCGCGGACGAAGTGTGGTGGCGGGGGTTCAGGAGCATCGCTCGACTTCGCGCCTCATACCCGACGCGTCCGCTGGTCACCGGGCTGGCCTGGGCCGCGCCGCCCGGGCGGCCGCCCTGCCACTAAGCTCGGGAACGTCTGCAAAGGACCACAATGCGTCGCACACAGATCTCTGCTACTCGCCGCAGGCAGTGTTGCCGCTGCAGCCCTACTCCTTGCAGCGGTAGTCGGACTGAGCGGCCGGGTGCCAAGCCACAGCAGGAGCGCTCCAGGAGAAACGAAGCTGGCGAGCTCGAGCACAGGGCTCTTCACGGCTGCACAGACCGCTCAGGTCGTTCCGACCACTATTCCTCCCGGCGGTGTCGCCCTCACGGGCGCCGCGACGCCAGGCAAGCCTGGTAACGAAGCAGTCGAACTGTACGTCAAGCCGGCGACAGATTCTGGGCCCAGTCTCACGGCTGCTCAAGCCTCGGCAGACGCACTTCAAATCGACGATGCGCCGGGGCTCACCGTGCTATCAGCCGTTTACGCAAATGTCACGGACGCTAACGCTGAGGTGCCGGCCGGGACAGCTCCGCCGGCCAGCGACGTCATCGGAGACAACGCCTGGATAGTGACGGTTCACTCGCCTCAGCCAGTCACGATGCAGTATGGATGCGTGGCTCTCTCGAGCGGCACATCGTGCCAGAGCGCGACGGTCCGGAACGATGTGCTTGTTCTCAGTGATCCTGGAGGACAACTACTTCTCGGTTATTTCTACTGAGAGTGCAAGAGTCGTAAGAGCTCCCTGAACCCATCGGCTCCGCCCGCCGCGTGCGGCGGGGAGCAAGGAGCGGAGGGGCAAGGGTCAGGGTGGATAGACGCTGAGCGTTGGGTGCGTTGAGGCCCTCTGGCGCGACCAGGCCTACGGCGTCGACGTCGAGGCAGTCGTCGAGATGCCGGGCCGACCCGGTGAGCGCCGAGCCGTCGATCTGCATCGGTCGGCGTCGAAGGGTCGCCATCCAGCGAGTCGTTCAACACACAGATGCGGCGCTGGCTCGTCTCAGGCTTGCGGTGAGGACGCGGGAAGCTTCGCGCTGGTTGGAGCGTCGTTTGTGGCGTGCAACGATTCTGGCGGAGCGTGGTGAGGGTCGGCGGTTGCCGGCAGAAGGCCGGTGTCGGTGGTCTTGTCCTGGCCCTGGCTCTGTGTTCGTGCGGTTCGGGTGCAGGTGCCGCCCGGCCCGCAACAAGGACCTCGGCGCCATCGACAACCAGTACGTCGTCCTCGCCGAGTTCGTCCTCGACGACGAGTCGGCCGGCGGGACCGGTGCCGGCGAGCTCGTCTGTGTGGAAAGCCTCCGTGGTCGTCAACGTGAAGCTCGTTCCCACTGCGATCGTCGTGGCCGCCGATGGTGTGTCGGCGTATGCGATCACGGTCGCTTCGACCTCGCCGACCTCGACCGCCGGCCGGCTCACCCTCATCGACCTCGCCACCGGTCAGGTCGAGCGGGGCAGCGCCCTTCCTGCAGCCAGCCAGCTGTTTCTCGTCGGCCCGACGTTGTATGTCCTTGAGCCCATCGCGGGCAAGGAGGGTCACGTCAGCGGCCCCTGGACGCTTTACCGCCTCCGCTCCGGCGCGAAGCTGGCCCGGATTGGCCCACTGCCGCTCGGGCTCAGCGCCAACGTCGACCCGGTGACAGCCAGCGGTTCCGCGGTCGCCGGCACGGCTGACACCTGGATCGGGGCGGGCAGTGATCTCGTCGAGATCAATCCCGCAGCCGATGCGGTGCTGCGACGCGTGCCCGCCGCGGGCCTCGTCACCAGCCTCAGCGTGAGCCCGGACGGCAAGCTGCTTTACGCCGCGGTCAACCGCCTCGTGACCAACCCCGTGGCTGATCCCGCCGCCGCGATCACCGAACGCCATGCCGCCACCGGCGCCGTCATCGCGACCAGCGGCGTGCGCTTCGCCATCACCGGTGCCGACCTGCACGCCGTCGCTGGGGCGGTGTGGGCCTCCTACCGCACGGGCATGGCTGGAGGCGCCACGGTGCTCGAGGCCGCCGGCCTCCGGAGGATCGGAGGCCTCGCGAAGCAGGTGTGGAAGGACCTCAGCCAAGGCGGCCCCGTCATCCAAGGACCGAGCGTCGCGGTCCTCGACAACCACGCCTGGCTCTCCTCGGCCGTCGGCATCGCTTGCCTCCAGGCCAGCACCGGCAAGTTCCTAGGCGGCGCCCGCCTCCCGAACACCGAGAGCGGCTCCCCGCTGTGGCAGCCGCTGGCGCAGACCGCCATCGCCGTCTACGTGACCCAGCCCGTGGACGTGAACGGCTCGACGGACATCCTCCGCGCTCGCCCCCCGACAGGATGCCCGGGCCGGCAAGGCTCCTAGCCGCTGGCCCCCGGCGGCCCGTCTCGGCACCGGGGCCGCAGCCTGCTGGGCGTGACCGCACGCCGACGGGTGCTCACCGACTGGGACCTCGCGGCGTCGGGCAGCTGGACGATCCTCTCCCCTGAGGAGCTCCGGGCGCCGACCCCACCGGGCCGCTGGCGGGGGACCCGCCGGTTCGCTCCGCGCGCCCGGGCGTGGGCCGACCGTCTCTCCGAGGACCTCCTCGACGTCCTGGAAGCCCGGAATCGCGACGGCGAGACTCTCGACTGGCCGCCAGGGGCGACTGATGCCCAGAGGGCCCGGTTCTCGAAGCGAGCAGCCGAGCTCGCCGAGCGCGTCTAAGACCAACTCGGACCTGGCTACGAGGTCCTCCACCGAACCGCCGGCTGTAGACCATCGGGCACCTCCCGCGCCGAGCGGAGCGCGGCCCGGCCAGCTGGCCGCCGAGTGCTTCGCCGAGCCTGTACGGATCCCTGTACGGATCATTGGCCAGAAGGCCGCGGACGAAGTGTGGTGGCGGGGGTTCAGGGCCATCGCTCGACTTCGCGCCCCATACCCGACGCGTCCGCTGGTCACCGGGCTGGCCTGTGCAGCCCCGCCCGGGCGGCTGGCCTACTCATCTCAGACCCAGATATTGCAGCCGGGTAGTTGAACACCGCATCGGGCGGTCGGAAGCCCAACCAGATGGTCGATCTGCATCCGGGCGCCCGCACGGAGGTGGGAGCTGGCCGCTGATCGACGCGATAGAGCGCCACTTCGTCGGTCGGAAGTGGCCGGGGGCATAGCTGCGCCGGCTCTCGGGCGGCTCTGTGCGGAGCTTGTTCTGGGCAGGCGTAGATCGGCAACGCTCGCAGGCGTTCCAGCGCCGAGATGAACGCTGTCGCGTGGCCATAGGCGCGTGGCAAGCGGAGATGGATCCGACGACCGGTGCGCACGACACGGGCAGGGACATTGAAAAAGCTGTTGCGCAGGCGCGGCCCCGACAGGTCGAGAACGGCTCGGGCGACACGTGAGGACCCTCACCTACCGGGCCACGTTGTAGGCCAGGACCGAGGCCAGCCACCACAGCCAGTTGGCAGCAAAGCGCTGGAGCGGGGCGTGGTTCATCCCGAACTCCTCTTCAACTGGCAGATGGCCTCTTTGGGAGCACCACCCCGCAGTCGGTGGTGGCGGTCGATGTCGACAGCCGACGCGAAGACCGGCGGAAGGTTTGTAATCATGGCGAAGAACCGCCAACCCCCGAGATCGTCGAAGAAGAGCTGCTCACCGGCTGCTTTGCGTTGCCGGCGCACGATGAGGCGGAGATCCCGCTTGGCGAAGCGGTACGTGCCCTCGGCCACTTCGGAACCAGCCAGCTCGCCGTCAGCTTCCTTGGCGGACTCCCAGACGGTCTTCGGATCGGTGGCCAGGGCCTCGATCGCCCTACGCACGGACTTATCCTGCACGCAGGTGATGGAGAAGACAGCCGAGTGCCCGGTGGCCACCTCCACCACCTTGTTGGAGGACCCGGCCGAGTCGATGCGGATCCAGAGCTGGTAGTCCGCGCGAGCTTCGACAGGGATGGCGGCCACGCACTCGTCGATGAAGCTGGCCAGCCTCCGTCTCGGTGAGGCATTGCCTCCCCGAGCCCGGACGGCGAGCACGTCGCCGGTCTCGCCCACCACCCCGACCAACGGGCTCATCTGCACGATGCCCTTGTAGGAGAACTTAGAGCCCTCCTTGTGCTTGCCGTAGGCGTCGACGTAGGTGGGGTCGGGCTCGATCGTCAAGATGCCCGGTGCAGGCGCGGCACCCATCGCCCAGGCCCGCCGCATCATGTCCCGGTTCACCGCCGTGGCCTTGCTCACCCGGCCGAGGTCCGCTCCGGCGAGGAACCGGTAGAGGGTGGTGTGGCTCGGCAACGCCTGGCTGCCCCGGAGGCGCTGGGCAGCCTCGTCTTGGAGCAGCGACACGTCGGAGATGAAGTCCCCGCCGGCCAGCTGCAGCTCCACCACCGGGCAGTCGCACTCCCCTCCGCCACCGAGGTCGCGTCGAGGCCGTCCATCACCACCGGCTCGCCACCCATGGCGCGGATCTCGCCCAGCCTGGCAGAGAAGCGGGCCGAGGCGACCACCTCGTGTCCTTCGGTCACCAGCAGGGGGACCAGCTGCCAGCCGATCACCCCGGACACACCTGCCACGAACACCCGCATCGGCTTCCCCTTCTGCTGCGCCACGGCTCCCACCCCTTAGACACGGAACGGGCCCGTGTTGTGACACCTCGGCATCGGAGCTCGCTTGCTCCAAAGCCGACCGACCAAGGACTCGAGCTGTGCGTGGCGAGAATGTCATCCACGGGCTGTTCCTCGCTCCCCTTCCCGGCCGCCCTGGCCCTCGTGGAGGGTGAACAAGGGGATGAAAAGGTGGGCCAGCGGCCCGAGGCTGGCGGCGTAGGCCAACGTACCGACGCCGACGTTGCCCCCGAGTGCCCAGCCGACCCCGACCACGACGGCCTCGATGCCGGTGCGCACCATCCGCAGCGAGTGCCCTCGGGCGGCCAGGCCCACCATCAGGCCGTCTCTTGGTCCCGGGCCGAGCCCGGCGCCGATGTAGCAGCCGGTCGCGATCCCGTTCAGCGCGATGCCCCCGGTGGTGGCGAGCACCCGCAGCCAGAGGGCAGCGGGCGCGGGCATCACGGCGAGGGTTAGGTCCATGACCGAGCCGATCACGACAACGTTGCTCAGCGTGCCGAGTCCGGGCCGCTGACGCAGCGGCACCCACAACACCAGCACTGCGATCCCGACGAGGATGGCCCAGGTGCCGATGCGGATGCCGCTGTGACGGGCCAGACCCTGCTGGAGCACGTCCCACGGATCCAGGCCAAGTCGCCCCACCACCAGGAGCGAATCGCTCAGCCCGTACAGGACGAGGCCGCAGTAGAGCTGTACCAGTCGCCGCCCGAGATGAGCCCTGGGCAACGGCGCGACGAGACGGGGCCGGCGTGGACCCCCCACGCGACGCCCTGGGAACGCCGACGGCGGCTGTTGGCATACCGACCGCATCGGAGCATCATGACCAGAAGTGGATACTGTTG
>JAJYWG010000022.1:5756-21667 GCA_021791615.1 Actinomycetes bacterium
GAGCCAATCGGAAGGAAGTGGACTGACTTGCCTCAGGCCATCGCAGCCAGCCAGCTGGTCCGCCTCCTCGGGGACTGGCAGGTCCAGGGAGGACACCACACCCGCCCCGCCTACATGCGCCTCGCGCTGGCGCTGCGAACCCTGGTGCTCGACGCCCGAGTCCCCACCGGTGCGCGCTTGCCGGGAGAACGACCCTTGGCCCAAGCCCTCGGGGTGAGCCGCACCACCGCGACGGCCGCCTATCAGGTGCTGCGAGAGGAGGGAATCGCCCGCAGCCGCCGCGGCGGGGGGACCTGGGCGGCCCTACCCCCCGGACACCGCCGCCCGGGCGCGCCGTGGGCACCGGCGGTGCCGGAGGGGGCGGGCTGGCTGGACCTGTCTGTCGCCGCCCTCGAAGGCGACGAGGAGATCATGGTGGCGGTCGCCGAGGCAGCCGACCTGCTCGCATCCTACCTGGGTCACCACGGCTACGAGCCGGCTGGCCTTCCCGTGCTCCGAGAAGCCGTCGCCCGCCGCTACGAAGCACGCGGTCTTCCCACCAGCCCCGAGCAGATCATGATCACCAACGGCGCCCAGCAGGGGATCGACCTCGTCGTACGGGCGCTCCTCGTGCCCCTCGACCCTGTACTGGTCGAATGCCCCACCTACCCCAACGCCTTGGACCTCTTCACCCAGGCGCGATCACGAGTGCTGACCGCCGGCAGGTACGACGCCGGCTGGGAGCCGGACCTGGTGGTCTCTGCACTTCGCCAGGTCCTGCCCAGCCTGGCCTACCTGATGCCCGACTTCCACAACCCGACCGGCCATTTGATGTCCGACGCGGACCGGGCTGTGATCGCCGCGGCCGCCGCAGCATCAGGGACCCATGTGGTAGCGGACGAGACTTTCGCCGAGCTGGCACTTCCCGGGGTGGACATGCCCGCTCCCTTCGCCTCGCACGGCGACAGCCGGGTGATCTCGCTCGGCTCCATGAGCAAGGCGTACTGGGCCGGCCTGCGCATCGGGTGGGTGCGTGCCGCGCCCGCTCTCCTCGGGCAGCTGCGGGCGGCCCGCGGCAGCATCGACATGGCCAGTCCGATCTTCGAACAGCTCGTTGCGGCCTGGCTGTTGGACCACGGAGAGGAACTGTTGGCCCGCCGCCGGGCGGACCTCGCCAGCCGGCGAGAGGCATTGATGCATGGGCTGGCGGAGCACCTGGGCGACTGGAGGTTCCAGGTGCCGGCCGGCGGGATGTCGCTGTGGGTGGACCTGGGCTCCCCCCTGAGCACGGCTCTCGTCCAAGGCGCCGAAACCCACCGGCTGCGCCTCGTCGCCGGGCCCCGCTTCGGTCCGGACGGGACGCTCGAACGGTACCTGCGCCTGCCCTACACCCTCCCCGAGGACGACCTCGCCGATGCTGTCAGCCGACTCGTCGCCGTCCGAGCCGACCTCGACACAGGTTGGCGCCCTGCTCCCGACCGGCTCCCCATGGCATGAACCGCCCCCATGAGGTCAGGACCGTCGTCGCGCGGTGAACATCCCGTAGGGACCCCCTGCCCGGGGCAGGTGTCACCGGCAGCTCCGAAGGCCGACGCGCCCACAGCACGGGCGACGCACCCGGCAAGGGGTCGTCGAGCGGGACGGCTCAGTCCTTTCGGCCGGTGGCGGCGAGACTGACTCCGAGGCCGATCATGACCAGCCCTCCGGCGCCGCCGATCGCGGCCAGACGGCGGGGCGAGCTCGACAACCACTGCCTGGCCGTACCCGCGGCGAGCGCCCAACAGCTGTCGAGCACCAGGGCGATCAGCGGGAAGACCAGACCGAGGACCAGCAACTGGGACGCCACGTGCCCTGCATCCCGAGCCACGAACTGTGGCATCACGACCAAGAACACGGCGATGGTCTTGGGATTCGTCGCCCCGACTACCACCCCGTCGCGGACCGCTCGTAGAGGAGACAGCGGCCCGGCTTCGGCGGCGATCGTCTCGGTAAGGGAACGGCGATGCCGGATGGCCTGTACGCCGAGCCAGACCAGGTAGGCGGCGCCGGCCAGCTTCACTCCGGTGAATACCGCCGCGGAGCGCTCGATGACCGCCCCGAGCCCGAAGGCCGCCGCCACCACCTGAACCACCAGGCCGATGGTGTTGCCAACCACGTTGAGCAGCGCCGTCCGCCGTCCGGAAGTCAGCGCCCGGCTGATCGTGAACACCACGCTCGGACCGGGGACGGCGACGAGTACCACTGCCACACCAGCGAAGGCGAGGATGTCCTTGAGCGGCACCATGACCTGAAACTACTGCCGGGCACCTCCGCCGCCACCATCTGGTGCCCGCCCGGGCATCGGCTTGAGGAAGCGTCCCCGCCGGTGGAGGTTCTCGGCTCCCACATGCTGGAAGCTCCGACGAGGTCCTGTCCGGAACGAGGGAAGGGCATTTTCCCGACTGCTGCAAGGCGACCGGGGTGCGGTCACTTGGCGCCGAAGAGCGGCCACGCTGGCGGCGGGCTGCACCTGGAGCCCGAAGGCGACCGCGACGGTCCGTCCTCGTCGAAAAACAGCGGTGGGCGCCCTCCGAGAGGCGGCGGCCGCCACCTGGGCCGGGATCAGCCTCGACCGGCAGTCGAGGCGTCGCGCGCACTCGAGGTCGCGCCGAAGCGTCCTCTCGCTCGTCCCAAGGCGTGCTGCCAGCTCGACGCCGGGCCACTGAGCGCGGGCCTACAGCAAGGCGAGCAGCCGCAGCATGCGCTCCGCGGTGTCTGCCATGCGCCCATCCTCGCCCCGGTTGCGGACGGAAACTGGCCGGATCACCTCATAGCGTTGTACGCCAGGCGCCGGCAGGAACCGGGCGGCACCGTGAGCAGGAGGCCACAGCTATGACCGCTTCCATCCGGCGCGAGCGGGGCGCTGGCGGCCGTCTTCGGCGTACCCGGGGCGGCCGAGCACTCCCTCTTCCTCTACACCCTCGATGACGCCCGCTGGATGCGTAATCAGGTCCTCGCCGCCTTGGAGCGCTCGGATGCCGCCGACCCCGACGAGACGTCCGCGCCGGTGATCGTGGTGGTCGGCGGCGGGCCAACCGGGGTCGAGACGGCCGGGGCGATGGCAGAGCTGATCGACATCGCCATCCGCCACGACCGGTTTCGTCTCGTTCCCGACCGCACCCGCGTCGTCCTCCTCGATGCCAAGGAGCGCCTCCTCCCCGGGTTCTCTCCTGTGGCGGCAGTCCCTGCGCGCCCGGGGGTTGGAGGTTCGGCTCGGGCTTGGCGTCGACGCGGTCTCGGCGCCGGGGGTGACGCTGGTCGGCGGTGAGCTGGTCAGCGCCAGCCTCGTCATCTGGGCGGCAGGGGTGACGGTAGATGGCACCGCCGCGGCGGGCTCCCCGGCCGGCGAGGACCCGGCGGGCGGGTGGTGGTCGAGCCCGACCTCTCGCTGCCGGGCCACTTCGAGGTCTTCGTCGCACGAGATACCGCCGCCGTACCCGGTCCTGGCAGCGCGGCGCCGGGTGAGAGAGACCTCGAACGGGGCGGTACCCGGCGGTTCCTGCCCCAGCTTGCCCAGGTCGCCCTCCAGTCGGGCGACCACGCCGCCCGCCAGGTCATCAGCCGCCTGGAAGGCCGTCCGACGACGCCCTTCGTCTACCACGACAAGGGGACGATGGCGACCATCGGGCGCCGATCGGCCGCCGCCCAGCTGCCACGCGGTGCGATCGTACGCGGGAGCCTCGGGTGGATCGCCTGGCTCGTGCTGCACCTCGTCTACCTGATCGGCTTCCGCAACCGCGTGGTGGTCTTGGTCAACTGGGTCTGGCGCTACTTCCGCTGGCCGTCGGGGCCACGGCTCATGATCGGCGACATCCCAGCCGGCGTGCCGACGGGGTCGAGACAGCGGCACATCGACTGCCCCGAGTGCCGGGCGCCGCCTACTGGGCCTACTGGTGCGGTGAGCCGGGCTTCACGACCATGAGGACGATGATGGCGAGGAGGGCCGTCGCTGCCAGGTAGGTAAGGACGAGTGCTCGGCGGTCACCGAGACGGGCGCGCGACTCCGCGTTCGAAGGAAGGTCCAGGGCGGCCAAGGCGTCGGCGAGCTTGCGAGCCAGCTTGGGCCGCTGCCCGCCCATCGACCCGATCACGCCGACCAGGGCGAGGAGGCCGACCGCCGCGTCAACCCAGGGCGTGGCGTAACCCCAGTGCCCGACGGCCACCAGCCAAAGCCCGGAGCCGGTGACGAGCAGCAGCCCTCCAGCCACCAGCCCGGCGCCTATGCGGGCGAGAGCGAGCAGGAGGACGGTCTCGGCACAGCTGCCGTCCCGAAGCTCGCCGTGGCGACGACCGTGCCCGAGGTGAGCGCGAAGGCGCCGGGCAAGTGCAGGCACAACGCAAGGTCGTAGAGCCAGGCAGCGGTCACAGTCGCACCAGCAGGCGCCCGGTCACCGTGCCCGCCTCGAGCCGGGCGTGGACCTCGGCGGTGGCTTCGAGTGGGAGCACCGCAGCGATCCGGGCGCTCAGCTGACCGGTGGCGAGCATGGCCTCGATGAGCCGGGCCGCGTCGGCCAGCTCTGCGACCGTCGCCCGGCTGATGACGAAGCCATGGAGGCTGACATCTCGGATGTAGAGATCCCGGACAGGGAGTACCGCCAGCTCCTCGGTCGCGGCGCTGAGGATGACCCGTCCCCCGGGTGCAAGTACGCCGGCTGCGAGGTCGAGGTCGTGGTGGCCCGAGGTCTCCCAGAAGAGATCGACGCCGTCGGGTACCGCCGCACGCAGGCACCGGGCCAGGTCGGGGTCACGATAGTCCACCACGTCTTCCGCGCCCGCCTCCCGGCAGCGGTCATAGTCCGCCGGCCGGGCGCTGGCCACCACCTTCGCTCCGGCGCGCCGTGCGATGGCGATCGCGGCCGAACCGACGTTGCCTCCACCGCCACCGACGTAGACGCGCTGGCCGGCTCGCAGGTGGCCGTGGACAAACAGGGCGAGGTAGGCCGTCGCCGCCGGGTGCGCCACCGCGGCGACGAGCGCCGGGTCGACGCCGTCGGGGAGGCGATAGCAGCGATCGGCCGGTACGACGGCGTAGGCGGAGAAGCTGCCTTGGCGGCCGTCATGGCCGAGGCTGTTGGCCCACACCCGCTCCCCGACGTCGAAGGGCGCTCCGGAACCACGACCGGTGACGGTGCCCACCAGGTCGCGTCCGACAACGAACGGGAAAGGGACGCGCGTCGGGTAGCGCCCCGAGCGGACGAAGGTGTCTACCGGGTTCGCCGCCGCCAGCTCGACGGCCACAAGCACGTCGGTCGGTCCCGGGATGGGCACGGCCAGTTCGCCGACCGCGATCGCCTCTGGGGGTCCGAGCCGCTCTACGCAGGCGGCGCGCATCGTCTCTGGGAGAAGGGCAGCCATGTCAGGGTGCCTGCCTGATTCCCTCGAGAATCTCGGTCCGCCGCCCGAGCTCCTGCTCGCGGACCCGGCGCTCGGTGGCGTAGCGCAGGATCACTTCGACGTGGCCGACCGAGCCATCGTCTGCTCGGAGCGAGACGACGCTGAACTCGATCGAGACGGTCCGTCCGTCCGCGTCGTGGGCGAGCAACCTCGAGGACTCCACGGCGCCGTCACGGGTCGAGCCATCGCAGGACGGAGCCCCTCGTTGCGGCGCTGGCGCAGCCGTAGGGAGATGAGTGTATCGAGCGTCGAGCCGACCATCTCCCCCGGCCTGTAGCCGAAGATGCGGGCCGCGCCGTCATACCGGTAGCAGATGATGCTGGCGGCGTCGACGATCACGACCGCGTCGGGAGCGGGCGCCACGGTGGCGAGAACCGCGTTCCCCGGCTGCGTCATCGTGCCACTCTGGGGCGGCAGGGCTCCTCCCCCTCGTTCGATCTCTGCCAAGACATGGTGCTACCGCAACCGACCGTCCGAACCGCAGCTCGGCTCGGCGGGCGCCGGATCGGGACCGGTCTCTCAGCGGAGACCTACCGTGTGCCTCGGGTGCCGGCAGGTGGCGCAAGGTCCTGCAGCTGGTTGACCCAGTTCGGTACCGGGCCGCAGAAGATCTCAGAGTTGCCCGCCACTCCGATCGTGACGTACTGGCTCACCTGCTTCGGATGGTAGCCGGGAGGAACTGACACCGACCCGGGGAGGCAGGAGAGCGTCTTGCCGGCTGGTGCGCGCACGACGACGATGGTGGGCCACACGAGCTCGTCCAACGAGCAGCTCTGTTGCACGCAACCTCCGTAGAGGCCCGGGTCGGCGCGGTTGAGCACGGGGACGGTGGTGAGCTTCAAGATCACGGACCTGGTCGCCCCCGGCGCGCCCAGAGGGGCAGGTGATGAGGCGGCGACGTAGGTCTCCTCGCTTCTCGTGAGGACGCCGAAGGGGAGGCGGGCGGTCGAGCCACCGGGGCATCCTCCGAGGCTCGGGTCCCGGTTGGTGAGCGCTACGAACCATGCTTGGTGGGCAATCGCCCCGACGTTCATGGCCTTGCCCGAGGCAGCTTCGACGACCACCAGCTCAGTGCCCGACGACGTCGACGAAGTGCTGGTCGACCCAGCGCTGGGGGAGGTTCCGGTCAAGAGCACGGCCCAGACCGGCTGCCACGGCGTCGGGACGAGGAGGGCTCCTGAGGAGGTGACCGCGTCGTCGGCTTGGAGCAGGGCGGAGATCTCGGCCCACGAGGAGAGCTTGGCCTGTGCCGAGGATCGCGACAGGTGAGCAGCCCTCCTGGCAGTCGCGACCGCCGACTCCTTGGTGACGACAGGCCCAGGTTGGACGGGAAGAGAAACCACGCTGGGCGGGCTGAACGCGACGTGCTGGGCCACGTCGATGATCGTCGCTGCGGGGAGCTTGTAGCCGACGACGCTCAGGAGATCACTGGTGGTTGGCTTCCAGTAGATGCCGATGAAGTGCGGGTCGGGAGGACCGCCTTCGAGCAGGCCGGGGTGTCCTTGCACCTCGACGGCTGTGGCGGAGGTTCGCCCGCCGACGGCGGCGGTGAGGGCTCCGGGGCTATTGGAGAGGTGCAGCTCGATCCGCGGCGGGTCCGATCCTGTGGTCGAGTAGGTGAGCCCGGAGGTGGGATCGGAGGTCGTCCCGCTGGTGAGGTGAAACCCGGCCGGCAACCACTGCGCGGCGAGCGATGCCGGCCCGGGTACGGCCCCGTGCACCGTGGTCGTACACCCTACCGGGCCGCTGGCGGTGACCTGGGCGCTACGGCTGGAGCGAGCGCTTGGGGCCGCGCTGCCCGCTGCTCCGCATGCTGCCAGCGACAGCGCTCCGGCGGCGAGCACGCCGGCAACTGCGGCGTTGCGGCGAGCGGGGCGCGAGCGTTGCCGATGTCGTCGGAGACGCTGGCTGACGCGGCTCGTGGCCCTCTCCCTTCTCATGTCCCTTCTGACTCCTGATGGGTTCGGCAGGTTCCCCGACTGCCGGTTCACGCGCCAGATCCCCGTGCTTCCCTGCCGGCGCGTCCCTCGCGCCGGTGCGCTCCCAGCGCGGTTCGACGCTGTGTCGTTCAGCCACCGAGGCTCTGCCACTGCACCCCGTCGGAGGTGCGCCAGAGGCCCTGTGGAGTGAGGGCCCATCCGTGGGTGGCATCGATGAAGGTGACCTGCACGACCCCGCCGGTGCCCCAAGGCAGCAGGAACGCTGGTCGCCAGGTCCGCCCCTGATCCGTGGTCACGTCGACCGGGCCGCGTCCGAGGGCAAGCCAGGCGTCCTGGTCGGAGACGGCTGCCAGGCTGACGATGGAGCCGGTGCGCCCGAGCGCGCCAGTCGAGGCGGCCTTGGCGAGCCCCACGCTTGCCGTCTGCCGCCAGCTCCGAGCTGCATCTGTCGAGAAGTAGACAGATTTGGCTTGCAGGGTCCCCGCCGGCTGGCTGCCACACGCCAGCCACAGGCGGTCGACGTTGACCGCCCTGAGCTGCTGGTCGGGGAAGGTGCCGCACGGGTCGGAGAGTCGTTGCCAGCTCGACCCACCGTCGGTCGTCTCGAACAACGACGAGCTGAGCCGCCCGCCAGCGGTGCTCTCCGCCACGACGAACCCGCCTCGCTGGCTCACCCTGACCAACTGTCCGATGTTTCCTGAACCGGGTATCGAGGCGGTGCTCTTCCAGGTGCGGCCAGCGTCGACGGAGACCTCCAGGCGGGCGGGTCTCATCCGACCGCCATAGGGTGCCGAGCCGATCAGGGCCCACAGCTCGCCATCGCTGACTGGGGGACCGAGTGTCGACCCGCCCGGTCCGAGCGGGGGAGCAACGCCGACCACCGGTCCGGGGAACTCGACCACGTTCCACGACGAGCCCCGATCCAAGCTCACGTAGAGACGCCGGTCTCCTCCGTCTCCGAGAGGGCCGGTGCCGGTGTAGGCGTACAGGCCGGCGACGTTGGTGCCGAGCCCGTTGCCGGCGAGTGCCACCACCAGACGGGTGGGAGTCGGGCCGCCTGCGCTTGTCGGCAGCGCCGCGCCGACGACCGCCCAGCTCAGGCCGCCGTCGCTGGTGCGCGCGACCCGCACGCGACCCTGCACCTCGGCGAGGGCCCACCCCCGCGTGGGAGAGACGAAGTCCACCCAGCGCAGGTCGCCGCCACCAGGCGCCAGGCTTGGCGAATCCAGGGACGGCGAGAAGGCCGAGGGATGTCCTGGGACCGGCGCCTTCGGCGTGCTGTGCATCGCTGGGGCAGCGCTTGCCCGTGGCCGACTCGGATGCCTGGTGGACAGCACGATCAGGGCGGCGGCGAGCGCTGCGACAGCGACGACAGCGACCGGTCCGCCCACCAACGCGGCACGCCAGCGCCGCTGATGCGTCCGCACCCGCCGGACCAGACGACCGTGCACCTGGTCATCGATGGGCAGCGCTTCAGCCCGGCGGCGCAGCTGCGCAGCGATCTCGGACTCGAGGTCAGACATCTATGTCCTCGTCGAGGGCTCGGCGCAGGGCTTCGAAGGCCCGAGCGGTGCGCGACTTGACGGTCCCGGACGCCACCCCCAACGTGGCTGCCGTCTCGGCTTCGGACAGATCCTCCAGGTACCGAAGGACGACCACCTGGCGCTGCGCGACCGGCAGCGCCCGCAGGGCTGTCCACAGCCGGTCGCGCTCCGCGGTCTGGTCTTCGGCGTCCGCGGCGGGCGGCCCCCGACGCCGTCGCAACTCCTCTCGCCGCACGACGAAGCGGTGACGTCGCCAGCTCGCCACCCTGTTGACCACGGCCCGCCGCAGATAGGCCCCTGGGTCGTCGACTTTGCCCCGCGACAGCCGTGGCCAGGCGCGGGCGAGCACGTCGCCGACGACGTCCTCGGCCTCGGCTGGATCGCCGCACAAGGCGTAGGCGAGTCGCAGCAGGCCCTGGTAATGGATTCGCACCAGCTCCTCGAGGTCACCAGTGGCCGGCATCGGGCCATCTTCGCCGTCCCGTCACGATCGGCCAAGGACACTCGATCACCCGTTCGGTCCACTGCCCCGGAACGCGGCGTAGCTGGGAGACGAGAGCCCCATCGCCCTACCCAACGTGGGCCAGAATTCGGGTGAGCGAGCCACCCAGCGGACATGGGCGAGCCCGCGCACCGTCTGGCAGCCAGTGGCGTCCACCGCGACGGGCGACAGAGTCCGCTCGCCGGCAGAGAAGACCAGGTGGTAGACGATGCCAAAGTCGGCCGGGCAGTGGAACGTGCCACTTGGCATCTTGGGCAACGAGCACAACGCCTGAGCAGCCTCACGCACCTTGGTGGCATCGGTGACGGTCACCTCGGCAGGAAACGAGAAGCGCATGTGGTTCTGGGGGAATGCATCGCTCCTATGGACGACGAGCCGGTCGAGGGTGGGCACCGAGCCACAGAGTGTCGAGTCGGCGGCCGATCGCGGGCGTGAGGGGCCAGGATCGCCGCCAGCCGCGCCCCCACATGCCGCGAGCACGAACACCGCTGCCACCAGTAACGCCATCCCCGACGCGCGCGTCGCCAACCCCCGCCCGTGCCGACCGTCGCCAGGGGCCGCTCCGGGCCAACCTGCCCTTGAGCTTTGCTCCATGACCCATCTGACGCATGACTGCCACGCCCGGTTCCGCGCTCGGGTGTGCTCGACGGAGCCGGTTGCAGATCGGACGGCCAGCGCACGATCCGTCGAAGAAATCTCCCCAAACCCCGTGACTTCGCATGCGGATCGAGGTCTCATACACGGTCCTGGCGACGCTTCCCGGCCGTGGGCGCAAAGCTCATGTTGCAAACTCCCATGTCAGCGACGGTTTCGTCGCGTCCGACCTCGTTCGGTGACCCTGCCTCGGCTTGCTCTTGGCCCACTGAGGCGCCCGAGGCCGCATCCGTTCCTCGGGTGCTGCGGCCCTCGGACCGTCGTCGCTGCGAGCACCGACAGTCCCCATTGCCCAGGGAGGTCCAGCCTCGACTCTACGAGAGTATGGTGGGTGGTATGGCGACCCGAAAGGTGACCATCACGATCGAGGAGTCCGATCTCGGGCGCGTACAAGCCCTCGTCGCCCAGGGCGCAGCGAGCTCCGTCTCCGGGTTTGTGAAGAGCGCCGTCGCCACCGCCCTTGACGACCTCGCCGGCTGGGAGGCTGTGCTTGCCGAAGGCCTCGACGGCACCGGCGGAGACCTGACCGACGAGGAACTCGCCTGGGCAGACGCCGTCTTGGGAACGAACGCCACCTCCGGCAGCGTCCCCGCAGCCTGATGGCCGGGGTGACCCTCGACGCTGGTACGCTCATCGCCCTCGAGCGCCGACATCGCCGCGTCCTGGTCCTGCTCGAACGCGCTCGCCAGACGGGAGCCCGCATCACCCTGCCGGCCCCGGCGCTTGCACAGGTCCTGCGCCGTCCGGAGCGCCAGGTCCCCCTCGTCCGGCTCTCCCGCCAAGTGACCACCGATGTCGTGGCGCTGGGACGGGCCGACGCTCTCGGCGTCGGCCGGTTGCTCGCCGTCAGCGGCACCGCCGATGTCGTCGACGCGCACGTCGTCGTCTCCGCCCGGCGGGCCGGACAGCCTGTCGTCACCTCCGACCCCGACGACCTCCTCCGCCTCGACCCCCACCTGAGCGTCGTCAGGATCTGAACAGGACCGGCTCTCCGCCTCGACCGACCGCCCGACCACCGACAGTGACGGGATCGGGTTGAGAGACGCCCAGATCGGCGATTCGGGCGCGTTGCGGGGCTGCTTCGGGTTGGCTGCGGGGCTCGTGGATCTGTGCGGCGGCTACGGGCACCAGCGGGACTGCCACGCCGCGTGGGCGTGTCGGAGGTGCGACTCCCTGGCCGATTCCGTTGATGGGTCAGAAGTGACGGACGAGGTGGAGCTGTCGCTGGGTGGGGCGCCAACGTCAACGGCCGCCCATCCGCGTGTGCCGGGCCAGCGGCCAGCTCGAGCCGGAGCCAGGTTCGAGAAGGGGGTGCTGGTCGAGACCGAGACGAAGGACCGGGAGGTCGCCGCGTGATCAGCGGGTCGGGCCGATCCACAACTCTTGACCATTCCTCGCCACGGTGCAGAACAAGAGTAGGGACTTCGCGGGAGTGCAGCTCGAGCTCGCTCAAAGGGGCCAACGGCGGTCCCCCAGACCGGCGAGCCCCGCGTTGTACGGTGCTCACGTGCCTACGGGCTCTGTTGTCACCGACGCCGAAGCGGACTGGCCGCGAGCCAGAACCGCTGCCCTGAAGCGCGATGGCTACAGGTGTCAGCGCTGTGGATCAGACGACCGCTCCGACCTTCATGTCCACCATCGGATGCCTCGGGCGATCAGGGTCGACCACAGCGCCTCGAATCTTGTCACGCTTTGTACTGGCTGCCATGGTGTCGTTCACCTGAACATGCAGGTGAACCTCGCGAGGCGGATGATGCAGCGATGGGCGACACGCGTGGCCTGCCTCGTAGACTTCAACGACGAGTTGCCTCGAGACGAGCTCGACCTCACAGAGGTCCTCCGGGCCCTCGGGAAGGTCCGGCTCCGCGAGGGTCAGCTACCTGTGATCCTGGCTGTCTTGAAGGGCAACGACGTTCTCGCCGTCCGCCCGACAGGTTCAGGTAAGTCCCTTTGTTTCCAGGTTCCGACGATGCTCCGGGCGGGCACGAGCCTCGTGCTCGAACCGCTGAAGGCGCTCATGAAGGACCAGGTCCGCTCGCTGCAGTCTCTCCAGATCCCAGCCACCTTCATCTCGGGTGACCTCTCGCCAAAGGAGCGCCTCGCCCGCTTCGACCTCCTGGAGCAAGGCACCTGGAAGTTCGTCTATATGGCTCCCGAGCGCTTTGACTCCTCGATGGTGAGGGATCCGAGCGAGCAGGCGAGGCTAGACCGCTTCCGTCCGAGTCACCTCGTGGTCGACGAAGCCCACTCCATCGCGCAGTACGGCAACGGGTTCCGGCCCTTTTACGCGAGATGCGGCGAGATCCGGGAACGACTCGGCCGTCCTCAGGTCGTCGCCTTCACGGCCACGGCCAACCCGGCCATGCAGCAGGAGATCTGCCGCTCTCTCGGCAGTCCTGGGGCGACGATCATCGTCGAGAGCCCAAACCGCCCGAACATCGCTCTCGCTCGGGTGCCGATGGGCAGGAAGGACCCGGAGCGCTTCCGCATCATGGCCCGTGTCCTCGCCCAGGTCACAGTGGGGTGGGCGATGATCTTCGTCCCGACCGTTCGCGAGGGGGAGATCGTCCAGTCCGGACTGCGCTCTCACGGACTCGACCTCGAGTTCTTCCATTCCAACGCCGGGACCGCTAACTGGCGTGACAATCTCCAGGGGCGCTTCGATGGCCGCATCGAACCTCGTATCAGTGCCATCATTGCCACGAGCGCCTTCGGCATGGGACTCGACATACCCGACGTGCGGGTGGCGATCCACTGGCAGCACCCTTTCTCAGTCGAGGAGTACCTACAAGGCTTCGGCCGTGCTGGGCGCGATGGCCGGCCCTCTCTCGCCTTGCTGTTTGTCGACCGGGCCGCCGACGAAGGGCTGCTTCGGTGGATGCTCGGCAGAGAAGTGCCTTCTCCTGCACGCGAGCGTGATCTCCAGACGATGGTCCGGGCAGCTAATGCCACCGACCGCTGTTTCAGGCACGAGCTCAATCTCGCCCTCGGAGGCGACCGGCCTACGCGCCGCTCTTGGTCCGTGCGCATCCTCGAATGGGCTTTCGGCGATAGGGCGCGAGTGGAGCCCGTGACGACCTGCTGTGATCGTTGCTCTCCAGAACTGGATCATGGTGTCAGGCACGGACAGGTCGATCTCCTGGTCGCCGGATAACCGATTTCCCTCTCTGGTCCCGAGTTGGACCGCAGCGTTCCGGAATCGCCTGACACGGACGAATCCACGCAGCCTCGTAACTTTATCAGCGCGGCCTGAAGGTCCACGGAGCAGTGCGCAGCGGAAAAAAGCGGGCCTCCCGGCATAGATGTGGGTCGATTTAGGGATCTACGGTCCGGCTGCGCTTGTGTGGCAGGACATGCTCGATCGGTCCGAGCGTCAGCATGATGAGGCCGAGTGCCGCGTTGGAGGAGTGGAAGCCGTAGGCGCGGTTGACGATGAGGCGAACCCGCCGGTTGAGGCCCTCGCGGCGGGCATTCGAGTCAACCGTCGAATGCACCTGAACACCGTGACCTGACGAAACACGGCCGGGTGAGGGTTACCCACCCGTTCCACCCGCTGGCTGGCTGTGACCTCGAGTTCGTCAAGCGGCGCAAGAGCTGGCGCCAGGACAGGGTGTACGTCTTCGACGCCGCCGGTGAACTGGTCAATCTGCCGGCGGAGTGGACCGACGCGGTCGCCCCGGACGGATCCCTTCGTCGTGGCCTCCGCCGGCCGGGTGCCGTTCCACCTCGCCGGTCTCGTCGAGCTGACCGAGTTGGTAGCCCGCTGCCGACGAGTGGACGGTCTTCTTGCCCACAGTGCACCCCGGCTACATCACCTTGGAGATCTTCGAGAAGAACCAGGTCACGTTGGCCGCCAACGCCGCGAGCCGTGGCGACGACCGCCGGCGCGGCCCTGCGCGCGAAGGCCCCGCCCTCCTCCAGGGATTGGTCGTCTGCGGTCGCTGCGGAAAGCGCATGACCGTCGGTTACCACAAGCGCTGCAACGGCACGCTCGTCCCCGACTACGCCTGCCAGGGAGTAGGGATCGCCCACGGCGTCCACCGTGCCAGAACGTGTGCGGGGCGGGCGTCGACGCGGCGGTGGCCGACCTCGTCTTGGGCGAGCTCACTCCACTGGCCATCGAGGCCGCCTTCGAGGTCGCAGCCGAGCTCGGCCGGCGGGCCGAAGACGCCGACCGCATCCGCCGGGCTGGCGTCGAGCGCGCTCACCAGGACGCAGAAGCGGCGCGGCGGCGCTACCTCGCGGTCGACCCGACCAACCGGCTGGTCGCCGACACCCTCGAGGCGGACTGGAACGCCGCGCTGCGCGTCCTTGGCGAAGAACAGGACGCATACGAGCGGTCCCGGTCCCAAGATGCTGGCGCGCTGGATGAGGAGCAGCGGGCCCGGGTCCGAGCGCTGGCGCGTGACCTGCCTGCGCTCTGGGGCGACCCGGACACCCCGATGTGCGAGCGCAAGCGGCTCATGCGCCTGCTCGTCACTGACGTCACCTTGATCCGTGGCGAGGAGCACATCACCGCCCACGTCCGCCTCTCTGGGGGTGCGACCCGCACGCTCGAGGTGCCACGGCCGCTGACCGCCTACGAGCTGCACACCACCGCGCCAGCGACCATCGCCCTCATCGAAGCGCTACTCGACGACCACCCTTACGACGAGGTCGTCGGCATCCTCAACGAGCGTCGGATCACCGGCGGGTGGGGCAAGCCGTTCAACGTGGCGTCGCTCCGAGCGTTGTGCCGACTGCGCGGCATCCCCGATCACCGCGAGCGGCTGCGCGCGCAGGGCATGCTCACCCTCGAGGAGATCGCCGCGCAGCTCGGCGTCAGCACCCAAACGATCAAGATCTGGCAGCGGCGCGGCGACATCAGCGGTCGGCGCACCGACGGGCGGCGCGAGTGCCTCTATCACCCGGGCCAGCGTCGTCCGCCAGACGGTCGCACGACGCGCTGGCAGCGCAAGGACCGCGCTGTTACACCCGTCGGCCAGGATGACAACCAGGACCAAGGGGCTATCTCCATCGGAACCTCACAAGGAGGCGCAGTGTGAAGCGCACTCGTTGTTCACACCGAGTCGCACCGCGGCCAAGATGCCTGCACGCCGCTTGCGGATGGTCTTGGCCGCGGTGGCGAAGGGCTTCGGGCCGGAGCACTGTGCCTTCGAGCAGAAGCGGTCGGGCAGCTCGCCCACTTCGCCTTCGGTGAGGTAGCCGGCAAAGATTGCCCGCAGGGCCTCCTTCAGCGCGTAGCCCTGCCAGAGATCTCCTCCCCGTCGCTTCAGCTTGCGCAGCGTCGCCGCCTGGTCGTCGGTGAGGTCACCGGGCTTCTCGTATGGAACAGCTTGTCAAGTCCCTCGAATCGCCTACGTAACAACCGATTTGGGACGCGACGGGTCAACGGCCCGTCGCACGAATAGAGCCGAGCAGTCGGCGGCCAGTTCTCGGGGTGACGGCTGCTACGTCTTCTCCGGGCCCCTCCTGCGTGGTGGCGACCTGGCTCCGAGGTCTTCGTGACGCGCCGGGGCAGATTGGGTCGAGCTTGAGCCGCCAATCTCGTATTCGCGGGCCTTGGCCACGCATGTCTGCAATTCGCAGGAGGGAGCCCCAGACTTGGAACGCTTCGGCTCGGCTTCGAGCCGTCGCAAAGAACTGGCGGGGTGCGTTCCTGCCACGGCGGCGCCCCGGCGCGTCACGGAGAGCTCAGTCACCGGCGGTCGAGACCGTTGACCCAAATTTTACAAGGGACAGTGCGGCACCTGCGATCTAGCTCTTCAAGAGGGGACTGAGGAGTACGACCACATCACCCCTTGGATCCGGGGAGGCCCGACGTCCGTCGAGAACGGACGTCCGGTACATCCCGGCTGT
>JAJYWG010000501.1 GCA_021791615.1 Actinomycetes bacterium
TCGAGCAGTTCGACAGCCTCTTGGAAGCAAAGGTTCTCATCGAGGACTGGAGGATCGACTACAACATGCACAGGCCCCACAGCGCACACGGCTGGCTCACCCCAGTCGAGTTCGTCGAGGCCTGGCTCCACCGACAGGCACACCAACTCGCATAGCGGGTGGCTCAACTATCGGGGACCCGTCAGACCCATGACGCCTCTACCCTTGACACCTGGGATTACTTATGTAGGATACTGAGTATGATATTGAAAAGAGATCAAGCATGAGTGTCCACCACGCCCTCCTCGGTCTGCTCAGCGAAGGCCCCAAGTACGGACACCAGCTCCGTCAGGAGTTCGAGGCACGGACTGGTGACGTGTGGCCTCTCAACGTCGGCCAGGTGTACACGACGCTCCAGCGTCTCGAGCGCGACAAGCTGGTCGAGTCCGATGACACCGTTGAGGAAGGACCACGGAAGGTGTACCGGATCACGGCCAACGGAGCTGAGGAGCTTCACCGCTGGCTCCGTACGCCACCCGATCTCACGTTGCCACCCCGGAATGAGCTCGTCATCAAGGTGCTGATAGCTCTCGAGATCCCGGGCGCCGACGTACATGAGGTGATCCAGGCCCATCGGAGATATCTGGTCGAGCTCATGCAACAGTGGACCCGGTTGAAGGAGGACGAAGCCGAGTTCGATCTCCCATTCGCCCTGGTGGTCGACTCCGAGCTCTTCCGGCTCGACTCGGTCATCCAGTGGCTCGACGCCGCAGATGGAAGATTGAGCCGAGCGAGTGCCGAGGTCCCTCGGGGTGACGACCCGAGTCTTCCGAAGTTGCGCCGGAGATTGGCGGTGCGGAGATGAGTCTGTTGGAGCTGCGGGACTTCTCGAAGGTATATGGGGAAGGCCCGACGGAGGTCCGTGCCATAGAGCACGTCAGCATAAATGTCGAGGGCGGTTCACTGGTCGCGGTCATGGGACCGAGCGGCTGCGGTAAGTCGACGCTGCTCACGATTGCCGGGAGCCTCGAGGATCCGACCAGCGGTGATGTCCTTATAGATGGAACGGCGCTCTCGCGCATGTCCCACAATGACAAGGCACGTCTTCGCCGGCGTACCATCGGTTACGTCTTTCAGGACTTCAATCTCCTGGCCGGGCTTACCGCGGCCGAGAACGTCTCGCTCCCCCTCGAGCTCGATGGCGTGAGCGCCAAGAAGGCAAGGAAGGCCGGCTTGTCGGTGCTCGAACGCCTGGGCCTCTCCGACAGGGCGCAGCACTTCCCCGATGAGCTGTCCGGGGGTGAGCGCCAACGGGTAGCGGTCGCTCGGGCGATGGTGGGGGAGCGGCGACTGATCTTGGCGGATGAGCCGTCAGGCGCGCTCGACTCCACCAACGGCGAGGTGGTCATGCGGATGATCCTCAGTGCCTGTAAAGGGGGCCTCGGAGCCGTGGTGGTGACCCACGACGCGAAGCTCGCTTCTTGGGCGGACCGAATCGTCTTTCTTCGTGACGGGAACGTGGTCGACCAAACCATCCCACCACCCAGCCCCGAGTCGTTGGTAACAACACCCGCCCGGGCATGAGTCCCGCGTTCGTTCGCAACCTGAAGGAGACCCGATGATGAGTGGCGGGATCACTTTCTCGACCGACAACCGTCCGCCTGATGGCGGCGCTCCGGCCAGGCGGGCCGTCATTCGGTGGTCGTGGCGCCTCGTCAGGCGGGAATGGCGCCAACAATTCTTCATATTCGCTCTGAGGATGTCCCGACTCATGTGGGTTTTCGGTGACGGTCCCACAGCTGTTCAGGCGGCAGCCTGATCGTACTTGGTCGGTGTAACAACTCCTCCTTCCTCCTCGGCGAGACGTCGAGCCACCTCGATGTGGATGGCATCGACGAGGCGTCCCATGTCCTTGCAGCCCTTGATGCGACGGAAGGATCGTTGGGCTTCGATCATGCCGGTGCCTACCCAGCGCCGCACCATGGCGGGGTCACGCCAGCGCTTCACGCCCGAGCTCACCAGACGCACCGTCGAGATCATCGACTCGATGTTGTTGGTGCACGAAAGGGATCGCGCCAGGCGGTCCGACGCCCCGAGCCGGCGCACGGTGAACATGTCGTCGAGTCCTTCGCGCAACGAAGCCGCCGCGGAGGGGTGCTCTCGCTCGAGTTGGGCGGCGAGGCCGTTGGCCACCTTGAGCCCTCGGGCGGCGTCCGCGTCGTTGAAGGCGCCCTTGAGCTGGCGGTCGATGCGCCGGGCCAGCTCGGGGTCGAGGTAGTCAGCCACGTCGCGCCGCTTGTGCAGGACGCAACGTTGCACGACGGCATGGCGGCCGAAGACGCGCTTGATGCCCGCGGCGAGCGCCTTGCCCCCGTCGATGACGACGAGCAGACCCGCCTCGAAGCGCAGGTTCCGGGAGACGAGGTCGGCGAGCAGGTGCTTGACCACGGTCGTGTTCTCGGTGTCGCCCTCCCACACCCCGACGGGGATCTTGGTCCCGTCTGCGGTGATGAGCAGGGCGACCACGCAGCAGCACTCGTGGAACATGATGCCGTCGATCATGAGGACCGCCGCGTCGTGGACCGAGAGGTCGGCGGCGAGCAGCTCGGCCAGCTTGGCTTTGGTGGCGGCCACGAAACGCCGCGAGACGGCCGAGCGCGAGTCGCCTTTGGCGACTCCTTCGAGCTCTTCTCCGATCGGCTCGGCGACCAGGGCGTGACGCCGCGTTGCCACGCCGGCGAGCATGCGCTCGACGGCGAGTTGACTCAGCAGGTCCCGGTCGTTGAAGGCTCCGTAGGAGTCGAGGTGGACCTCGCCTCCCTCGCTCAGAGTCGCCCGAGGACGACGGACGGGCACGGTGCGCCCGCCGAGGACGACCGAGCCCGGTGCCGAGCCGTTCCTTGTGGCCGCGCGCTCGGGATCGTGGCGGCCTTTGGGCCCGGCCTTCTCGGTCATCTCGGCGGCCATGATCTCTTCGACGACGGCCAGACCGGCGGTGCAGCAGAACGCCATGAAGCCGTCCTTGATGGCTCCCGCCAGGTCTTGGAGGGCGACGGTCGCCTCCGCGGGCAGCTCAGCGAGGCGTGACGCCTCGTCCCGCTCTGCGACGGTCACAACAGGTAGTTTCTTCTTCATTGGTGGTCCCCTTCTTGTGGGTAGTGGTCTTGGTTTCGACGCCTGAACACCTACCAGCCGGAAGGCATCAGGCGGGGGACCGCCACCTATTTCCCACAAGATTCAGGACAACCTCGGATCGTCGGCACTTGCGGCGGTAGTCGGGTGGCTCGGTGCAGGGCGTGAACCAGCGATGGTGACGCGCTCGGTGACCGACTGACCTCGCATATCGCAGGGATCCGTTCCCGAGCCGATCGACCGACGTGGACCGCGCGTAGCGTCCGAGCACGAACGACGCTGAGGCCCTTATTCGAGCAGCTTGACGACGATTGGAGCATCCACCCCGCTTGCCGGTCCTACTGATCTTTCGGAAATATATTGACGTAGTTGCGTGGTTGTGATACGATTGACGTGTGAGATCACCGTCCGTTGCGCGTGGATCGCGAGCAAGGGCGACGAAGCGTTCCGCTAGCCGGCGTGAC
>JAJYWG010000172.1:0-3085 GCA_021791615.1 Actinomycetes bacterium
GACGACCAGGTCAGCCACCGGGTGGCGGCGAACCACCCGCCAGCCGAGGGCGAGAGCAAGCACACCGACGAGGCTGAGCACCACGACCAACGTCACCACGCCGATTGCCAGCTCGACCACTGCCGCTCGGAGTTCCGGGATCACGAGCACGAGCACCGTGGCGACACTCAGGGCCACGAGGCGTTGCTCGATCCGGGTGCGTGGCCGTTTGAGGTCGCCCCGTCGACTGCATGGCTGATCGTTCACCATCACGACTCGACCCTACGGCGAGGCTGTATCAGCGCGGTGTGACTCTCACGCGGGGCGCCTCGGCCGACACGTCACCGCTCAGGGGGCGATGGCCCACGACGGCCGTCCCTGTCCCGGAGCAGATCATCGGATCTCCATGCCGGCCAACTGCGCGAGCGCCGGCCAGGTGGACACGTGGGGGACGTAGGTGCCCTTGCGGATTGTCGAGGCGTAACCCTTCGAGCAACCCGCCGCCGCCATGATCTCACTCAACCTGTGGCCGGCGAGGAGCGGCAGGACCGCCCTGCGGTACCAGTCACGGTCACAATGACCGGGAAGCCCGGCGTCGCCCAGCTCTCGCAAGGCGCGCTTGCGAGCGGCGATCGCCCGTCCGCGGTTGGCCCGGACAGCCGGCGCCTGGCGCGGGTCCTTGGCGTTGCACGCCTCGCACCTGATGTGGCGAGGGTTCTCGACCGGGCCGCCGCATGTCGGGCATGAGTAGGTTGGCGAGGGCGCCAGGGTGCTCGGGTGCTGCCGGGGTGCTGCTGGCGCCGGGCCAGTGCCAGGGGCGCTCTGCTTGCGGGCCTTCACGTGGGCGGCGGCTTCACGCCTCCAGCGCCGGGTGAGCGGCGTCACGGCCACGTACTTGCCTGCGAGAGCGTCTCCGAGCGTGTGGGCGACGTTCTCGGCCACTGGGGCGATCAGGTCGGACCATCGAGGCAGCATCTCGGCGAGCTCGTGGGTCACCGGCGCCATGAGCCGGCAGTGCCCGTCGGGCAGCTGAGCGAAGTCCGCCTTCTTGAAGGTCCGCGAGCCCATGAGGTCGAGCACGAAGGCCTCGACGTCTGGTCGGACTGGCTCCATCAGGTCGAGCGCCATCGACTGGCGAGATCGGGCATCGAGATGGATGAGCCCCATCCCTGGATCGAGCCCTACCGCACGGGAGGCGAGTACGCCAGAGTGGTGTACGAGGGGTAGCCCAGCCTGAGGGTCCCCCCGGACGCGACGACCACCGCGTCAACCTTCAAGTACCTGCGAAGGAACTGAAGGGAGAACACGGTGGACGTCATCAACACGATGGGCGCGGGCGAGCTCGTGCGCAAGTACCTGGAGTCCGACGATGGCCACGACCTGCTCGCCGAGATGGTGAAGATGGCGGCCGAGCTGCTCATGGACGCCGAAGCCGATGTGCTGTGCGCGGCGGGCTACGGCGAGCGGACCGAGACTCGGGTGAACAGCCGCAACGGGCACCGGCACCGGCGCTGGGACACCCGGGCGGGGACCGTCACCCTCGACATCCCGAAGTTGCGCAAGGGCTTCTACCTGCCCTCGCTCCTCGAACCCCGCCGGCGAGCCGAGCAGGCCCTCGTGAGCGTGGTCTGCCAGGCCTACGTCGAGGGCGTCTCCACCCGCCGAGTCGACGACCTGGTGAAGGCCATGGGCATCGAGGGGATGTCGAAGTCCCCGGTCTCCGAGCTGGCGAAGAACCTCGACCAGAAGGTGGCCGAGTTCAGGAACCGCCCCCTCGACGCCGGTCCCTACACCTACGTCTGGCTCGATGCCCTCTTCCACAAGGTGCGAGAGGGCTGACGGGTCGTCTCGGTGGCGACCGTGATCGCCACCGGCGTGAACGTCGACGGCCACCGCGAGATCTTGGGTCTCGACTGCTTCACGACTGAGCACGGGGCCGGCTGGACGGCCTTCCTGCGGGGCCTCGTGGCCCGGGGCATGTCCGGCGTTGCCCTCGTCGTATCCGACGCCCACGAGGGCCTGAAGTACGCGATCGCCGCCACCCTGTCGGGCGCCACCTGGCAGCGGTGCCGCACCCACGCCATGAAGAACCTCCTCACCCAGGTCCCCAAGTCCGCCCAGGCGATGGTGGCGCCCCTGGTGCGCACCGTGTTCGCCCAGTCCGACGCCACCCAGGTGAAGGCCCAGTTCACCCGGGTCGTCGACCAGCTGGAGTCCCAGTTCCCCGCCGCTGCCAGCTTCCTGGTCGACGCCGAGCCCGACCCTCTCGCCTTCTCGACCTTCCCGACCGAGCACTGGAAGCAGATCTGGTCGAACAACCCCCAGGAGCGGCTCAACAAGGAGCTGCGCCGCCGGACCGACGTCGTCGGCATCTTCCCCAACCGGGCCGCCCTCATCCGTCTCTGTGGCGCCGTGCTCGCCGAGCAGCACGACGAGTGGGCCGTCGCCCGTCGCTACATGAGCGCCGAGTCGCTCGCCAAGGCCCGGCTCAACGTCATCACCGGTGCAATCACCACGGACTCGAAGGAGGTGGTGCCAGCGGAGCTGAAGAGCGTCAGCCGAACCCACGCAACATGGTTGACGTGGTGGTCGTCATACACCACTCCGCTGGACTTGACCGACCAGGGCAACCCCAAACGTGAAGACCTCGCCATTGTTCGGCGGGCATGAACCTCCCGGTGGCCCCGGATGGGTTCAGCGGACGTCGCGTGGCGGGGCTTTCTCTTCGGCCGGCTGGCGGACGGCGAGGCGGGGGAGCACAGCCAGACCTCGGGACACCAGGTCGCGCACGTCGCAGCTGACGAGCCGGCCGCTGACGGCGCGTGCTGCGGCGACGTAGGCCGCGTCGTACACGGAGATGCCGTGCTCTTCGGCGATGGCGGCAGCACCCTCGAGCAGTTGCGCATCGACGCGGACGAGCCCGGCGTCGTCGGCCACCGCGGTGACGCGGCTGCGAAGCCGACGAGCCGCAGGGTGGTCGCGCCAGGAACGGACGGCCACGTTCGTCACTTCGTAGAAGGCCAGGTCGAGGGTGGCGAGGGGATCGTCTCCGGCCAGGAGCCGGCGGCAGTCGTGGTGGTGCTCGTCGTCGGGATCTTCGCACGCC
>JAJYWG010000172.1:3095-3565 GCA_021791615.1 Actinomycetes bacterium
TCTCGGCCATCCGCTGTGCGCGATGCGCACTCCTGCGACGCAGCGTCTCCTCCGCCAGCGCGCGGAGGTACCCGCTCCGGGTCGTTCCGCGACGGCCTGCCTCCATGTCGATGGCATGGAGCAGGTCGTCGGGCAGGGACACCATCACCTTGGCCACACCCGTAGTATACCCGGTGTTGCCAATGGCGCTGGTGTGACGACGATCGGACCTGGATCCCGGTTTCGCTGGAGGACGACCCCGGGGGCCCCTGGCGGACACGCAGTGATGGGCGTCGTCACGTTTTGCCGTGACACGGATGTGCCGCCGATGAGGAGCCTGTGGCCGGCAGTGCCCGCGGCTCGAAGCAGCCGGTCGTGGTACCAAGAGCGCACCGGCACCGCGCGCGGACAGCGCCTCTGGTGCACCACCACGACGACACCCCCAGCGCGCTCGACGACTTCGGAGGCGATCTCGCACCGCCTGTAGGGGG
>JAJYWG010000061.1 GCA_021791615.1 Actinomycetes bacterium
AACCACCGCCATTGGGTCTGGTAGTGCACGCCTTCTTGCTCAGCCCACTCAAAGAGCTTCACCCTCGTGCTCTACGACGCATGCTCGTAGATGTTCAGTGATATCGAAGGTAGCTGTTGGCAACCCCTCACCCTGTGTGGTCGCGCTCGCCCGAAGTGCGCGCTTCACCTCCGACCTTCAAGCACGTAAGGAGTCGCCACGGACGTAGAGCGTCGCGGGCATGGAGACGTCGGGACTGCGCGGAACCAGTGCGATCAGCATGCGAGGCTGCAACGGCTGAGACGACGCCCCGCGAGAACGGGACTACCTGACTATTTGGCGGCCTCGGCGGCACACCTCACCAGGAGCTCGTTCAGCATCTCCGAACGCTCCAGCATCACCATGTGGCCGCACCCGGGGATCTCGACGAGATCGGAGCCGGCGATGAACGAGTGCATGGCTCTGGCCATCCGGGGAGGGGTGAGGACGTCTCGCGTCCCGACGACGATCGTCGTCGGGAGGTCGAGCCGGTGAAGGCGATGACGAACGTCGAAAGACAGTAGTGGGCCGAGAAGTTCAGCCAGCGCCTCGGGTGACATCGAAGAGGTCATCGAGCGCGTGAGCTCGATGTCGGCCGGATCGGGGCGGGACCCGAAAGAGGCTCGGGTCATCCATGCACCGGCATCGTCACTGAAGAAGATCCCCTCGCCTCGACGCCCCGCACGCTTGAGCCCCCGAACTGCTCCCGCGGTGAGGACCTGGGCAATGGCCGTGCCACCGATCGCGGGGACGATCGGACCAGCCGACGTCGCGACCAAGACGAGGCCCCTGACTCGGCGGGCGACGAGATCGGGCTGCCGCACGGCCATGAGCTGGGACACCATGCCCCCCATGGAGTGGCCGACCACCACAGCATCGGTCACATCGAGCGTATCGATCACTTCGGCCAGGTCGTCGGCCAAACGCTCCATCGAGTACCCGTCGGCGCCGGCGAACGATTGACCGTGACCCCGTTGGTCCACGGCGACGACTCGGTGGCGGCTGGAGAGAGCGTGGATCTGGGGAGCCCAGGTTGCCGCGCTCAGCGTGACCCCGTGGACCAATATCAGCGGCGGTCCTTCACCCCGCTCGACCACGTGGATCCGACCACCATCGCTCACCGTGACCGATCGGTGGACGAGGTCACCGGGCAGCGTCCGTCCAGCGGCGGCCAACGTGGCACTGTCGACCTGCCAGCGGCGTACGATCGTGCGCTCCAGCGAGTATGCAGCCGCCCCGCCGGCAGCGAGCGCCCCAGCGCTCAGCGCGATCACCGTCCGCCTCCGCTTGTTCACCGCACACCTCCTTGGTCGTCTCGTCCCTGCTCTTTGCTGTCAGCCCGCCCAGCTCGCCTTCCGGACGCCCGCCGGGTTCCACGAGCCGAAACCCGCTTGTCTCCACGGCCGAAACGACCGCTCGCGAGAGTGCCAGGACCGGCAAGATCACCGGGACCACCGGGGCCACCAAGACCACCAGTACCGCCGGAACCGCTTCTGGTAGGTGACAAGGAGCCCCAACCTGCCTCAGTCGCTCCGTCGGTGATCCTCGGCACTCTCGGACCGATCCCGCAAAGCACCTCGTACGTGATGGTACCCAGTCGCTCGGCCCACTCGCTCGCCGTGATCTCCTCGTCCCCCTGGCGCCCAAGCAGCGTCACTTCATCGCCAGGATGCACGTCGCCGTCGGACCCGCAGTCGACCATGATCTGGTCCATCGTGACCATGCCGGCGAGTGGACGCCTGCGCCCGCCGATCAGCACCCGAAACCCGGCCCGGAACAGGGCGCGCGGGACCCCGTCCGCATAGCCGATCGGGACGGTCGCCACCAATGATCGTTCCGGCAGTGGCCGCATCCTGCCGTACGAAGGTCTAGAACCGGCGTCGAGAGTCCTCACCGCGGCCACGCGAGCACGCAACGCCATGACCGGGCGCAACACACCCCCACCCGTGGCATCGGCGAGCGCGCCAGCGAGAGCCGGTGAGGGGAGCTGGCCGTACACGGCGATCCCGCACCTGACCATGCCATATCGCGACTCAGGCCAGCCGATGGCGGCGGCCGAGTTGCCCGCGTGGAGCACAGCCGGGCGGATCCCTTTGGGCGCGAGTGCGGCCACGACGTCGTCGAACCGTTCGAGCTGGGCGGAGGTGAACGCTCGGTCGTCGGGCGTAGTCCCGTCGGCGACAGCGAGGTGAGTCCACAGGCCTTCCAAGGCCAGTTCCGGCGCTTCGACCACTGCAGCCGCGAGCTCCGGAACTTCGGAGGGCGCCGCCCCCATCCGGTGCATGCCGGTGTCGACTTTCACATGCACCGAGATGCGAGAGCCGATCTTGCGGGCGGCCCGGACCATCCGCTCGACGCCTTCGGCCGTGGTGAGGGTCGGAGTGAGACCTCCAGCGGCGACGGCCTCGACGGCGTCAGCCGGTGGCTCCGAGAGCAAGAGGATGGGTTGGCTGATACCTGCCTCGCGTAGCTCGATTCCTTCCTCCACAATGGCGACGGCCAGGCCCGCAGCTCCGCCTTCGAGAGCGGCCCGACCCACAGCCGGTGCACCGTGTCCGTAGGCGTCGGCTTTCACGACCGCGCAGACAGCAGCCGGAGAGCTGACCTGGAGCAGCATCGCGATGTTGTGCCGGACTGCTGCCAGGTCGATCTCGGCCCACGCCGGGCGCGAACGGCCCTCAGCCATCAGGACGCTCCGCCGAGCCGTTCTCAAACCAACCAGATGCTTCAGCCATGACAGCGATCGCAAACGGGATCACTTGACACCACGCTCAACGCGTCTACGAGAAGGGCTCGCATTCCGGCCTCCATCAGCAAGCCTCGTTTCGGAGAGCCACGAGGAGACGAGTAGGGGGAGGTCGGTCGCCACCAAGCCCTCCGGCAGGCCCCGTCCCGCCGCCCGTCCGTGAACGTGGGCCGCGAGAGCAGCGCTCTCGAAGGGCGAGGCTCCACGGGCGATGAACGCGCCGATGATCCCCGACAGCACATCGCCGGTACCCGCCGTTGCCAGGCGGGAGTCGCCGGCCGCAGCCAGCAGTACCTCCCCTTCGGGCGTTGCCACGACCGTCGGACCGCCTTTCAAGAGCACGATGCTCCCCATCGCGGCAGCCAAACCCCGGGCCGCTGCCACCCGGTCGCTGCCCGGAAGCTTGCCGGCGAGAGTGTGGTACTCGCCATCGTGCGGGGTGAGCACCATCGGGCACCCCGCGTCCGTCCTGCCCAACCCACGTTCCCTGCTCGATCCAACTCCTCCCTTGCCCGTTTTTCCCCGTCCGCCCGAGGAGCCCGCCAGCGCGTAGAGCGCGTCGGCATCGACGACGACCGGCACGGTCGAACGGGCAAGCAGCCGCCTGACCTCGCTCTGGGTCTGTTCGTCGCGGCCGAGCCCAGGGCCGACGACGAGCACCTGGCACCGTTCGGCTGCCGCGAGCGCGTCGGACGACCACGAGACCGAAGGGAGCGCGACGCGCACCACCTCGGTCGGCCAGTGCCAAGCCACCCCGCCGGCCGCACCCCCGCCGGCCGCACCCCCGCCGGC
>JAJYWG010000383.1 GCA_021791615.1 Actinomycetes bacterium
TACCTGGAAGGTAATGGAGGCTCGGTGGTCGGGCTTCTATGGTCGTGGCATGGTCAGCACGGCGGTCATCGGCGAGGGAACGCCGACGTGCGGGGAGCTCCTTCGGTCCTGGCGGCCGGCCCGTGGCGGGATCGAGGACCTGGCTTCCGGCGATGAGCGCCGTGCGCAGCGCACCGGCGGCCGCCTCTGGGGTCGTACCGGTGGTCTTCGCGAGCTCGGCGGCGATCCCTTCGTCGCCTCCCAAGGTGCGCGGCTCGGCACGCACCAGCCTGCCGTCGATCTCGGCGACGCCGATCGTGGACTCGACCCAGGCCATGAGCGGATCCGCGGTGAAGGCCTCGTAGTCGCCGGGGCCGTAGGCAATCGGGTTGGCGACGGCAGCCGCCAGCGTCGAGTCGAACTCGGGCACCTGCTCGGGGGGTCGGGTAGCGCGCTCCAGGGTCTCGCCGATCACTCGGTCGGGGCGGACCACGGCCCCGAAAAGGTGGCTCGCCACCTCGGCGACCTCCTCACGCTGCTCGTCGAGGCTGCCCTCGCCGGCGAGCGTCGCCGAGGTGCCGATGCACTGGAGGCGCTCGGCCCGACAGGCGTCACGCACCCGCCGGCACAAGAGGGCCACGTCCGCGCCTTGGCGTCCGCGGTAGGTGTGCAGCTCGTCGAGGACGAGGAAGCGCAGATCCTGGGCCTGGGCGATGAGCTGGCGCTCGTCGGTCCGGGTCAAGATCAGCTCCAGCATCACGTAGTTCGTGAGCAGGATGTCGGGCGGATCAGCAATGATCGCCTGGCGCTCCTCGTCACGCTCCTGGCCGGTGTAGCGCTTGAAAGTCACCGGCCCCTTGCCGTCGGGGTAGCCGGCAGCGAGGAACTTCTTCAGCTCCTCTTCCTGGCTATTGGCCAGGGCGTTCATCGGGTAGACGACGATCGCCTTGATGCGCCCCCCTGAGCCTTCGCGTAGGACTCGGTCGACGATCGGAACGATGTAGCTCAGGCTCTTGCCCGACCCGGTCCCGGTCGTGAGCACGTAGTTGTCACCCGCCCGGGCCGCCTCGATCGCTTCGACCTGATGGCGGTAGAGGGAGAGCGGGGATCCGGTGCCCCTGGGGTCTGCCTCTTTGCCGAGACGGAATACCCGCTTGCATTCGGTGTCCAGCACGCCGGCGTCCGCGAACTCGTCGACCGTGCCGCTGATGGTGAACTTCGGGTTCAGGCTCAGCCACGGTTCGGGCCAGAGCAGCCCATCTGCGAGCGTCTCCTCGACGACGTCACGGACCCGCTTGTCGCGGATGTGGAGAAAGCCCTGGATGAAGCGCTGGTAGTCCCCGATGACCGAGTCGCGCAGCTCGAAGACGTCCACCGGGCGCCGACCCCGCTCAGGCGAACCGGGAAGGTCTGCTGGCGGTGGTCGGGCTCGTCGTCATCAAGCGGTCTCCTTACTGCGGGCGTCGATACGCCGATCCTGGACCCGGGCTGCCCCGTGCCTGCTACCAGGGTAGATCGTGGCTGTGACGCTGGCCCGGACTGATGGGCAGTAGAGCGACCGCCAGGGACTTGATCGCATCGCCGGTCGTGCTCGGATCCGAGGGCGTCGACGGTGTAGCGCAAGCGGCCATCGGCGCTCCGAGGAGCAGCCAGGTGTTGGCGGGGCTCGCGGGGATTGACACGAACTTCCGCCTCTGTAAGGAGGCCGCAACGCCGTGGAGGTCCGGATGCTCTGCTGCGACACGACCCCCACAGCGGGGCGGCGCGAGTCGGTAGGGAGCTGAGACCCCTTGGCGTCGAGCACGCCCAAAAGGGCCGGGAAGTGGCCCAACGCTTCATGTTATCATGCCTGTAACTACAGACTTGGGATTATGGGCCCATGAAGTCCACCTCGTCCGAAGCCGATGTGCTGGCCAACGACGGGAGCTGCACGTCCGAGCAACGGATATCTCTGCGCTTCCGGACGTGGCCCGCAGCCAGCCACTGCTTTGGAGACGGCCACCAGCTGGACCAGAGTCCTAACCCCGGAAGCCATGCGTCAGCGGCGCTTGGTTGCGACGAGTTGCCCCTCGACCCCAACCATGCGGATGGGAGGTTGCGGTGAGCGGCGTGACGCCAGCGACGCCTTCCACTCCTCTTCCTTATTCCTTCTCGTTAGGCGCTACTCGCATCGCGATCCTGGACTCGGACTACATCTTGAACCAGGTCGCTCGGATGGTCGACGATCCCGTCCAATCCCTCTCGTTCCTCGGCCCCCCGTTCGGTCGAGGAAGGGCGTTCGCCTCAGCGCATGTGCTCACGGAGCTGTACCAGCAGGACAACTTGGGCTTTCGCAACAAGTGGGAGAAGCTCGCCCATCAAGCGGTTGAAAGTGGCAGGTCGGCGCAGCCCGTCGACTACCGGCGCGTCTTCGAACAGAGCTTCTTGCCCAGGATCACGTTTGTCGATGTCCGCGGCATGTTTGAGGACGCCGAGGCTGCTCAAGCGGTGCATGCCATCGATCCGCACGATGCGCCGACGGGCCAGCTGTCGGTGCTGTTATCGCGAACGCGGCCAATCGTCTACTCGCACGACAAGTCGCTCTGGAAGCCCAACCTTGCCCCGGCGCCTGCGAGCTTCCAGGCTGTCTTGACTGCCGGATTTCACGCCGATAGCTCCGAGCACCTGACGGAAGGCTTCACCTACATCGCAGGCGGCGTCGTGTGGGCGGTCGATGGAGTCGCGCGTGGAGCTGCCGGGATGTTGAGGGTGCCGAAATGGGTGCCGTGGCTCGTCCTTGCAGGGGGAGTGTTCTGGTACCTCCTCGGCAAGGGACGACGCGATCGAGTGGTCGACGCTCTTCGACCGGTCGGTCAGTTGCTGCAGCGGCAGGCGGATATTGCGGCGAACGCGCTCGCAACGTTGGCCGATGCAATTGCACAGGTGGAGCCAGATAGTCGACTTGAGTGCCGCATTGCCGAGGTACTGGCCAAGCTTGCTGACGATGAGAGCCTGACGGCTGCTGAGATCCAGGAGCGCATGACGCGTGGGTTCGGTCCGCCGGTCGAGCTGCCGAGCCCTGGAGAGATGCGCACGCTCATGCGTGAGCTTCCATGCTTTGTCGAGGGGCCGACCAGTCGATTCCGTCTCGGCCGAACCTATGAAGCGATTCAATAGAGGGAGGACGAAGGGGGGCTTCAGCATCTGGTCCGACCCTCACGGACTCTGCGGTCTGCAGAGCGGGTCTACTGCAGGGGGAGCTTGCCGCGCCGCTTCGCCAGCACCGACCGATTCGAGCAGACCCTGCCAACGTTCTCGCCAATGGCGGGCGATCGCCGCGTCCGAGAGCGAGGCGCTCACGTCGACGCCTCCCGCAAGTGGCCACAGCGGTGCCGGCGGGCGTGAGAGGCAAAGCCTCGCGAGGAAGGCCCGCCGGACGATGTCGCGGAGCCGGTCGACGGCGAAGTCCAAGATCACGCCGAACATCTCGCCGGCCGGCACGGTCGAGACAGTCTCGAGGATCCGCCGGAGGTCCGCCTCCGAGATGTTCGACCCGTGCACGAGGGACGAGCGCAGGCCGTAGAGCGTCCTCACGTC
>JAJYWG010000329.1 GCA_021791615.1 Actinomycetes bacterium
CCGAGCCGCAGCCCGCCGCTCCCGAGGCCTGGGGCGACGCCATCCAGCGGATCGTCGACGCCGAGTGCGTGGCGTCGAGATGCCCGAGACCGGCCGACTACGAGCTGTTCGAGCGCTTCCCGCTCACAGACAACGACGCCAAGACCACCGAGAAGGTGGCGGCGGCCTTCGCCTCGTACTTCGGGGAACGCGCCCGGCCGCTTCCGATGCAGACCGCCAGCGAGGACTTCAGCGACATCGCCTCGGCCCTCGGGGTTCCCTACTGCTACTGGGGGATCGGCGGCACCGACCCCGCCACCTACCAAAAGGCCGAGCAGGCAGGTCGGATCGCCCAGGACATCCCCGTCAACCACTCGGCGCACTTCGCTCCGGTCATCGAGCCCACCTTGGACACCGGGATCCAAGCGATGGTCGTCGCGGCGCTGGCCTGGCTCGCCCCGCCCCGAGCCGGCGAGCAGTAGCGGAGGTGTCGAGCCCAGCCTCCAGCCTCCAGCTGGCGCTCGATCTGTCGGGCACCTTCGTGTTCGGGCTGAACGGCGCCCTCACGGCGATGGAGGCCGAGAACCTCGACATCGTCGGGGTCGTCGTCCTCGCCGTGATCACCGCCCTCGGGGGCGGCATCATCCGCGACGTGCTCATCGGCTCGCTTCCCCCCGCGGCGTTCCGGGACTGGCGCTACCTGGCCGTCGGCGGCGGAGCCGGCATCGCCGCCTTCTTCGCCCGCCAGGTGTGGCTGCGCCTCCAGCACTCGATCACCCTCTTCGACGCCGCTGGCCTGGCGCTTTTCTGTGTCACGGGCACCACCACCGCCTTCGCCGCCCATCTCGGGCCATTCCAGTCGGTCGTCCTCGGCACCATCACCGGGGTGGGCGGCGGCACCGTGCGTGACGTGGTGATCAGGAAGGTACCGACGGTGCTCTCGAGCGGCCTGTACGCCATCCCGGCCGCCTGCGGCGCCACCCTCACCGCGCTGGCGCTCGAGTTCCACTTCTACGGCGGCGCCATCGCCGTCGTGGCCGCCGCGCTCTGCTTCGCGATCCGCATGGCCGGGGTGCACTTCAACCTGAACGTCCCCATCTCACACCCCCGGACCACGCCCCGAGCCGAACCACCCAAGGAGAAGCGCTGACGGCCACCGTCGGCGATCCGGGCACTGTCATCATCTGCGGCAAACTGTCGGTGCCGAGAACGTCATCCGTGGCCTGCGACCGGCACTTTGACGACTGGACGCAGGCACGGAGCTCGTCCTGCCGTGACCCTCTCGTTCCTTTACCGGGCGTTCTGGCGCGCCCTCCAGCTCATCCGACTCATCTTCCGCAGTGACACCGACCTCGCCGTCGAGGTCGTGATCCTGTGTCAAGAGGTGGCGGTCCTGCGGCGCCGGGTCCACCGACCGGCGCTGGAGCCGGCAGACCGAGCGGTGCTGGCGGGACTCGCACGGCTGCTCCCCCGCCACCGCCTCGGGCACCTCTTCGTCCAACCGTCGACCCTGCTGCGCTGGCACCGAGACCTCGTCGCCAAGCACTGGACCTACCCGCAGCATCGGCCAGGTCGACCGACTATCCGAAGGGAACCACGGCCGTGGTTCTCCGCTTGGCGACGGAGAATCCCCAGTGGGGCTACCGCCGCATCCACGGCGAACTGGCCACCATGGGCATCGTCATCGCCCCTCGAGCCTCTGGGCGATCCTGAAGCGCCACGGCATCGAACCGTCACCGCGCAGGTCAGGTCCGACCTGGGCCGAGTTCCTCGCCGCCCAGGCGAGAGAGCTGATGGCGTGCGACTTCTTCCAGGTCGACACCCTTCTCCTCCGCAGGCTCTATGTCCTCGGGTTCATCCACCACGACAGCCGTCTCGTGCGGATCGCCGGCGTCACGACCAACCCGGTCGCGAGCTGGGTCACCCAGCAGGCCCGGAACCTCTCGATGGAGCTCGCCGACCGGGCGAACCCGGTCAAGTTCCTCATCCGCGATCGCGACACCAAGTTCACCGCCTCCTTCGACGCCCTCTTCGCCGCCGAGGGCGTCATGGTCATCAGAACCCCGGTCCAGGCTCCTCGGGCCAACGCCATCTGCGAGCGCGTGATCGGCACCATCCGGCGCGAGTGCCTCGACCGGATGCTCATCCTCGGGGGCCGGCACCTCGAAGCAGTCCTTGCCGAGTACGTCGAGCATTACAACTCCCACCGACCCCACCGGTCTCTAGACCAGGGTGCACCCTCCGCGCCCGGTGCTACTCCTGTGCTGATCGGTACGGCTGACCCCTCCAGGCTACGAAGAGCCGATCGTCTGGGCGGCCTCATCCACGAGTACCGGATGGCGACCTGAGCTTGGGGACGGAGTTGTCGGCACCCACAGGGTTATTTGCGGTTCGGGGAGCGCTTGCTCAGCGATGCTTCGCCCGACGAGCAGCATCGACCCGGGCAGCGAAGTCACGAGGGGAGAGGACGGCGATGCCTCGCCACGGCGTCATGTGGAGGAGGTCGCTGTCGTTCGAGACGATGAGGACGGCTTGAGCAGCGAGCGCCAGCTCCAGGATGCGGTTGTCCTCGTAGTCCGGGCAGTCGGTGACGGCCTCATCGGGTTCGAGCACTCCGCCACCGGACGCCTCAGCGATCTCGACGAGGACGCTGAGGTACTCCTCGATGGGCTCCGGGTCCCACTCGAAGCCTCCGTCGGCTTCAGGGGTTTCGAGCACCCGTTCGATGTTGGTGAGCATATGTGGGCTGAGCCACAGGCTGAACTCGACCGCATCGTTGGCGATGCCAACACAGTCAGCGGCGTAGTGCCCGGAGGTTGGGGGAGGACTCGGCCACGAGTCGAACGAATCTTGACCCGTGACGACAGCGTCGATGAAGACGTTGACGTCGAAGACGACCGGCTGCGCCGATCTCCTTTCGGTCACACCTCCGCTCGGCGGGCGAGGACTCGCTTCACCCGGTCGCTGATCTCGCTTGGGGCAATGCCACGGTCGGAGGAGCGCTTGGCTCCGTACGACTGGATGGAGCGAAGACGCTGAGCACGGTCTGCTGCTTCCATGCGGTCCATGGCCATCCGCAGAAAGGCACTCCGATTGCCTCCGCTGAAGACTTCCACGAGGTGGTCAAGGCGGGACTGCTCGGTCTCCGGAATGGAAAAGCCGACAGTGACGGAGTGGCTGTTGCGAGACTTGGTGGTGCCCATGGACTCAGTATACGTCACATGCAATCTACATGCAATCCCTTGTCAGCGAGCCCGAGAAACGCCAGGCCAGGCCTCCGGGTGGCCCGGAGTATTCAGCCCGTCTTCTCCGCCTTGAGCTCGTGCTCCACAGCTCGGCGGATCCAGCTCGACACAAAGGGGTCGTCCTCTCCCGCCCGACGACGAATCTCATCAAGTGTCTCAGCCGGAAAGCGGACCGGGACCAGTTCGGTCAACTTCGGACGACAGCGGCGAGGTTGCCCGTCGGTGCCGAGAACGTCATCCGTGGCCTGCGACCGGCACTTTGACGACTGGACGCAGGCACGGAGCTCGTCCTGCCGTGACCCTCTCGTTCCTTTACC